>DYCH01000075.1 GCA_019418235.1 Sutterella sp.
TAACCCGTTTGAATATTAGAATTTAATCCTTGACAAACGGGAGTGATCCATAGATAAAGAGGAAAAATTAAGCGTTCATCATGGCGCTCATGGTATCCAACATGCGGCAAGAGAAGCCCCATTCGTTGTCGTACCAAGCCGTAACCTTGACCATGCGCGTGCCAGAGACCTTCGTCAACGTAGCATCAAACACAGAAGAGTGTTCATCATGGTTAAAGTCAATAGAAACCAACGGCAAATCGTTGTAACCCAAGATACCTTGGTTTTCCGGCAATTCAGCGGCAGCCTTCATGATGGCGTTCACTTCTTCAACCGTCGTGTCACGCTTGGCTTCAAACGTCAAGTCAACGAAAGAAACGTTGATGGTCGGCACGCGAACAGCAAAACCGTCCAACTTACCGTTCAAGTCCGGCAACACCAAACCAACAGCGGCGGCAGCACCGGTCTTGGTCGGGATCATGGAGTGCGTAGCAGCACGAGCGCGACGCAAATCCTTGTGATAAACGTCCGTCAACGTTTGGTCGTTCGTGTAAGCGTGAATCGTGGTCATCAAACCACGTTCAACACCCAAGGACTTGTGCAAAGCGTTCACAACCGGAGCCAAAGCATTCGTCGTGCAAGAAGCATTGGAGACAACCGTCATATCGGAAGTTAAAACGTCTTGGTTAACACCATAGACAACCGTAGCGTCAACACCCTTACCCGGAGCAGAGATCAACACCTTCTTAGCACCGGCTTCCAAGTGCATCAAGCACTTTTCCTTCGTGCGGAAAGCACCCGTGCATTCCAAAACGATGTCAACACCCAATTCCTTCCAGGGGAGGTTGAGCGGGTTACGATCGCACAAAACGCGCATACGGTCACCGTCAACGATCAAATACTTTTCCGTTTCAGAAACTTCTTCGATTTGAACGTCAGAGTTGAAACGACCGTGAACGGTGTCATACTTCAACAAGTGAGCATTGGTCTTGAGATCGCCCATGGCGTTGATAGCAACGATTTCAATATCGTGCTTCTTGCCGAATTCGTAATGGGCACGCAAGACGTTACGACCGATACGGCCAAAACCAGTAATAGCAACCTTAATGGTCATGTCAAAATTCCCCTTTAAAGGATTAACGTTGAATTAAGTTGTGGGCGGCTTCAACCACACGATCCACAGTGAAACCAAACTTTTCCCAAAGCACATTAGCAGGTGCAGATTCGCCGAACGTATCGATACCGATCACAGCACCACACTTAACATACTTGTACCACAAGCCCGTCACGCTTGCTTCAATAGCAACCTTCGGAGCCTTGGTTAAGAGTTTATCTTGTTCTTCTTGCGGTAACTTATCGAATAAGTCAACGCAGGGCATGGACACCACACGCGTACCGATACCCATTTCTTCCAAACGAGCGCGAGCCTTCACAGCTAACGGTACTTCTGAACCCGTTGCCAAAAGCACGCATTCGACTTGATCGGCACCCTTGCCAGATTCAAGCAAAACGTAGGCACCATTCTTCACAGCCTCTTGGGCTTGCTTGGTCACGCAAGCAACATCACGAGCCGTAAATTCAATGTTTTGGCGAGAACCAATAATGATAGACGGCGTTTGACGAGATTCAAGGGCACTTTGCCAAGCAACCAAAGCCTCAACCGTATCGCACGGACGCCAAACATTCAAATTGGGAATCAAGCGCAAGCTCGGAATATGTTCAATGGATTGGTGCGTCGGACCGTCTTCACCCAAACCGATAGAGTCGTGCGTAAAGACAAAAATCGAACGCAACTTCATCAGTGCCGCCATACGAATGGCGTTGCGACTGTAGTCAGAGAACGTCAAGAACGTAGCGCTAAACGGAATGAAACCACCGTAGAGCACAACACCGTTTTGAATAGCAGACATACCGAATTCGCGAACACCATAGTTCACATGACGACCCAAATAGGTATCCGGACGCATGGCTTCAACGCCCGTCCAGTTCGTCAAGTTCGAACCCGTCAAGTCAGCAGAACCACCCAACAATTCCGGCACGGACGGTGCAAAAGCATTTAAAGCCTTTTGGCTGGCCTTACGCGTAGCAACCGTTTCTTGAGCTTGAGCAGCAGCGGCAATAGCATTTTGCATCACAGCTTCGAAGTTAGCGGGCAATTCACCAGCTAAACGACGCTTGAGTTCGGCGTACTCTTGCGGGAAAGCATCCTTGTACTTAGCCATCTTGGCGTCGTGATCGGCTTGCCATTGAGCACCGGACTTACGGGCATCCATGGCATCATAGATTTCTTGCGGAATAACGAACGGATCCCACTTCCAACCCAAAGCTTCGCGGGTCAACTTCAACTCTTCGTCACCCAAGGCTTCGCCGTGGACTTTGCTCGTACCGGCACGATTGGGAGAACCCTTGCCGATCACCGTACGGGCAATGATTAACGTGGGCTTATCTTCGCTCGTCTTGGCTTCGGCAATGGCCTTATCCATAGCGTCAATGTCGTGACCATCCACCGGACCGATGACATTCCAGCCATAAGACTTAAAGCGTTCACCCGTTTCATCAGAGAACCAGTTAATCACCTTACCATCAATGGAAATGCCGTTATCGTCATAAATCACGATCAACTTATTCAATTTCCACGTACCGGCCAAAGAGCACACTTCGTGGCTGATGCCTTCCATCAAGCAACCGTCGCCCAAGAAGCAATACGTGTAGTTATTCACCACATCTAAACCAGGGCGATTAAATTCGGCTGCCAACATCTTCTCAGCCAAAGCCATACCGACAGCATTGCCGATACCTTGACCCAAGGGACCCGTGGTCGTTTCAACGCCCGGCGTTACATCCACTTCGGGGTGACCCGGCGTCTTGCTGTGCCATTGACGGAAATTCTTCAAATCATCAATTGATAAGTCGTAACCGGTCAAGTGCAACAATGCGTATTGCAACATGGAACCGTGTCCGTTACTCAAAATGAAGCGATCGCGACCCAACCAACTCGGATCTGCCGGATTGTGATGCAAGTGACGCGTCCACAAAGCGACGGCAATATCAGCCATCCCCATCGGCATACCCGGGTGACCCGACTTCGCCTTTTGAACGCCATCCATCGCCAAAGCACGAATAGCGTTGGCCATTAATTGAGGTGTGACACAGCAGGACATAGATTCTCTACCAAAAAATAAAAAGACAAACAGCACCCTGATCGGGTAACTTCAATCTATTAGATTTTACTTGATTTAGCGGACGTTTTTGCCTTTTTGCAAGCCCGAAAGGCCACATAACTCAACAAATTGCAAAATTCTCAAAAACGATCTGATTTTCATCATCTTTTTCAAGCAAAAATCTTCTCAAAGAAGAGTTCGCTACAATTTGCATCAGTCTTTGAGGAATTCGCTATGGCTCCACGCTTTTTTGTTGACGACACCTTTGAACCGCAAGCAACATTAACGTTACCGGAAAAACCTGCTCACCACGCTTCTCGTGTTTTGCGTATGCGAGAAGGCGACCGTGCTGTTTTATTTGACGGCCGTGGTCACGAAGCAGAGGTCATCTTGCACTTTTTCAGCGATCGCACAGATGCTGAAATTCTTAATGTTCAAAAAAGTCAAACAGAAAGCCCCATTCAAACCACGCTTATTCAGTCGTTGGTCAGCCAAGAAAAGTTAGATTGGATTTTAGAAAAAGCAACAGAGTTAGGAGTCACCGAGATTATTGTGACACCAGCCGCTCGCTCGGTCACCAAGTTAGATCAAAAGCGCCTTGAAAAACGAATTGAACAATGGCAAAAGACGGTTGCTTCTGCTTGTGAGCAATGTGGGAGAAGCTTTTTCCCACGCGTGCAATGGCAACCCAAACTTGAGAGCGCTCTTCGCAGTATTGAGGCCGACCAAAAAGTTATTTTGGCACCCGGTGCTCAAAAGAAATTAACCTTTGCACAACTCACTTCAGTCTGTTTTGCCGTCGGCCCCGAGGGAGGCTTTAGCGAAGAAGAAATTTCACTTGCTGTGGATTTGGGCTTTGATGCTTGCTTATTGGGGCCACGCGTCCTAAGAACAGAAACGGCAGGATTAACAGCCTTAAGTATTGCGCAATGGGAAAGTGGCGATTTTAGTTAGAAGAAGAACGTAGCCAACCCTAAGAAAATCAAGAAGCCACCGCTATCGGTGATAAAGGTAAGAAGGACGGAGCTCCCAATCGCGGGGTCTCTGTCCAATTTTTTAAGCGTGAGCGGGACAATCAAACCCACCAAAGCACCCACGAAGATGTTGAGCATCATGGCTAAGAACATCACCAAACCCAACTTCATCCCATAAGCGCTATCGGCGTAGAGAAGCCAGGCTAAACCACCGGCAATCAAGCCCCACAACATCCCGTTAATGATGGCAACCGACAATTCTTTCTTAAAGAGATCAAATTTGTTAGCCGTATTGACTTGACCCATGGCCAAGGAACGAACCAACAACGTCAATGTTTGGTTACCGGTATTGCCGGCCATACCAGCCACAATCGGCAAAAGCGTAGCCAAGGCCACAACCTGAGAGATGGTGCCTTCAAAAGCATTAATGACGCGAGAAGCAAAAAATGCCGTACAAAGGTTCACGCCTAACCATACCCAACGGCTTTTTGCAGTCTCCCAAATGCTACCGAACAAGTCTTGCTCATCGGTCAAACCCACAGCCGCCAACGCATCTTCTTCACTGGACTCACGAATCACGTCCATCACTTCGTCAACCGTCAAACGGCCAACCAAGCGACCGGTTTCATCCACTACAGGCGCACTCACCAAGTCATAACGTTCGAAGGCTTGTGCAGCATCAGTGGCTTCATCCAAAGGATTTAAGGTCAAAACGTCCGTTTGCATCAACTCAATAACGGTGCGTTCCGGATCGCTCACAATGATCTTAGAAACAGGCAAAACCCCTTTGAGTTTTTGATGACGATCGATCACAAAGATCATGTCGGTGAGTTCGGGCAATTCCTCGAAACTGCGCAAATAACGCAACACGGTTTCAAGGTTAGCCTCTTCCCGAACGGAGACAACTTCGAAGTCCATACGAGCACCCACGCTTTCTTCTGGGTAACTCATAGCAGCGCGCAACTGTGCGCGCTCCTTCGTTGTCAAACCTTCTTGAACTTCTGCAACCACATCAGGCGGCAAGTCTTCCACCAAGTCAGCGATTTCGTCGGTGTCCAACGTTTCCATGGCATCGACCAACTCGTCGCGATCCATGGCGTCAATCAACGTCTCACGAACCCCTTCGTTAACCTCGACCAACACTTCCCCGTCTTGATTGGCTTGCACCAATTCCCAAACGATCATACGCTCGTCATTCGGAAGGGCTTCCAAAATGTAGGCAACGTCTGCAGGGTGAAGAGGTTCTAGGATCTTGGCAATTTCTGCCTTGACTTGAACGGAAAGGCCATTACGAATAATGCTTTCCTGATCCGTGGAAAGGGCACCGGTAGCGGTGATTTTGCGACGTTGGTCTTCCGCTTTATCGATGCATTGCTGAATGCGAGCGAGGGCACGACTCGCGAGCTCAGGCTCACGAGCCAAGGAAGCATCCTCTAAGGACACTGCCTCCAATCGGTTGTCGGTGTCTCGCATGTCCATAGGCATCGGCGCACCTCGTCACAAAAAAAGTTCAAAAAATCGTCTCTCACGAAAGTCAACTTTCGCGGAGATATCTCTAAGGCCCTAGCATTGTACCACTAGGACCTTCTCGAAGGATGTTACATTAGGCTGTCTGAACAGGTTCTTGAGCTGCTTCTTCGTTTTGAAGTTCAGACAAATCTTCCGTGTCTTCGAGCGACTCTTCATCCGTCTCATTCAACACTTCGCGAAGTCTTGCATCAAGCAGTACATCGACGTAATCGACGCCCAACACATCGAGCAAAATCTTCTGACCGCGAGGCAACTCGGGCAGCCCCGGCATACGTTGCGTAAAAGGCAATCCTTCAATGCGAATCAATTCACCTTTGACCACAACGGCTTCAATCGTCTTATAGCCTTCTTGCTCAATCCAGCGCAAACTCCAGAAACGTTCCATCTTGCGTTGGAAGTCGGAATAAGCGCCATAAACCGTTGTGAAATTGGCCACAATCGTAAAGAGGTCCGTGTCACTGGGGCGATAACAAGCTTCAGTGTCTTGAACTGCACTGATTAATTGACGTTGATTTACCAAGTCCACATAGCGACGAAGAGGAGACGTACACCAAGCATACTGAGCAACACCAATGCCGTCATGCGGCCCCGGAGTCGTACTCATTTTGACGCGCCCCATGCTCTGAGAGCGATAGATCCCCGCCACGCCCATTTCTTCGAGCCAACCACCCCAGACGCTATTGGCAAAAATCATCAACTCACCGACAGCCAAATCCAAAGGTGAGCCACGGCGACGAGACTTCAAACGAATGGTGGCATTTTCGCCTTCACCATCCAAGTCAAAGCTCCATTCAAGGCGTCCGATGATTTCAGGACGACCGCGAACCTCTTCACGATCGGCTAAGCACTTCTTGGCAAATTTCCACAACCACGTAATCTCTTGGGAGAAGCTATGGTTAACCGTACCGGCTAAAAGTTTCTCTTCGGAAAACTCGTCTTCGATGACGTCATAGCGGATGTTTTCTTTAACACTAATACGTTCAAGATGGGTTTCCGTTGCTTGAACCTCAAGCGACTCCTTGTCCACTAAAGCATAAAGTGACAAGCAGGGAACTTCACGACCGACATCCAAAGAAAAAGACTTAAACCAAGCATCGGGCATCATTGTTGTTTTAATGCCGGGAGCATAAACCGTTGACAAACGAGCACGAGCCACCTGATCAATATCAGAATCTCTTTCAATCCCCAAGCTCGGCGCAGCAATATGAATACCAATGCGCAAGAGTTTGTCATCAACATGCTCTACGCTCATTGCGTCGTCAATCTCAGTGGTCGAAGAGTCGTCAATAGAAAACGCTTCAACACTGGCTAACGGCAACTGAGTCCAACTGGCTTCATCTGGTTCGCTTAAACTGGAAGGAAAACCCTTTCCTTTGGGGAAATACTGAGCATAGAAGCTATCGACATGCCAACGATAAGCCGTCGGAATTGCCCCTAACTGAATCAATAAACGCAAAGGCGGTAAGTGCATTTCGCTTGAAGCATCCGATAAAGCCTTCCATAGCATGCTGTTTTTGTCAGGATTAATAATTAAAGAAATGGCTTGTGCCGCAATTTCCTTGGGCACGATATGTTCATCAACCATTTGACGAACCCAAGCCTTCTTTTGCTCTTCTTGCAAACGCTTTTTCTCTAACGCAGCCAATGCAACTTTCAATATTTCCTCGGGCGCCTTACGGTAGTTACCTCTGCCTTTACGATGAAAATAAACCGGATTTTCGTGCAAAACCAACAAGGTCGCAATGCGTTCAACAACACTTGCGTTTTCACCAAAATACTCTTTGGCTAAAACCTCAAATTGGAACTCGCCTTCGGGGGCAACTTCCCACAAAAATTGCTTGTCCACATCGCCCGTCATGGCCTGCGCAGCGGGGATCACTTCTGAGGCAGCGGGCGATTCAAACGTAAAAAAGGTATGACCGCCCTTTACCTTCGTGCGACGACCCGTCGTTAATTCAACTTGATAGGCATTACCATTTTGAGACAAGATTGTCCCGACTTTGAAAGTACCGTCTTCTTCGAAAAAAATATACATTTTTGATAGCCCTAGAATGTCGTCTTAACAAAGGAGGTAATACCACCCAAGAACATTTGCACAGCCATGGTCGCCAAGATCAAACCCATTAAACGTTCGAACGCTGCCGTTGTTCTTTCTCCAACCAATTGTTGAATGCGATCAGCAAAAATCAAAATCACTGCACTGCCAAACATGGTTAGTAAAACCACGCTTAACCATTCAAGCATTCGTTCGGGATTACCGCCGACCAAAACCAAAACAGAAGCCAACGTCGAAGGACCTGCCAATGCGGGGACAGCCAAAGGAACAATGAAGGGTTCTCCGGACGGAGACTCACCGAAAACCCCTTCTTTGGACGGGAAAACCATTCGAATGGCCATCAACAAAACAACCAAGCCGCCCCCGATGGACAAAGCAGCTTGGCTTAATCCCAATGTATCAAGAAAAGGTTTGCCAACAAAAGCAAAAACACACAAAATGGCCGCAGCAATGCAACATTCACGGATAATAATTACCTTGCGACGCTTGATCGGTACTTGTCGCAAAGAAGCAATAAATAACGGAATGTTGCCCAATGGGTCTGCCATTAAAAACATCAACAGCAAAGCCGAGAAAAAGGTATGTTCCATTTTTAATCTTTCATAAAGTTTTCAATTGCCGGTAAACACATCTCGAAATTCTCAATTTCGTGGGTATTCCCGTTCAAAATAATTTGTTCACAATGACTGTACTTCTCTCGCCCCTTGGTCCAATCCAACACTTCATCGGCCGTTGACAAA
Source organism: Sutterella sp. (assembly GCA_019418235.1). Classification (GTDB taxonomy): domain Bacteria; phylum Pseudomonadota; class Gammaproteobacteria; order Burkholderiales; family Burkholderiaceae_F; genus Aphodousia. The sequence goes on from DYCH01000075.1 coordinate 8,441, forward strand.
AAGACCAAATATCGTTGAGGGTTTGTTGCATCGACAGCCATCTCACGAGCCTGATCGGCATACTCGGGCTTCACATCGATTGTTCGATCTGTATTGTTGATCGTTTGAACGCCCAAATAATCATTAATCACAGACCAAGGTTCCGTTGCGGGATTCAATAACACCGCTTTACAGCCAATATTTTCGGCCAACCACGTTGCATAAAAACCCCCAAGACTCGACCCCACCAAACAAATCTCTTTCGGATCCAAATCTTTCACGGTATCCAACATAATTTTTTGTGCTTCGAGCGGGCCAACATTTAAATCAGGAGCTCGAAACTCATCATTTGTAGAAAAGGCCTTTTTTAAAATTTGTCCTTTTTTACTCGCTGGCGAAGAGCGAAATCCGTGTAAATAAATAACGACCATTAGGCATCCTTTAATGCAGATAAAAGTTTGCCGTGAATACCGCCGAAACCACCGTTACTCATCACCAAAACAAAATCTTCGGGATGAACCATGCCAACAACCGTTTTCACAACTTCTTCTATGTCATGCTTAACGTGCGATTTTTTCCCTAACGGACTCAACGCTGCCTCTACATCCCACCCCAAAGAAGGAGCAGCGTAGCAAACAACTTCATCAGCCCCCCTTAAACTGTCTGCAAGGCGATCTTTCATCGTTCCCATTTTCATCGTATTGCTGCGAGGTTCAATCACTGCAATGATGCGTTTATCCGAACCAATTTGACCTCTTAAGGCAGCCAATGTTTCAACGATAGCCGTCGGATGGTGGGCAAAGTCATCAATGACCGTAACACCACGCTCGCAGCCCTTTACTTCCATACGACGTTTAACACCAGAGAAGGCTTTTAAAGCTTCTAGCGAAAGCTTAGGATCAACACCAACATGCGTTGCGGCAACCATCGCAGCCAAAGCATTAAGTTGATTGTGATGACCAGCTAAAGTCATTTGAAGAGTGCCAATGCACTGCTCCTTGAAATAAACACAATCATTTTGAAGGTGCCAGCCGTCTACACTGTTAAAGTAGGCCAAACCACTATAAAGGCCTCTGTCTAAAACACGATGCAGGGCTTCACAATCGTCATTAACGACCACCAAAGCGTTATGTGACATTGTCCGCACTAAGTGATGAAACTGCGTTTCAATAGCTTCCAAATTCGGGAAAATGTCCGCATGGTCATACTCAAGATTATTAAGAATGGCCGTTTTGGGACGATAGTGAACAAACTTTGATCGCTTATCGAAAAAGCACGTGTCATACTCATCGGCTTCGATGACGAAATAACGAGAATCCGTCAATCGAGCTGAATGATCAAAGTTTGAGGGCACACCACCAATCAAGAAACTGGGATTTAATCCCGCATACTCTAAAATCCACGTCAAAAGCGATGACGTTGTGGTCTTACCGTGAGTACCAGCTACCGCCAAAACATGCCGACCGCACAAAACGTGCTCGCCTAACCACTGAGGCCCCGATGTATAAGGCAAGCCCTCATCCAAGATAGCTTCCAACAAAGGATTGCCACGCGAGATAGCGTTGCCGATCACAAACAGATCGGGCTTTAAAGCTAACTGATCAACATCATAGCCTTCAATCAATTCAATTCCAGCATTGGTAAGCTGATCACTCATCGGCGGGTACACGTTCGCATCGCACCCTGTGACGCGATGACCGGCTGCGCAAGCCAGTTGTGCAACACCCCCCATGAAGGTGCCACAAATTCCTAAAATATGAATGTGCATGACGCAATCTCTTTGCATGACCATAAAGAAGTAGATTTTAACTGATAGGTGTACTCTTTTTTCGAAACTTCGTGCAAGTTCTCCTTGTTTTTCTTACAAAAAGACACCTTTTCCATCGTTTTCCCCAAGTTTTTCCCATGAGAAAGAATCCCAATTCGCTATCATTTTGTTATTGGTGTCTTTTTTAGGAAATTCGCAATGGTTCGTTTTGAAATTACCGGCAGTGTCGATCCGCTCTTAGCTTGTCAGTTAGAAGAAGGCGACAAACTCCTTGCCGAGTCCAACGCCATGGTTGCAATGGACAGCGCACTCAAACTAAAAGGTAAAACTCGTGGTGGTTTACTGGGTTCAATCGGTAGAAAAATTCTCAACGATGAATCGTTCTTCCAACAAAGCATTGAAGCCGAAGATGGTAACGGGAAAATTCTTTTGGCTCCTAACATTCCTGGCGATATTCGCATTTTGGACGTTGGCGAAAAACAATACATGATCACCGATGGTGCCTTCTTAGCCTGTACTGAAGACGTAGAACTCTCTTCCAAATATCAAGGGGTAGGGCGTTCTTTGTTAGGTAACTCTGGTGGCTTTTTCGTCATGGGCACCGAAGGCAAAGGTCAGTTAGCCATCTCTGGTTTCGGTTCAATGCGCGAACTGGAGGTTCATCCCGGCCAGTCCCTTTTTGTCGATAACGGCCATTTGGTCGCTTGGGACACAAACCTCAAATACGAGCTAAGTATGAATACAGGCAAATCCGGTCTTTTTGGTACGTTGGTCAATAGCCAAACAACGGGGGAAGGCATCGTATTAGAGTTTAAAGGCGAAGGCAAAGTCTATGTCTGCTCACGAAATCGTGGTGGATTCCTCAATTGGGTCTTTGATAACGTCCCTGCAGACAAAACCGTCAAAAACGATTAATTCTTAACAGTAAGGGCCGTTTTAGGCCCTTATTGCTTCGATCTTCAAAAAATATTTTCCTCTTTTCCATTTTGCCCCACCAACAGGACTACCCTGTTTGCGTGACGAAAAACATCAAAAAATCGTAAAAATTAGCGCATTTTTCTAGACATTTAACCGAAAATGCCTGAAAATGCAGAATAAATGAGCGTTTTCCCACAATCATCCTTTGTAGGGGAAACCGACTGAATAACCAAAGAGGGATATCAAATGGATTTACGTAAACTTAAGACCCTGATCGACTTGGTCGCTGAAAGTGGCATTTCTGAATTAGAAGTCACCGAAGAAAACGACAAGGTTCGCATTGTCAATAAAGTTCAAACCGTAGCCGTCGCGGCTCCTGTTGTTGCCGCTCCCGTTGCTGCTCCTGTTGCAGCCCCTGTTGCTCCGAGCGTTCAAACCGCTCCTGCTGCCGCTGAAGAACGCGTGGTCGAAGGCACGACCGTGACCTCTCCGATGGTCGGCACGTTCTATCGTTCCCCGAACCCGGGTGCCGAGCCTTTTGTCAAGGTCGGTGACAAGGTTGAAGCGGGTCAAACGTTGTGCATTATTGAAGCTATGAAGTTGCTCAATGAAATTGAAGCCGAAACGTCTGGCACGATCAAAGAAATCTTGGTTGATAACGCTCAACCTGTTGAATTCGGTCAACCTCTGTTTATCATCGGATAGAGCATCCTATGTTTGGAAAAATTCTTATTGCCAACCGTGGTGAGATTGCGTTGCGTATCCAACGCGCTTGCCGCGAGATGGGCATTCGTACCGTTGTCGTTCACTCCACGGCTGACGTGGATGCGAAGTATGTGCGACTTGCCGACGAAAGCGTCTGTATCGGTCCGGCTTCATCAGTTGACAGCTACTTGAATATTCCTGCCATTATCAGCGCAGCTGAAGTAACGGACGCAGAAGCCATTCACCCTGGATACGGCTTCTTGTCGGAAAATGCTGACTTTGCCGAACGCGTAGAGAAGTCCGGTTTTGCCTTTATTGGCCCTCGCCCTGACTCCATTCGCATCATGGGTGACAAGGTTTCAGCCAAGCAAGCCATGTTGGCTGCCGGCGTGCCTTGTGTACCGGGTTCTGACGGCGCCTTACCTGAAGATCCGGAAGAAATCTTAAAAATCGCTCGCAAGATCGGTTACCCCGTCATCATTAAGGCCAGTGGTGGCGGTGGCGGTCGCGGTATGCGCGTGGTTCGTACAGAAGCCGCTTTGATTAATGCCGTTTCCATGACTAAGCAAGAAGCTCAGGTTGCTTTCGGTAACCCGACCGTTTACATGGAAAAATTCTTGGAAAATCCGCGTCACATTGAAATTCAAGTGCTCGCCGATAATTTCCACAATGCCATCTATCTTGGTGAACGTGATTGCTCCATGCAACGCCGCAACCAAAAGGTTTTAGAAGAAGCCCCGGCTCCCGGCATTGACCGCAAACAAATTGAAAAGGTCGGTGAACGTTGCGTTGAAGCTTGTAAACGCATCGGCTATCGTGGTGCAGGTACGTTTGAATTCTTGTATGAAAACGGCCAATTCTATTTCATTGAAATGAATACCCGTATTCAAGTTGAACACCCTGTCACGGAATTGATTACCGGCATTGACTTGGTTCGCGAACAAATTCGCGTGGCTTACGGTGAACGCTTGAATTACCGCCAACGCGATATTAATTTGCACGGTCACGCCATTGAGTGCCGTATTAACGCTGAAGATCCGTTTACGTTTATTCCGTCTCCCGGCCGTGTAACGGCTTGGCACACACCGGGTGGCCCTGGTATTCGTTTTGATAGCCATGTGTACGCCGGCTACTTTGTGCCGCCCTACTATGACTCCATGATCGGTAAATTAATCGCTTATGGCGATACCCGTGAAACGGCCATTGCTCGCATGAAGATTGCTTTGTCCGAAATGGTGGTCTACGGCATTAAGACGAACCTTCCGTTGCACCGTGAAATCTTGTCTGACAGCAAGTTCCGCCAAGGCGGTACGAGCATTCACTATTTGGAAGAACGTCTTCAAGATTTGAAGAATCAACGCAAAACGCATGAAGAGGGAATCTAATGCGCGAAATTACTCTTTTGGTCAGTGAAAAAGCCACGGATGTGTTGGGCGATGCTTTGATGGATGCCGGTGCCTTGTCGGTAAGCATTGAAGACGCTGATGCCGATACGCCTGACGAACAACCCCTTTATGGTGAACCGGGCATGGAGCCCGCTCCCATGGCTTGGAAAAACTCCTTCTTGAAGGTGTTGGTTGATGATGATTTTGCGTTTGATTTGGACTTGGCCATTGTTGCCAAAGCCTTAAATATCGAGACGCCTCAAATTATCAAAGATGAAACGGTTGAAGACGCAGACTGGGTGCGTATCACTCAAGCTCAATTCCAACCTGTTAAGGTTTCCGATCGCCTTTGGATTGTGCCGACTTGGCATGAACCGCCTGCTGGCGATACGGCTATTAACATTCGTTTAGACCCAGGCGTTGCTTTTGGTACGGGCTCTCACCCGACGACGCACCTTTGTCTTCAATGGTTAGATAGTCACGTTCAAGCGCATCAAACCGTTTTGGATTACGGTTGCGGTACGGGCATTTTGGCCATTGCCGCTCGTAAGCTCGGTGCTGAGCGCGTTTGGGGTACGGACATCGATCCGCAAGCCGTCGAAGCCGCTCAAATTAACAGTCAAGCCAATGAGGCACCCGCCCAATTCGTGCTTCCGGACGAAATGCCCGAAGGGACGTTTGACGTTGTTGTTGCCAACATTCTTTCTAACCCGCTCAAGCTCTTGGCGCCGGCCTTGTTAGCTCGTGTCAACGTTGGCGGTCACTTGGTTTTGTCGGGCGTTTTGGCTCGTCAAGCCGAAGAAGTCATTGCCGTTTATCGTGAACATGATCCTCGTGTTGAACTTTCTGTTTGGAAAGAACAAGACGGTTGGGTGTGCATTGCCGGACAACGTAAGGCCCAATAATCATGGCTGTTTACATCACTCGCTGCCCGAGCTGTCAACAAGCTTATCGCCTCAATGACACTCAATTAAGTGCCAAAGACGGTTTGGTTCGTTGCGGTTTTTGCCAGAACGTTTTTAATGCAAAAGAGCATCTCTATCGCTCTAAAGACGTTCCGACTGAAACAGCCGTTATTCGAGCTGAGCGAGAAGCCGAAATGGAACGAAAGGGCGTTGCCAGCATGGCCGCTCTTTCTGCCCAATTGCAAGGTTTTGATGCCGTCGATGAAGATGATAAACCTTCCGGACTTGTCGGCATTCGTACGGAACCGCGTTTAGGTCCTGTGCGCCAAGACGTTATTAACGGCTCAAATAACTCGATCGAGATCATTCAACACGAACCGCAACGTGTCAATGTTGCTGTTGAAGACGATGAAGAGGAAGATGAGGAAGAACTCCCCTCCAAAAAGTCAACGTCTAAGCGAGGCCTCTGGATTGCCATTGCGCTCATTGCTGCTCTTTTGATTGGCTTACAACTGTCGCTTTCTTTCAGAGGTGCAATCATCGAAAAATTGCCCCAATCGGAAGCGATGTTTAATACGCTTTGTCAGTATTTTGTTTGCAAACCGATTACCAATACGTCAGTAGCGCCCGTTGAAGAACCGAAGAACGTTGTTTTAGCCTCTCAAAGCCTTCAACGTGTCGGTGGAGACGAATATGTGATCGTCGCTAACCTTCACAACGAAAAAGCTGTGGAAGAAGTATTTCCTGAGATGACGATTGTTCTTAAGGGTGAAAAGGGCGACATTTTAACGCGTCGCATTCTTAAGCCCACTGACTACCTCAACGACGCAACACAAAAGCTCAAACCAAACGAAACTCGTCAGGTGGCCTTTACCTTCAAAATTTCTGAAGGGGTTCCCAACGAATTATCCATTGAGTTAGGAAAATAACACACTCCCCGTTAGCCGAACCTAACGGGGATTTTTCTAGAGCCTATCACTATGAGTATTTTCATTTCCGGTTCCACCGCCTACGATACGATTTTAGAGTTTGACGGCTCTTTTGCTGAACACGCCTCTACACTAGAACTTCGAGGCTTTAATCTCACCTTTCAAGCGCCTCGAATGAAAAAACACTTTGGGGGTTGCGCAGGTAATATCGCCTATAGTCTTAAAACATGTGGCGGTGAACCCTTTATCTCCTGCACGATGGGATTAATTGATTGCCAATCGTACTATCACCATTTACGTGAAAACGGCATTCGTGTTGACGGCATTATGACCGTTGAAAATGAGTACTCTCCGCAAGCCCTCATCACAACCGATAAAAATGGCAATCAGTTAGCAACCTTCCATGAAGGTGCCATGAGATTGGCTGATAAAGCCTACGTTTCTCCCGAAGAGCCGCTGACCCACGGCATTATTACTTCAACCGCTTCGCACGTCATGAAAGCCCATACCAGCCTACTAAAAGCGCGTCATGTGCCTGTTGTATGGGATGTAGGCCCTTCGGCCGGCTACCTCTCGGGTGAAGATATTGACTGGATGCTTGAGCACACCGACTACCTGACACTGTCGGAAGCGGAATGGGAATTGATCCAACAAAAATCTTCCTGGAGTAAAGAGTCCTTATTGACGAAATTTGAGGCGATTGTGATTACTCGCGCTCAAAAGGGATGCGATTTGATTCAAAAAGGTGTTGTTCAACACTTTGAAGCCCTTTCCGTGGAAAGTCTTGTCAATCCCGTGGGCTGCGGCGATGCCTTCCGAGGCGGGTTATTGAGAGGATTGAATTTAAATTGGCCTTGGGAGAAAACCATTCGTTTGGCTCAACTCATGGGGGCCATCAAAGCTCAAGTGGAAGCGCCTCAAGGCTATCGCATGGATAAAAACGAAGTGGCGCACCTCTATGAGTGCGCCTACCACGAAACGATTGAACTTTAAAGAAAATCAGTAAGAAATCCTTGTAATTCATTGCAGGGATGAATTACTGCAATTCGTATTTGTTATTGATATAATGCTATATCAATACATGATCTT
>DYCH01000076.1:0-19853 GCA_019418235.1 Sutterella sp.
TTTCTTAACAGAAATCATCTCAATCATAGGTCGCAACTTATAAAAGATATTCTCTGAATTACTTCAATCTCTTTACGAAAAACATTTTCAATAATTCTATAATCTGAAAATCGATTTTCTCTTCATTGGACAAAACATCATGGCTAATCCGATTCGTATTGCTATCACCGGACCTTGCGGCAATATTGGTTACTCTTTACTTTTCCGCATTGCTTCGGGTCAGCTCTTTGGTAATGATCAACCGGTTGAGTTGCGATTACTTGCTCGCAACACTCCTGAAAGTCAACAACGCCTCAAGGGCACGATGATGGAATTGGCTGACTGCGCCTTCCCGACGTTGGCTGAAATGTCCGCTCACACCGATGAAAAAGAATTGTTTGACGGCGCTCATTGCGTCTTTATGGTCGGTGCCGCTCCCCGTAAGGAAGGCATGGATCGTGCAGACCTTTTGCGCGCCAACGGTGAAATTTTCCGTCGCCAAGGCCGTGCTTTAGACGAACGTGCCGATCGCAATGTGCGTGTGTTGGTGGTGGGTAACCCCTGCAATACGAACACCTTGATTGCTCAACGCAATGCCCCGTCGCTTAAACCCGAATGCTTCTCTGCTTTGATGCGTTTGGACCAAAACCGTGCCATGGCTCGTGTTGCAGAAAAGCTTGAAGTGCCCGTTTCCTCCATCGGCCAAGTCTTTGTCTGGGGTAACCACAGTAACACCATGTACCCCGATCTTCGTTTCTTGCGTGTCAACAATAAGCGCATTGAAAACGGCTGGGACGCTGCGTGGGAAGAAGAATTCGTGAAGAACGTGGCGACGCGCGGCTCTCAAATCATTAAGGCTCGTGGTGCCTCTTCTGCCGCTTCGGCTGCTTCTGCTGCCATCGATCACATGCGCGATTGGATCATGGGTAGCAACGGTCGTATGGTTACGATGGCTGTGCCCTCTGACGGCAGCTACGGCATTCCGCGCGGCTTGATCTGCGGCTTCCCCTGCTTCTGCCCGGGCAATGCCGACTATAAGATCATTGGTGACTTGCCGCTCACGCCTGAAGTACGTCGTCGAATTTCGATCACGCAAAACGAATTGATCGACGAAGCTCGTGCCGTGGGCGACCTTTTGCGATGAGCCCTGAGCAAAAATCGCTCTACATTGATCTATTAAACCAGACGCCTCATCAACTTTTTGAGGCGTCTTTGGTTGATGCCCGCCCCATTTGCATTCTTGATACCAATATCCTTTTAGACTTATGGGTCTTTAATGACTCGCACGTTGAAGCCATTCTAAAAGCACTTGAAAGTCATCAAATTCGCTTGATCGGACACGTTGAAACCTTCTGTGAGTTCGCAGATGTCATCTCACGCACCATGTTTAAACTCACACCCGATGAACAAAACGCACTCTTAATGCGTTGGTTAAAGACGGTTGAGGTGATGACAGAGCCTCTATCCAATGCTCGCTTTTGCAAAGACACCGATGACGATAAATTCTTTGAATTAGCCGTCATGTCCGATGCCAGATTCTTGGTGAGCAAAGATAAGAAAGTGCTTAAGGCTCGAGGGAAAGCAAAAAAATTCGGTATTGAAGTCATGCGTCGAGATGACTTCTCTCAATGGCTAGCAAACGCCCAAAATTAAGCATTTTTCCCCTCTTGTTATTGCAGTTAATTCATGTCAGACTAGACAGATAGACAGAAGGAACTTACACCATGGATACACTCTACAAAGGTCCTGCGCTAACAGCCGAATTGTTAGAAAAACGCATTCGAGAATTCAATTGGGAACTCCATGCCGTTGCTCAATGGCGTGAGCCCGATCCCAAAGCCCGTTGGCACGTCTTGGTTAAAGACAATGTCTGCGTGGACGGTCTTCGAGCCACCGCCGGCTCCATGGCGTTTAAGGCCCTTAAAAACGATAAAGATGCCTTTTGTATTCAAAAAATGCGCTCCAAGGGTATTCATCCCTTTGGCAAAACCACGATGAGTGAGTTAGCGGGCTTTTTAAGTACGACCATGCCCATGGGCTATTCAGAGTTAGGAGGCCAAGGCATCAATCCCATTGATCCGGATTTAACCCCGGGCGGCTCAAGCTCCGGTTCAAGCATTGCCGTTGCTGCCGGTTTTTGTGATGCTGCGGTGAGCACCGAAACGCACGGTAGCATCGTGATTCCTGCGATGGCTTGCGGTGTGGTGGGGATGAAACCCACGGTTGGTCTTATCTCTCGCACGGGTGTTGTTCCCATTTCTCACTCGTTAGATACGCCGGGCGCAACTGCTCGCACAGTCAATGATGCGGCTCGCCTTTTATCGCTCTTAGCTGGCCCCGATGTTGATGATCCCTATACCGATCATTGCCCTGCCGACTTGGATTTAACAACGGATTTAGGTTTGGGCAAAACGCCGATTCGTGTGGCCTTATTGGTGCCACAAGACGGGTTCGATCCGGAGCAAAAAGCTGCACTGGAAAATTTAATTGCTCGTTGCAAAACGGTGAATATCAAGATTGTTGAAGCACCTTTAAAGACTGTTGAAACGCATTACAAACGCATTTCCTCGACGGAAATTCAGGGTGACATGGATAAATTCTTGTCGCAATGGGGTAACGGTCAAACGCCCTCGAGCTTTAAAGAACTCGTCCAGTTCTATCGCATGCGAGATCAACACCACCCCTATGGCATCAATCGCTTGGAAGGTGCCCTAGAGTACGACCCGGACTTAACCAATAACGACTACTTAAGTGCCTTAAAAGAAGGGACTGAAAATTGTCGTTTAGCCATTAAAGACACGCTTTACACCGCAACGGCCGATGCCATTATTGCCGTGGGCTTTGTGCCTTGGTGGGCTGTGGGGCAAGCCCCGTACATCGCACTTCCTATCGGTCAACGCCAAAACAAGGAAATGATCGGTATTACCGTCGGCGCTCGCCAATGGGAAGATCGAAAAGTCTTGGACATTGCCGCACGCATTGAAGCTGTATTGAATCGAGATTAATCATGGCAAAAACTTACAAGATTGCTGTGCTCGCAGGCGACGGGATTGGCCCCGAAGTCATGCAAGAAGCCGTTAAAGTTTTAAAAGCAACGGCTCGCCGTTTTGAATTTAACGTTGAGTTATCGCCTTATCTTGTGGGCGGTGCGGCAATTGATGCAACAGGCGTTGCCCTGCCCAATGAGACGGTAATGGGATGCGAAGCTTCGGATGCCATTCTCTTTGGTTCCGTCGGTGGCCCCAAGTGGCAAGACCTTCCTCAAAGCGAACGCCCCGAAGTCGGTGCTCTGTTACCTTTGAGAAAACACTTCAATCTTTTCTCTAACATCCGACCAGCCAAAGTTTTCAAGGGGTTAGAAGCCATCAGTCCGATTCGTCACGACATTATCTCTAAAGGCTACGATTGTGTTGTGGTTCGAGAACTTACGGGCGGGTTGTATTTTGCTCAACCCAAAGGTCAAAGCGGGTCAGGCGCTGATGAATGCGCCTTTGATACCGAACGCTACACTCGCAGCGAAATTGAACGCATCGCGCACGTTGCGTTTAAACTCGCCCAAAAACGACGCCGCAAAGTAACTAACGTCGATAAGTCCAACGTCTTAGCGTCTTCGGTGCTATGGCGAAAAGTCGTTTGCGAAGTAAGCGAACAATACCCTGATGTCGAGCTTGACCACTGCTACATTGATAATGCAACGATGCAACTCATCAAAAATCCTTCTCAGTTTGATGTGTTGCTCTGCAGCAATATTTTCGGTGACATTTTGTCGGATGAGTGCGCTGCCATTGCGGGTTCTATGGGACTTTTGCCCTCTGCGTCACTTTCAACGGGAACGTTCGGCCTTTATGAACCGGCCGGTGGCTCAGCCCCTGACATTGCCGGTTTAGGTATTGCCAATCCTATCGCACAGATTCTTTCTGCTGCCATGATGCTTCGCTATTCGTTTGGTGAAGAGGTGGCGGCCGACTTAATTGAAAAGGCCGTCATTGAAACGATTAAAAGCGGGACGATCACGGGCGACCTTATGGTCTCAAAAGATCGAACGCCAGCGACCACGGTCGAGATGGGTGACAAAATCGTTGAATTGATTGGGAAACTTTAGTTAACAAATGGGCGTCTTGATATTTCATCTTGACGCCTTTTTTGTCTTTAAATTTTGGTAACCGCGACAATCAATTGCACAGCCACGCAGATAACCATTACGCCTAAGGCAAACATAATTGCCCATTGCATGAGTTTTTTCACGCTACACTCCTTCGTTAGGGATCTCTAGAGTATCGGATTTTTTCTCGCCTGGCAACTCCTCCACCCCCTTTAATTGACGTTCCATTACATTTGTACGAGTTCGAACTTTAGCAAGTGTGTTCTTCATCGTATCAACGTTGTTATCCATTCTGTCAATCACTTCGACGAACTTATTAAATTCGGTTTTAACGTTCCCTAGGATCTTCCAAACTTCTGCGCTTCGCTCTTGAATTGCCAACGTTTTAAAGCCCATTTGTAAGCTATTGAGCAAAGCACTTAAAACCGTCGGGCCCGCAACCGTGATGCGGTAGCGTTGTTGGATTTCTTCAATGGTGCCCACACGACGCAAACATTCGGCGTAAAGTGATTCACTCGGCAAGAACAAGATGGCAAATTCCGTCGTATAGGGAACTCTCACATACTTCTCGTGAATCTTCTTGGCTTCGTTCTTTAAACGCGTATCCAACGCCTTAGAATACTTTTCGATGTCTTCAGCAACGCCTTCTTCACGTGCCTGTTCGATTCGTAAATAGTCTTCTACCGGGAACTTGGAGTCAATCGGTAACAAAACGGGTTCATCACTGCTTTGCCCCGGCAAACGAATGGCAAATTCAACGCGCTCAAGACTACCTGGAATCGTGGCCACGTTTTCTTCGTAGCGATTCGGAATGATCTCATCCAAAATGGCTTTCAGTTGCACTTCACCAAACGTACCGCGAGTTTTCACGTTCGTGAGCACGCGTTTAAGTTCACCGACTTGACCGGCCAGCGCACGCATTTCGCCCAAACCGCTCTCAACTTGCTTTAACTGGTTACTCACCTGCATAAAACTTTCCGATAAGCGCGTTTCCAATGTCGATTGAAGCTTTTCTTCAACGGTTGTGCGCATTTGCTCAAGCTTTTTATCATTATTGGCTTGAAGCGATTGCAACTGGTTATTCAACGTTGAACGGATATCAGAGAGTTCTTTAGCAATGTTTTGCGTCATTAAACTCAACTGTTGATTGGCCTCTTGGCGATTTTGCGTTTGAAGCGTTGTGCTTTGTTGACTCATGTTTTGAATAAGTTTGGCAAAGCCCAAAAACTGCTGTTGTTGATCTTGGCTCAAATGGCTGAGCTTGGCATCTAACTCCATTCGAAGTTGAGAGCCTTGATTGCCAAGCGCATTTTGAATCTTTAATTGATTGTCGTTAGATAAATCCAAAAGCACACGGTTTAAGTCTTCAGCAGACGTGTCCTTTTTCGACTTCGTCAGCAAAAGCAGAACACAAATCAAAAGCGCAAGACTTGTTCCTAAAAAGATTAATCCCCAAGAATCAATCGGAGTCTCTAACAATTTATGAATATAGGCAAGCATAGATACACCTTAACAAAACAGTGTAAAGTATATCAATATTTGATCTATTTATGTGTGCTGTTACACAAAAAATTAATGCAGAAAAATTCAATCCAAAGATTGCAATTTTGTGTGCTTTTCGTATAAAATTCAGCCTTCCTATGGAGGAGTGGCAGAGCGGTTGAATGCAGCAGTCTTGAAAACTGTCGAAGCCTTAAAACTTCCGTGAGTTCGAATCTCACCTCCTCCGCCAGGGATTCAATAGTAGCAGGCCTTTGAGGCCTGTTATTTTTTTAGCCCCACAAAAAGCCCCACAGTTTTGACGATAAACTACAAGCCTATCGACAAAGACCTTAGCGATAAAATAAGACAACACACAAATGCATCGTCCAATCGAGCTGTCTTTGGTAGTCTCATATCCATCCACCTACATATCATCCATTGTCAAACAAGAAGGTTGAGGTGATAACGTCCAATTTTTCAACTCTTTGGTTTTGAGAATTTCCACTTTATCCAAAAACTCTCGTTCTCTAAACTGACTCCGTTGGCGTTTAACTTCAGCAACAAAAGCTACCTTTGTCGTTAAATCTGTGGCCACGATATCAATCTCGGCTTGAGGTTCACCTTTTTTCATTTGCCACCAAGAGTCAACCATAAGGTGTTTACCGGTTTCCCGGAGTTTTTCTCGGAAATAATCCTCCAGCGCAAGTCCTGTGAACGTCGTGTAATCTCTTTCAATGATTGTTTTCAGAGCCTGCGATTGATCCATTTCAATTAACGAACGATACTTGTGCATATATCGGAACCAAAATCTTAAAAACTGATCTTTTAAAGCGAATTGGACATTTTGACTGCCAGGTTTTGAGAAAATCGGACGCTTTTTTTGGATTAATTCATATTCTTCTTCGAGTTTCTTTAATTGACCACCAATTGAAGCACCCCCTAACAGCGATGAGATTTGTCCTTGCGTCGTAAAACCTGCTGCAATAGAAGAAATAATCGAAAAATACGTTCCATAGTCACGACCGAACTCCATCACCAACAAATCCCTACCTTCCGTCAAAAATAATGACCCCGGTTCAACAATGCATTCAATCATTTGATCCTTGGTTACACACCCACGATCCATCAACAACTCAATGTACTTGGGAACACCACCTGTGAACGCATATAACGCCAACAAGTCTTCCGACGTGTACTGAGGGTTGTACGTCTGCAAGATGTCTTTAAGAACGTCTGTTCGAAAAGGTCGAAGTTGAATTATTTGAGATGCACGACCAAAAAGCGGCTCATGAGCATCTTGAAAAATTCTTTTCATTAATGAGTGAACAGACCCACTGACAATCAAATTTACTTTCGTTGTATCTTTGTATTGATCCCAAATCGACTGGATTTGACTAAAGACAGCAGCATTTATGGTAAAAAATTCTTGAAACTCATCGATAACCAGTGTGAAAGATTGATGACGACCCACCTGCATCACCAATTCAAACAACTTTGAAAAATTTTTCACTTCATTAGGAATCAGTACGCCCAATTTTTCAGTAGCTACTTGAGCAAATTCACCACATAGCATAGCCTCATTGCTGCGTGTCACAAACCAATACACCATGACTTCATCAGGAAAACTATTCAAAATTAACTTTGTTTTCCCAATGCGACGACGACCGGTGACTACCGTTAATTGAGAACCGGAGCTCAGCGTTCTCGCAAGCGCCCCTTGCAATTGTTGTCGTTCTTTAATGCGATCAAAAAATTTCATATCACCCTCATTTTGTTACCGTCGTAAATTTTACCACGGTAAAAATAATTACTGCATAATTAATCGTGCACACATTAGATTTTCGTCCAACAAACTTAAACGTATACGTTTTTTGATGGCATAAAACTCATTGATTTAAAAATAGTTTTTTTGAGTTGAGGTATTTGGATGATTTTTGTTGAGGTATTTGGCCAAATTCTTACCACATTTTTGTATATCCCACATTGGAGAATTAAAACTTTCTCTTAACCTCTTCTACTCTCCTTTTTTAAACTTGTCGGAGACAATTAGTGATTGTTCGACTATTTCCAATACCTATTTATCTTCAATACGTTACAATAGCGTGCATTATTAATGCCCTTTTAAGGACACCAATACAATGACGACTCCTAATTGCCCGAAATGCAATTCCGAATACACGTACGAAGACAACGGCATGTTTGTTTGCCCTGAATGTGCTCACGAGTGGAACGCCGCTGATGAAGCTACCGGTGAAGCCTCTGACGAACTCATCGTCAAAGATGCCAACGGTACTCGCCTTGCCGATGGTGACTCTGTCACGATTATTAAGAGCCTCAAGGTCAAGGGTGCCTCTTCAATGCTCAAGATTGGCACAAAGGTTAAGAATATTCGTTTGGTCGATGGTGACCACAATATTGACTGCAAGATTGATGGCTTTGGCACCATGCAATTGAAGTCTGAGTTCGTTAAGAAGCTTTAATTAGACAAATTAACCGCATAAACGACCGCTACCAATTTCTGAATTTTGGTGGCGGTTTCATTTGAATTATCTCTCTTAATGGGCTTGATAGAGCTTTTGAACCGACTGTTCAAAGAATTCCATCATCGATGTTGCGTCCCCCGTTTCGTAAAACAGACCCAACCTTTCATGAAATACTTCTGAATCACGATTTAAGATAGTAATCGGCCAATAACCGTGTTGCATCAGACAACCGTTCATCATCAAAGAAGCTGTTCTCTTATTCGCATCAAAGAAGAATTGATTGCGAGACATGAAAAGAAACAACCCAATCGCACGTTCTCTCGGATCTTCAATTTCTGTCTCAAGATACGCAAAACCCTTCGAAGCAATGGCTTGTAATTTTTCTGCTTGTGGTGGACTGTATTCAACACCATCAATCGCAACAGTCATGTTACGAAGAACACCCCACTCTAATGCATCTTCTTTTCCTACAAATTGGTGCAGTGCACAAGCTGATTCCAAATTAACAGAAAACTCCCCCATCTCCAATTGACGAACAAGTTCTTTAGCTCCATCACCATAATTTTTCACTTGCATCAAGTCAAAAATACTCACACCACTAACGGATTGCCCTTTTAAAATAGTTTGTGTTTGAGGCAAAGTCGTAGGATTTTTTTCTAAAGTACTCATGCAGTTCCAAGTAATTGATGCAAGATTCTTTTTAAAAATCATCGTGGCTTTTTTGGAATCAGCAATATACGGAATATTGAAATCAAACGATCCCTTATTCCAATAAATCCCATTCAAAGCCTCTTTCATTTGTTGCATTGACATAGTACTTCCCAAAACTAGACGAACTTATAGTAGCGTGTTTTTCTATAGCTTGCACTAAAAATATGCATCAAGCTAAGGAGAAATATTTCTAGTAGTTTTTACCTATATTTGAGACTATCATAGTGAGCGTACAATCTACGTGTTTTTGCCTATATCGGCATTCATTAAACACCGTTTTTCTAATCATTTTTATCCACAGGAGATAACGATGGAACAACAGCCTACCGTGTTAAAGCGCTTCATGAATTACATCAAGTTTGACACGCAATCAAACTTAACGAGCGAAGAAACACCGTCTACCGCCAAGCAACTCAAGCTTGCCGAATTCTTGGTTGATGAACTCAAGGGTTTGGGTATTGAAAACGCTCACATGAGCAAAGAAGGTGTTGTTTACGCCACGATTGAAGCGACGCCCGGCTACGAAGCTTGCCCTGCCATCGGCTTTATCGCTCACATGGATACGTCTCCTGACGCTAGCGACAGCGCTGATAAGAAACCGCAAATCATCAACTATCAAGGCGGTGATATTGTTCTTAACGCTGAACAAAATATTATTTTCTCTGCCAAGGAATTCCCCGAAATCGTGAAGTACGCCGGTCAAGACGTGGTCTTCACGGATGGTACGACCCTTTTGGGCGCTGACGACAAAGCCGGTATCGCTGAAATCGTTGAAATGGCCGCTTGGGTTATGGCTCATCCGGAAGTTCCGCACGCCAAGCTTTGCTTAGGCTTTACGCCTGACGAAGAAGTGGCCCGTGGCACGGAAAACTTTGACATTGAACACTTTGGCGCTCAATACGCTTACACCTTTGACGGTGATGAAGTGGGCGTTCTTGAAAGTGAAAACTTCAACGGTGGCACGGCTCACGTGACCATCCACGGTGTGGGTGTCCACCCGGGTTTGGCTAAGGGTAAGATGGTGAACTCCATCCGTTTGATGGCCAAATTCATCGATATGCTTCCCGCCGTTGTCTCTCCGGAATGCACGGAAGACCGTGAAGGCTTTATGCACCCCAACGCCATGAACGGTTCCTGCGTTAAGAGCTACGTGAAAATCATCGTTCGTGACCACGATCGTGTTCAATACGAATTAAAGAAGAAGTATCTCCAAAAGACCATTGAACGCTTCAACGAAATCTACGGTGAAGGCCGTGCTGAATTGCGCTATGTTGACTCCTACGAAAACATGCGTCAATACATCGAAAAGGCTCCGAAGGTTTTGGATATCGTGCGCAACGCTTATCGTGATTGCGGTATTGAACCGATTGAAAAGCCGATCCGCGGTGGTACGGACGGTGCTCGCCTTTCTGCTCGCGGTCTCCCCTGCCCGAACATCTTTACGGGTGGTTCTAACTTCCATGGCGTCTACGAATTTATTCCTGTCGCCTCTATGGTCAAGGCTAGCGAAATCGCTGTTGCCTTGGCTAAGAAGTCCGCTACGATCAAGACGCTTGGTTAATCTTTAAACCAACGCCTAAAAATTAAGAGCTTGAAGGATTTTGGTCTTTCAAGCTCTTTTTTGATCTATCTATTATCGAATTTTGAGTTTTGATTTGAAGTATTCACGGGTCTCTTCATCTTCGCAATAGATGTAGCACCCCTTCATCCCTCGGGTCAACAAAGTTCGATACGTATTTTTAATGATTTCATCGACTCGCTTAAGTGTCGCCTGCCGATCAGTTTTCAGTTGCGTCTTCCACCCCTTAAGACTTTGATCTGTACCGGCTCGAGCGTTCCCATCTGTGAGAACTCGGTCATCACGAACAATGAGATCGGGCCCAATAATGACGCCAATGTAATCAAATTCCAAACCTTGGCAAGTGTGAATGCAGCCGATTTCATCCACCTTAGACTCAATTGCCCATAAGGAACCGTAAGACGAAAGATTCCACTTCTTTTGGTAAGCGCCGTCATCGAGCACAATATCGTATTCGTCTTTCTTTTTACTTACCCAATTCCAACAATAACCGGCCACGACACGAGCTGATTTCGCTTCTGCCTCACGGGCTTTAATGGCGTCGTGCATTGCTTGTGCAGTATCAAAGATTCGAACGTCAAGTCCCAATTCATCATGTGAGTGATTATTCTTGGAAATATCCAAAACATCATCAACCCAGTCCACATAGGCTTGACTGCCATTGCAACGGAACTGAGAAACGAGATCACAGAAAGTAATATTGGCAGAACACGCTTTAGCATGCTTTTTGATTTCATCTTCCGTACCAATATCTTTCATTGTTACGCGTTGGTTTTCGTCGATGAAAAATACTGACACTCTTGATGAACGAATAATCTCAAGGATTTGATTTTCACCATCGACACCATAAAGACCACTTTTTTCATTTAAACGGTGAGCTTCATCGGCAAGCAAAACATCATAGAAATCTTTAGGACTATCAACAAAGGCCCCGGACCCTTGGAATAAATGACGAATGGCAGACGCGCGATAATTTCCACCCTTCATGCGTTGTTGATACACGGCGCGAGGCGCTGCATTTTTACTGACATAAGCGCACATAATCTGATCGCCCGTCAAACGCGAGAGTAAATTCACCGCAATCACGCTTTTCCCAGTTCCGGGACCACCACGGACAATAATGACTTCTTTAGAGGCTGACTTAGATTTCTCTTTATCTTTTAAAACGCTTTTCACCTTTGCATAAATCGTTTCATAGGCAACTTTTTGTTCATCGATTAGGACAAACTCTCTTTTTCCATCCAGAATATTTCTAACAACATCAGCCAAAGGTTTTGATGGTCGCATCCGACCATTTTCCAAAACTTCAAAAAGTTTTCCTCGATCACCGGTTTTAATATGCTTTTTAATAAACTGCCCCAACTTCATTAATTCGGGCAATCCTTTAAGGAAAACAGGAGCTTTGTTTAAATAGACTTTATAACGTTCATCGCAAACCGCTGGGTGATTATCGGTGTGATGATTATGCAAATAAGCGCATGGTTGAAGGTCTATCGATTGGTTATAAACGTTTTCATTAAAGTTCTTTATTAATTCAACGTACGACCATGCTTGATAAGAGGGATGCGGGCCTTTTGTGGGGCCTCGATGTCCACCACGAACGGCCAATAAAAGTCCGTCTTCTTCTGCCACTTCAGATGTTGACCACTGCTTAAGTTCAACAACAATCAGAGATGGGTGATGGTTTTCATCGTAACCGGAAATGAGAAAATCAATGCGTTTTGATGTTTGGGGAACGCCGTATTCAAGAGCTACTCCACAATCCTTTGGGATTCGGGAACGTCTTAAAACTTTATCCATGGCATTGAGTGAATTCTCCCATGATCGTCGTTCACTGGGAGAAACGCCATGTCCATAATGCTTATGGAATTGCTTTTCAAGATCATCAACAAGTTCTGTATCAAGAATGCTGTCGCAAAAACCACCGACTGTTGTCTGATAAATAATCATTTTGGTCTCCCGATTCTCATTTGATTCTAACACCCTAAAGAAACGATTCGAACAGTGTTTTCCCCTTGTTTTTTCGCTAATTTTTAACCATTACCAGTCACAACTACGCAACACTACCCACAAAGTTCAAAAAAATCTGAACCCAAAATTCTCGTTCAGTCATAATTGGAGTTTTCCCTTAAAAACAAAGAAGAAAGCTTTCGATGACAAACTTTAATCCCACCGCCATCACTTTCTGCGGTTACCTTCTTGTGATGCTGGGCATTGGTTTAATGGCCTGGCGATACACAAAGAATTTTAACGACTACATCCTCGGTGGTCGTCGTTTCGGCAGTCTTGTGACCGCCTTAAGTGTCGGCGCAAGCGACATGAGCGGTTGGCTTTTGATGGGGTTACCAGGAGCGGTTTTCTTACACGGGATTTCTGAAAGCTGGCTTGCTATCGGTTTGATTATCGGTACGTACTTTAACTGGCGTTGGGTAGCAGCTCGTTTGCGCCTTTATACGGAACGCTGCCACAACGCTCTTACTCTTCCTGATTACTTAACCAAGCGCTTTGAAGACCATAATCGAGTCTTGAGCATTTGCTTTTCGTTATTGATTCTTTTCTTTTTCACGATTTATGCCGCAAGCGGCATGGTCGCGGGCGCCCGTCTTTTTGAAAACACCTTCCAAATGGACTATGAAACAGCCCTTTGGTTGGGCGCATTTGCCACGATTTCCTACGTGTTTATCGGTGGCTTTTTAGCGGTGAGTTGGACAGACACGATTCAAGCGGCCTTGATGTGCTTGGCTTTGATTGTGACGCCTTTTGCGGTTTGTATCGATTTGGGTGGATTGGACGTCGCCCTTAACCAAGTCAAAGCCATTGATGCCAATATGTTGTCACTCACAACCGGTCAAACCGTCATTGGTGTATTGAGCCTTTTGGCATGGGGCCTAGGCTACTTTGGTCAACCTCATATTTTGGTTCGTTTTATGGCAGCAAAGTCTTTAGACGTCTTACCTAACGCCCGTCGAGTTTCCATCCTTTGGATGGTCTTTTGCTTGGGCGGCGCTGTCTGCGTGGGCTTTTTCGGTTCTGCCTTTTTTGCGCAACACACCTCTGTCGCCGGAGCCGTCGTTGAAAACCCGGAACGCGTTTTCATCGTTTTGGCGCAAGTGCTTTTCAATCCGTGGATTGGTGGCCTTTTGATGTCTGCTATTTTGTCAGCAGTGATGAGTACGCTCTCTTGCCAATTGTTGGTTTGCTCTTCCACTTTAACGGAAGACCTCTATCGTGCTTTTATCCGTCCGAACGCTAAGGGTTGGGAATTAGTGTGTTTTGGTCGAGCTATGGTGTTAACGGTTGCCATGGTTGCCATTTATATTGCTCAAGATCCCTCAAGCAAAGTCTTAAGTCTAGTGAGCTACGCATGGGCTGGTTTCGGTGCTTCTTTAGGCCCAGTCGTTTTAATGAGTTTGTGGTTTAAGGGCATGACTCGAAATGGCGCTTTAGCTGGCATGATCACGGGTGGTTTGACGGTGGTTGTTTGGCACCACTTCGCTTTCTTTGGTTTATATGAAATTTTGCCGGGCTTTCTCTTTGGCGCGATTGCCATTTATCTTGTGAGCCACTTCGGATCTAAACCCTCAGAGACGATGATGAATACCTTTGATGAGGTCACACTCAAAGTCAAACAGCTTTAAACAGTTAATCGCCCGTTGCCCCAAAAAGCTTCGGGCGATTTTCATTGGTGTTAACAATTAATTTTGTTTGCCTTGTCTCATGGCGATGATGGAAATACCAATCGACAAAACAATGGCGACATAACTCACCGTTGTCACTTGAGCCACTTCAGAAACCAAACCTAAAGCGCCACCCACAACAACTGCGACTACGGCCCAATGGGCATCTTGTGCTTTGCCACTGACCATTGCCACAAAAACAGGCGCGACAACCCCGCAAACATAGATGTTATTGGCCATCAAAAGTAGTCCTAAGATTCCTCTATCGCCACAAGACAAAATGAAACCCAAGGCGCCAATGATTACGATACAAAGGCGTGAAAAACCAATGGTGGGACGACGGAATAAGTCGTTACTTAAAACCGTTGCCGCGGTGATTAAACACGAGTCGGCAGAGGACAAAATGGCACTCATCAAAGCTAAGAGCAAAAGCGTTTGACCCCAAAGAGGCAACATCTCAACGAGTTCCATTAAGACCTTATCGGAAGCAACACCCGTGGGCAATGCGCTTTGTGCAGCTAAACCGATGATGACAATTAAAGCGGTCATTAAGAAAAGACCGACAACCGCAATCCAGCCCGACTGTACGGCGACTTTTTCATTTTTCGCACTCATAAAGCGGGAAAATAACATGGGGCAGACCACGTAACTTCCACCTAAAAGAAGCAAGAAGTACGTAACTTTTGAGAGACCAAAAGATTCATTGGTGAATTCAAAGGCGGTTGTTTGAAGAGCAACGCTTACATCACTTCTTACATAAAAAAGTAAGAGCAAAAGCCCAACGATCATCACAATCAATTGCAGCACATCGCTTTTCATCACGGACGTCTGACCGCCCAAAAGCGTATAGGCCACAATAAAGAGCGAGCCGGCGATTAAAGCGTTTTGTGTGCCCCATCCCGTTAAGAGATCAATCACCTGACTCATCGCGACAAATTGAGCGGCAAGAATCGCAATCCACGCAATAAAGATCGTGAGTGTAATGGCTTTATGAGCGGGTGTTCCCAAGTCACGCTTGACCATCTCGGGCATCGTGAGGGCTTCCCCCTTTCTCACTTTTTTGGCTAAAAAATGCGTCAGAACCGCCAACCCGATAGCGCCCGACCCCAACCACCAGAAAGCGGGCATCCCAACTTGATAGGCTAAGCCACACATCCCAATGGTGGCTGACCCTCCAACGCAAGAAGCGATAAGGGAGAAGCTCACCTGAGTGCGAGACGATTGTTGGCTATTGATGAAAAAGCCCGAAGCGGTTTTAACTTCTCGTGCATCCCAAAAGGCAAGAAGTAGGAAAAGCGCGACGTAGAGCAAAAAGGCGGTCATTTAAAAACCTGCGCTTTCACGGCAGAGACCACCGCATCACAAAGCGTCTTTAACTCGTCATCCGTTACCGTAAAGGCTGGCATCAAATAAATGAGATGCCCAAAGGGACGTACCCAAACACCGTGCTCCACAAAATAAGCCGTGAGCGCTCTTGTGTTGACCGCACCGTCGAGTTCCACGACACCAATTGCCCCCAAAACACGAATGTCCTTAACCCCGGCTTCTGAGCGCACAACTTCCAAGCGTTCCATTAAAACGCTTTCAATATGGGCGACCTTTTCTTTCCAAGGCATTTCATTGAAAAGATCAAGACTCGCGCAAGCCGTGGCACAAGCCAAGGGATTGGCCATAAAAGTGGGGCCATGCATAAAGGCGCCCCCCGTTTCACTGTCGGTGCGCGAAATGGTTTGGGCAACATCGCTTGATGTTAGTGTTGCCGATAACGTTAGCATTCCGCCCGTCAGCCCCTTGCCGATGCACATAATGTCAGGTTGAACATCTGCCCATTCACAGGCAAACGTTTTACCGGTACGACCAAAGCCCGTTGCAATTTCATCCAAAATCAAAAGAACGCCGTATTGGTCACACAATGCTCGGATGCCCTTTAAATAGTCTGGGTGATAGAACCACATGCCTCCGGCCCCTTGAACGATCGGTTCAAGAACGACGGCAGCGATTTCGTGAGAACGTTCTTTAAGAATCGCTTTAATTGCCTCTAAAGATTCGGGGCTAAACGTTTCATCGAACGCACAGTCTGGTCGCGGTGCAAAGATTTGTTCATGCAAAATGCCTCTAAACAAAGAGTGCATTCCTTCCACGGGATCACAGACTTGCATAGCGCCTTGTGTATCGCCGTGATAACCGCCACGAGGCGTCAAGAAAAAGGTTTTCTCCGTCTTACCCAACGCACGCCAATATTGAACTGCCATCTTAAGGGCCACTTCAATCGCCACAGACCCCGAATCTGCATAAAAGATGTGTTGTAAGTTTTGAGGAACGAGCTTTAAAAGCTTTTGCCCCAAACGAATCGCAGGTTCATGCGTGAGGCCCCCGAACATCACATGAGACAATTGCCCCGCTTGGTGCTGAAGCGCATTGATTAATCGAGGATGCGAGTAGCCGTGCATCGTGCACCACCAAGATGATGTCCCGTCAATCAAAGTGCGACCGTCCTTTAACGTGAGCGTTCGTCCCGACGCACTTTTAACGCATTGCACGGGTAAAGGATTCGTAGTTGACGTGTACGGATGCCAGAGATGGTCGCGGTCAAAAGCCATTAATTCATCAAGATCGTTCGATTGATTGGGATATAAAGCCTGGATAACCGGCTCGAGCAATGCATCGTCCATTTGACCGTCGGCTTGGTAAGAAATTGTGGCTAAGAGTGGCACATCCGTGCGCTCACCCAAGGCTTTAAGAGACCTCTCATTGTTTTTCAAGAATCGCTTTTGGTTTTCGACATCGTCGCCGGCACCCGCATCCAAATCGGTTTCAGGGCGTACACGGTTAAGCACCATACCGATGACGGGGACGCCTCGATTTTTTAGCGCCTCAAGACTTAAGGCGGCATGATTTAAACACCCCAATTTATTACCAACCACTAAAAGCGTCGGCAACTGCATCCTTTGCATGAAGTCAAGCATGGTTTCTTCAGAATTCAAAGGAACAAATAGGCCACCTGCCCCTTCCACTAAAAAGGCGTCGGTATCAATCGTCTGAGTGGTAAGGCTTTGCATTAAAGCGTCAATTGTTAAAGTCTCGCCCGAGAGCTCTGCGGCCAAGTCAGGCGAACAGGCGGGTTCGTAAGCTTTTAAAACTAGGGCTTTTGCGCCCGTTTGAAGGTACTCGGAGACGTCCGGCGCCATCAAACCTTGTGCGTTTTTCACACAACCGGTTTGAACGGGTTTAATGGCCGTAACGGTTTTCTGATGCTTTAAAAGTCGTTTTAAAAGTGCAACGGTGACTGACGTTTTGCCGACATCGGTATCGGTTCCCGTAATGAATAAACCTCGCATCTTTTCTTACCTTTCACCATGAAATTCTTGATGGGCAGTAGTTTGCCACAGAACGTCCTCTTTCTCGAACTTTGTTATCTTCTCTAACAAATCCAAACAGGTTCTCGGTGTTCACGTTGATAGAATGAAATGACATCAACAACAATCCATGGTCGAGTCGACCGAAGGAGCAAAAACATGAAAAAACTTACAACCCTAGCCCTTATTGCCGGTACGGTCGGCCTCTTAGTGGCCTGTACGAGTGACACGGAACCTTCCGAGAGCACCTGCAAAATCGATCACATTCAAGACGTCGCTAAAACACAAGGCCTTGATAAAGCCATGACGTTGAGCCAAGCCTGTATCACCAAGGGCTACCAAGACAGCATGGAATGGTTGCAAGACCGAAAGGACGAAGCTCAAGACGTCACTGAAGACCTGAAGGATAAAGGTGAAGAGCTCAAAGATAAGGGCGTAGAGCTCAAAGACAAAGTTGTTGATTTCTCAAAAGAAACCGTCGAAAAAGGCAAGAATCTCATGCAATAATGAGTCCCCTCATTTGAAAAGCCCGACAAGCCAAAAAGCTGTCGGGCTTTTGTTTATTTGCCGAGTGATTTAATCACGTGTCTCACCACCCCAAAGCAAATCCACTCATCATTTTCATCGGGATAAATGTCAGTGTAAAGCGGTGAGTGACTTTCGGGGCGTAAATACACTTGCCCTTTAGCATTCTTTAATAAGCGTTTCACAGTGAATTCATTATTGACTTGCATGATCACAATGTCGCCCATACGCTCTTCGCGGCTGCGATCGACCACCAATAAGTCACCTTCATCAATGCCGGCTTCCACCATGGATTCGCCTCGAGCTCGTAGAACAAAAGTGGATGCTTCATTGTCAATGAGCAATTCATTGAAATCGATCCCTTTGTCTTTGTATTGTTCAGCAGGAGACGGAAATCCAGCTTGTACCGGAGAAAATCCCATCGGGACAGAAGTAGAACTTGTAATTTCAACTGGTACAAATTCATTGCGATCGTACCCATCAATCATTTCATTGTTGGCAACCGAGGGATTGGTTAAGAGACTTCTAAACCAATGATTTCCGCCTTGTTGCTTAAAGACTTCGTATTGCTCTGCGCTGACTCGAACCTGAATCTTGGTTTCCATGGTTTTCTCACCTATGGGTTTAGCTCCGGCACCGATTCGAGCTCCACCGCGTCCTTTTTTCTTTTGATCTGGCATTTCTTTTCACTATTTTGATTATGTATACTTATTCTAATTTAATCAGAAGAAAAAATCATTATGTACGCATTAATTGATGGCAATACCTTTTACGCTTCTTGTGAGCGCGTCTTTCAACCCAAACTCAACGGTCGTCCCGTTGTTGTTTTAAGTAACAATGACGGCTGCATTGTGACGTTGACAAAAGAAGCAAAAGCACTGGGACTAAAGCGAGGAACGCCACTATTTAAAGTGAAAGACATTGTTGAAAAGCACCGTGTCGAAGTCTTTTCCAGCAACTACGAACTCTATGGCGATATGTCTTCTCGCATGATGAACACCATCGCTTCTTTAGTGCCTTCCGTGGAAATCTATTCCATTGATGAGTGTTTTGCCGATTTAACCGGTTTGACTGATCTGACCGAGTTGGGATACAGCATTCGACGGCGTGTTTTGAAATGGGTAGGGATTCCGACGTGCGTTGGGATTGGGCCAACAAAGACGTTGGCAAAACTTTGCAACCACATTGCAAAAACCTATCCCTCCCTTCAAGGCGTTTTCAATTGGGACGATTTAACGCCTGAGCGACAAACAAAAGCCTTGGCCAGCATTCAAGTGGGAGAAATCTGGGGAGTCGGTCGACAACTTTCGATGCACTTGGCGCAAATGGGGATTATTACTGCGCTGGATTTAAGAGAGATGGACTCTCAACTTTTGAGGAAACATTTCGGAGTGACGCTTTTGCGAACGCAACAAGAATTGCGAGGTGTACCGTGTATTGAACTTGAGATTGCACCGGATAATCGCCAGCAAATTTGCTGTTCGCGATCTTTTGGAAAGTCTTGCAAAGAGTTTGCCGGCATCATGAGCGCACTCGCCGAACATATTGATGAAGCCGCAAGGCGCCTCAGAGAACAAAAATCCAAAGCTTATTGCCTGACGGTCATTGTGTATTCCGATCGTTTTCGTACCGATCAACCGCAACACATTATTGAGAAGACCGTTCGGCTGAAGTACCCGACAACGGATATATTGCTTTTGAATCAATTGGCGCATTTGATCGTCAGTCACGCGTTTCGTGCGGGGATCGGGTATAAAAAGGCCGGGGTTATTTTGTCGGAATTGGTCGATGAAGAGGAAGAATTCTGTGTTGACCTTTTCGATCAACCGCCAGCGAATACCGAAAAGCGACAAAAATTGATGAAAGTGATGGATCAGTTGCAAATGCTCTATGGCAGAAATACGCTTCGCACGGGACTGACGGCGTGGTCGGAAAGCGCCAATATGAAAAGAGAACACT
>DYCH01000076.1:19863-25933 GCA_019418235.1 Sutterella sp.
GTCGCAATGTTATACGACGAGAATTGCTGAGGTGTTGGAGGTTAGTTAGGAATTTTTGAAGTAGAAATGCAAAACGGACCACGAAGGTCCGTTTTTGAATTCTGGCGGAAGGGGAGGGATTCGAACCCTCGATACGGATAACCGTATGCCGCCTTTCCAGGGCGGTACATTCAACCACTCTGCCACCCTTCCAAGGTGTCTGTGACAAGGTTGAAATTATACGGGTCAATCTTAATTTTTCAAGTCAAATCAACAAAATTTTTTCATTTTCCTGAAAATAAAAATTAAAACTTACCGAGAGATTCCATTAACACAATGAAATCAAAAGAATTTTCAGAAAAAATAAACGGACCGAGATGGTCCGTTTAAATTCTGGCGGAAGGGAGGGGGGATTCTAACTCTCGACCCTAATTAAGCCTTGCAGCGTTCAATGAAAGCTTTCAATTCGCCCGGCGTTTGAACTTCAACGATGCGATCAACTTCGACACCATTTTTGTAGAAGATCATGGTCGGGATATGGGCCAAATTGAACTCTTCGTGCCAGTTACCGCCGCGTTCGCCCACGTCAATGTGCGTGAAATACACGTCAGTGAACTCTTCAGAAAAACGCTTGTAGAAGGGTTCTGCACGACGGCAGTCAATGCACCACGGGGCACCAAACGTGATGATGCACATCGGTTGCGTTTGAATCGTTTGTTCGATTTGCGATTTGTCTAATTCATGAATCATGATTGTGTCTCCTAATTGACTCTCACAATCATATCGAATTTTGATGTAATAACAAAACGCTTCTGGCAAACAAATGTAAGCAGGAAAGTTTAAAAATGAAGACCAAAATTTGTTGCGTCCATAAAACGAACGCGATTTCGTAAAAATATAGCCAAATCTCCCAAAAAAGACTGCCTATTTGTCGGTAGCCTCATTACAATCAATTCATTGGTTTTCCCTTAAGAACTAACCCTAATATCAAGAAAGGAGGGACTGTGTCGAGTGCCATCCCCAAAAATCCCCCTGGTCAAGCTCTCACGATGTGGGCTTACCTTATCGCTATCGTCTTTGGCGTTTTAAATGGCCTTTGGGGCCCAGACGTCTTTTTAGCGTTAGCCGACTTCTTAGGAACGATCTTTATTCGTCTCTTTAATTTCATCAGTATTCCGATCATTGCGGTTTCGATCATTGCGACGCTTGCCCGCATCTCTCAATCGAGCCAATCGGGGAAAATTTTCCGTCAAACGCTTTTCTACACCCTCTTTACGACGGTGTTAGCGGCGTCTTTAGCGGCCGTCCTTTATTGGATTTTCTCCCCTGAAAACATTGCTGCTAACAACGCGCAAACGATCGCAAAAGTCACGGAACACTCTTACCTTGAATACGTTAAGGGCATTATTCCCGATAACTTCATTGCTCCGTTTCTTTCTGCCAATGTGTTGTCTGTGCTTTTGGTCTCAGGTGCCATTGGCTTAGCCATTGCAAAACTTCCGCGCCAAAGCAAAGAACAAGAAACGTTGATGGCCTTTTTTGAAGGCGCCCAACAAGTGCTTTTCGTTCTTGTTCGCTGGCTCATTAAGGTTTTGCCTTTTGGGATCTTTGGCTTCATTACGGCGCTTGTCATCGAGATGAAAAACGGTGTGGCCATCGGAGGTTTGGGCACCTACTTTGCAACGATCTTAACGGCCAACATTTTGCAAATGTTTATCGTCTTACCGTTGTTGCTTCTCATGAAGGGTTTAAACCCCGTGCGTGTCTTTAAAGGCATGAGCCAAGCCTTGGTGGTGGCCTTTTTCTCTAAGAGCTCTGCCGGTACTCTCCCCGTCACGATGAATTGTGCGGAATCCAATTTAAATGTTCGTACGTCGGTCTCACGCTTTGTATTGCCGATTTGCACCACGATCAATATGAACGGTTGTGCGGCCTTTATTTTGGTCACGGTAATTTATCTCATGCAAAACGCCGGTGCTGACATCACACCCATGATGATGCTCACGTGGATTGTAATTTCCACGATTGCCGCTGTTGGTAACGCCGGCGTTCCCATGGGGTGCTTCTTCTTATCAGCAAGTCTTTTGGCCAGTATGAACGTTCCCATTCTTTTGATGGGCGTCATTCTTCCGATTTATGCCGTCATCGACATGGTGGAAACAACCTTAAACGTTTGGTCTGACAGTTGCGTGTGCACGATGGTCAATAAAGACCTCTACGAATAGCTCACACAGCTATTAACAAACCAACTTGAGCCACTCAAAAATATCTTGAGTGGCTCTTGTTTTTCTAAAGAAAAAGGTCGACAATCCATCCTCCAATTCTCATTCTTTTGTCGGTGATCTATGATCTCATTTCACTCTCCTGCCGGTGCTACGATGATCGGCCTTTTTGCGCCCATTATGTGGGGTGCGAGCGTGTCTTTGGTTCGCGGAATCGCCGAAAATTTTGGTATTGCTCAAGGGCAGTGCCTGCTCTATTTAGTCGCTGCTGTGAGTCTTTTCTTCTTGGTGGGTTTCCCTAAGTTTGAAAAGATGCCCAAGCGCTACAAATACTTCGGTATTGCTGTCGCCAACTTCTCCACCATCTGCTTTTGCCTGTCGCTTTACTTCTCTGACGGCGGCACGCAAACCATGGAAGTGGGCATGGTTAACTACTTGTGGCCCACGATGACGATTGTCTGCGCCATTGTCTTTAACGGACAACGCGCTCGCGCTTGGATTGTGCCTGGGGCTTTAATGAGTTTTTGTGGGATTTTCTGGATTCTCAGTAACGGCAACCCTTCCATTTCTGACTTTATTGCGCACTTTAAACTCAATCCTATCAGCTACATTTTGGCCTTTTTCGGCGCTTTGAGTTGGTCAGTTTTTTGTAGCATGACACGCGCTTGGTCTCACGGTCAAAACTGCAGTGCATTGATTTTCTGCATTGACTGCATGCTCTTTGCGGGACTTTGGTTAGCAGGGGTCGGTGGCTCGCCTGAAGTCACACTCAAAGGGACCTTGAGCGTTTTATTTGGAGGCCTTGCCTCCGGTCTTGCCTATGCTGCATGGACGCACGGCACGATTAACGGTAACATGACCGTATTGGCCATTGCCTCTTACTTCACACCAGTGATTTCCTGCGTTTTTGCTTCCTTTTGGATTGGCGCAGAACTCACCTACAGTTTCTGGCAAGGCGTGAGTTTCGTTGTGCTTGGCTCCCTTATTTGCTGGCACGCCACTTGGGACAAAGTCCAAAAACCGCGAAAAAATGACAAAGAACCAAAAGCCCACTAAAGAAACATCGCCCCAAACCTTAATGGAAGGCGTGGGGCGACTCTTTGCCTTAGTGATGCTTTTGCTCAGAGGCTTAGCGATCGGGGCGATTTGCTTTTTTATCTGGCGCTACATTGAGCCTCTTATTCATTGATTACTTAAAAAGTTTCAATCTCAAAGCGTTCATCACCACTGAGGTCGATGAAAGCGCCATGGCCGTTCCTGCAATCATAGGCGAGAGCATAGGGCCGTCAAAGAGCGCATGCAAAAGTCCCATTGCCACGGGAATTCCCAAAATGTTATAACCAAAGGCCCAACCGAGGTTCTGATAAATATTACGTAATGCGGCTTTGGATAAACGCAAGGCAGTTAACACCGACTCAAGACCGTGGCGCATCAAAATTAAGTCACCGGCCTGAGCACTCACGTCCACACCTTCTGCCACTGCAATACCGGTATTGGCTTGGGCAAGTGCCGGCGCATCGTTTAGACCATCACCCACCATGGCCACTTTCAAGCCCTTGGCTTGAAGCTCCCCAATGATTCTTGCCTTGTCTTGAGGCAACACTTCCGCATGAACTTCTTCAATGCCCAACGTCTGCGCAATGCGTTCGGCCGTGTTGCGATTGTCCCCCGTGATCATCAATGTGCGAATACCCAATTGATGCAAGGCTTTAATCACTTGATTGGATTCCGGTCGTACAACGTCACTGATCGCAAAAATCGCTGCTAATCGTTGATCTCGCGATAACAAAAGCGCTGTCTTTGCCTCTTTTAAGAGTTCTTCCAAGAAAGGCATCCCTTCGGCGATGTCCACGTTCATCTCATGCATTAATCGCACGTTACCCAAAAGGATTTGATGGCCGTCGACTTCGGCACCAATCCCCATGCCCGGATAAACCGTGGGTTGAACGTCTAACACTTCTCGCGTATTGGCTTTTGCAAAGGCCTTACTCAACGGGTGTTCACTGCGCGTTTCCACACAATCGGCCCACCAAAGAGCGTCGCTTTGTGTCACCTCACCAAAGGTCTTCGTTTGCAAAACTCGCGGCTCACCCAAGGTTAACGTCCCCGTTTTATCAAAAGCGACAACATCAACTTTAGCGGCCATTTCTAGCGCTGCCGCATTTTTAATAAGAACGCCCAACTGGGCGCCACGCGCCGTTGCCACCATGATTGAGGTGGGCGTGGCTAACCCCATGGCGCAGGGGCAGGCAATCACCAAGACGCTGATCATGGCTTTTACGGCCAACGATAGCGGTTCGTCTGAGAAAATCGCCCAAGCGAAAAAAGTCAATAAGGAAAGCGCCATGACGGCGGGCACAAAGTAAAAACTCACGCGATCGGCAAGAGAGGCGACCGGTGCTTTTGTGCCTTGCGCGGAGCGCACCATACGAATCATTTGCGCTAAAACCGTGTCGTTGCCCAGGTGCGTTACTTTGAGAATTAAAGGGTTAGAGCCATTGACACTGCCCGCAATCACCTTGTCGCCCAAGGTAACTGCCACGGGTAGAGCTTCACCCGTCAAAAGCGAGGCATCGACCTCACTTTGCCCCTCAACGATTTCACCGTCAACCGGAATGCGCTCGCCCGGTTTAACCAACACTTGATCGTCTAAACGAAGCGTCTTGATTTCCACTTCGGTGGCTTGACCGTTTTCCCAACGTCGTGCGGTTTGAGGTACCAAGCGAATTAAGGAGCCTACGGCTTCGCTCGCATGGCGCTTTGAGCGAGCCTCCATGTATTGGCCAACAGAGATCATCGCCAACAAGACGCCTGCCGATTCAAAGTAAAGGTTATGAACGGCAGCGACGTCGCCTGTCACAATCGTCACCCAAGAGTAAAGCGAATACAAAAAGGCTGCGCCCGTGCCCACGGCCACAAGGCTATCCATATTAGGCGCGCCGTTAAATAAACTCTTTAAGCCATCACGATAAAAGTGACGGCCCAAGTACAAAATGGGTGCCACTAAAATCAATTGCAACGTGGCAAATCCGGTCGCTCCCGCATAGGGATCAATAAAAGACGGCAAGGGCAACCCCACCATTGAACCCATGGAGACGTACAAAAGAACCGTTGCCAGCAAAATCATCGGCCAAAGGGCCTTGAGCTGTTGCCTCAGATCGGCCACCGCCTTTTGCTGATCAGCCTGCCAAGCTGCCACTAAGTCTTCGTCTTCATCGAGTACGGCACCAAAGCCCAACTTCTGAATCTTGGCAATGATGGTGTTTAATGCCGTCTCACGATCCTCTTCTTCACCCAATAAAACACTTGCACGGTTCGTCGGCAAACTCACGTTAATCGACTTGACGCTCTCGAGCTTACCCACCACGCGTTCAATACGTGATGAGCAGGCTGCGCAATGCATACCACTAATTTTCAGATCGACCCGCACGTCAGCCATGACGGACTCCTTTTAATATTCTTCACACAGCACTCTACACCTTAAAGTTACTTTAAGGTTGCAAACAATTGTAATGTTTCATTTGAGAATGAATCTCATTTGATATAATTCTAAAGAAAAGTTCCTTTGGAGACAAAAAAATGAACAAGATTCAAGTTGAAGGCATGCACTGCCAAAATTGTGTTGCTGCGGTTAGAGAAGCGCTTGAAGCCCTTCCGGGTGCCAAGGGTGTGACCGTTGACTTAGCTACAGGCGAAGCCCGCTGGGAAGCCATGGGTGTTGACATGCCGAAGGTGAAAGAAGCCATCGAAGACATCGGCTTTGGTGTGGCTTGTGAAGAAAAGACCTGTTGCTGCTGCCGACATAAGTAATAGCAATCGAGTAGGGGGAGATTTTCATCTCGCCCCTCTCACACCGCAATTACAGGCAT
>DYCH01000077.1:0-33895 GCA_019418235.1 Sutterella sp.
GCGGTTCAGTTGGCGTCACGCCAAAGAACATTGCGAGAACAAAGAGCCCCACACCACCCCAGATACCAAGGCCTACCCCATTAAAACGTGCACCAATAAAAATCGCAACCAAGACGACCAAAAACTGCAAAAAGATGGAGATAGACATGGTTAAAACCAACCAATGGATAAAAATACAATGCCCACAATCATAACAAATCTACTCGTTAAGAATGTGAACAAGACATTGTTTTAACTCAAAAAACAACTCAAACGAAAGAAGCCCGAAAACTTTATGTTTTCGAGCTTCTACTCTCTAGCCCCGAAGGACTAATTCCTCATGGTCTAGGCGACCACTCTTGGACTATCTATTAGAAGACAGCGCAAGCGGCGAAACCGAGGGCAACAGAGAAAACGATTGCCAAAACGCCAGGGAGGAAGAAAGCGTGGTTAAACACGAACTTACCGATGCGCGTCGTACCCGTGTCGTCCATTTGAACGGCACCGAGCAACGTCGGGTACGTCGGGAGCACGAACAAGGCGCTCACAGCGGCGAACGTAGCAACGAGCATGTAGGAGTCGCCCGGGTTAGCAGCGGTGATACCGAGAGCGGCAACAACAGCCGGCGTAATGGCCTTAGCGGTAGCAGCTTGGCTATACAAGAGCATAGCAGCAAAGAAGAACACAACAGCCAAGAGAGCCGGGTTAGAAGCAACCGTGTCAGCAGCGAACGTCTTAATTTCAGCGCTGTGGCCAGAAACGAACGTGTCGCCCAACCAGGCCACGCCCAACACGCAGACGATAGCAACCATACCGGACTTAAACACGGATTGGTTAGCGATTTCGCCGAGTTCGATCTTACAGAAGATCGTGATGCAGGTACCGACCAAGAGCATCAAGGACATGATAGCAGCGTCACGCGGAACGATGACCGGCTTGATGAGGCCAACGGCCGGGGAGATAGCAGAAGCGTAGAACACAACAGCCAACACACCAACCAAGAAGATCATCACAGAGCGCTTAGCATACGGGAGCAATTGCTTTTCAGCAGACGGGACGGAAGCCTTGATCAAGCCCTTAGCCAAACGATCCTTGTAGACCGGATCAGAGCTGAGGTCCATGTTCGTGATGAAGCCCATCACGAAAGCCGTCAACATACAGCCAGCAAACGTCGTAACCAACCAAATGCCGAGCAATACCGGGTAGGACCAGCCGAAGCCTTCCAACACGCCAGCCATGTAGATCACAGCAGCAGAAACCGGGGAAGCCGTAATAGCGATTTGGGAAGAAACCACAGCGATGGACAACGGAGCCACCGGCTTAATGTTTTGTTCCTTAGCAACTTCAACGATAACCGGGATCATGGAGAAAGCCGTGTGACCCGTACCAGCGAAGATCGTCAAAACGTACGTAACGATCGGAGCCAAGTAGTTGATGTGCTTCGGGTTGGCACGCAAAATGCGTTCAGCGATTTGAACCAAGTAGTCCAAGCCACCAGCCAATTGCATAGCAGAAATGGCGGAGATCACGGACGCAATGATCAAGATCACGTCCCAGGGAATGTTACCCGGCTTCATACCGAGGCACAAGCCCAAAACGAGCACGCCCAAGCCACCAGCGTAACCGATACCGATACCACCGAGGCGAACGCCAAGGAAGATGGCGCCCAAGAGCACGATAATTTGTAAAATTAACATCAAATCCATTTTACCCTCCAGAGATGGAGATTTTTTATTTTATTTGTTAGTTATGGAGGAACTCTTTTGAGAACTCCTCTATAACCAGTTCCCTATCGACCAGTCTGGATACCTCTCGGTATCCAGACTAACCGATGGTTGATACTTTACCGCTTACCTACATAAATAGGTACGTGGTTTACCCTAAGGTCAAACAATTACATTTCGAACTTAGGAGCGATCAAGTTTTGCAAGTTAAAGGTGTGATCCCATTGTTCTTGCGTCATCAACTTGCGTTCTTCAACGACGAGTTGATGCAAAGACTTGCCCGTATGATAGCCTTCGTGGGCGATTTCAGAGCAGGTCTTGTAACCGAAGTGCGGCTTCAAGAGCGTGACGATACCCAAAGAGTTCATCACGAGTTCCTTGCAGTGTTCTTCATTGGCGGTGATACCGTCAATGCACTTCGTGCGCATGCCGTTCATAGCATTGGTCATAACCTTCATGCCAAAGAACAAAGCCCACGTGATCGGCGGTTCCATCACGTTCAATTGGAGTTGGCCAGCAGAAGCAGCCAACATGACCGTGGTGTCCAAACCGATAGCCACGAAAGCGGCTTGGTTCATGGCTTCCAATTCAACCGGATTAACCTTACCCGGCATAATGGAAGAACCAGGTTGCATTTGCGGCAAGTTCACTTCAGACAAACCACAACGCGGGCCAGAAGCCAAGAGACGCAAGTCATTGCAGACCTTCGTCAACTTGATGGCCAAGCTCTTCATGGCGCTAGACAAAGCAACATAAGAGCCGCAGTCAGACGTGCAAGCGCTCAAGTCTTCGCTGTTCTTGAGCGGGAAGCCCGTCAATTCAGCCAAGTACTTGGAAGCGAGGGCCGGGTATTCCGGGTGAGCCGTAACCGTCGTACCGATAGCGGTAGCACCGAGGTTAATCGTGCAGAGGTGTTCTTGAGCTTCCTTAATCGTCTTGATTTCGTCAGCAACAGTGAAACCCCAAGCGTGGAATTCTTGGCCCAAGGTCATCGGCACAGCGTCTTGCAAGTGCGTACGACCCATCTTCAACACGGACTTGAATTCGTCAGCCTTCTTGTAGAAGGATTCAACGAGTTCTTCAACAGCCTTCAACATAACGTTGCTGCGGAGCAACAAAGCGACGTGGAAAGCGGTCGGGTACGTGTCGTTCGTGGATTGACCGAAGTTTGCGTGGTCGTTAGGAGAAACCAAAGCGTAGTCACCCTTCTTGGAACCCAACTTTTCAGCGGCCAAGTTACAGATAACTTCGTTGCAGTTCATGTTCGTGGACGTACCAGCACCACCTTGGATCCAGTCCGTGACGAATTGGTCGTGGTACTTACCAGCGATCAATTGGTCGCAAGCCCAGATCAAAGCGTCAGCGACGTTGGCCGGAACCGTGCCGAGTTCCTTGTTGGCCATAGCAGCTGCCTTCTTCACATATGCGAAAGCAATGATGAAGAACGGTTCTTGAGCCATGGACATTTCCGTGATGCAGAAGTTTTCTTTGCCACGAAGCGTTTGAACGCCGTAGTAGCAATCGTCAGAAATTTCCTTACCACCAAGGAAGTCATATTCAATACGAGACATGTTATTTTGCTCCTCAATTTTTATATAAAGGAAGGCGTCTTTAAGGCGTCTCCGTTAGGAAAAACTACATACCGTTGATCGGTGAAAAATTGGCAACTCACCGTCGGTCCATCGTTGATATGTAGGGTTTCGAAATCTTTGTCTCCCCAAGCCTGTCTTTCAACAGGCTTGGTTTGACTCCAACTTCGAGAATTACTTCACGACCTTGATCGGGATAGCCTTCTTCGGCGTCGGCAAAATCTTATCGTAGCCGCGAATACCTTGTTCAGCCATCTTACGACGGATAAAGGCGATTTGCGTCTTCAAAGGCAATTGCTTCGGACAGAAGTCATGGCAAGCCAACAAGGACATGCAACCGAACACACCAGAGTCGTCGCCCACGACTTCATAGAAGTCAGCGTCGTTACGTTGGTCGCGCGGGTCTAAGCGGAAGCGGGCGATCTTATTGATGGCCACACCGCCAACGAAGTCAGGACGCATACGGACCGTACCGCAACCAGCGATACAGCAACCGCATTCCACACAACGGTCGAGAAGATAAATATCTTCGGCCAATTGCGGGTCCATCGGTTCTTCTTTGTGGCGGATATCCACTTCTTGTTCTTTCAAGTGAACCCAAGTTTCCATGCGTTCGCTCATATTGCGCATCCACTTACCCGTGTTAACGGACAAGTCGCCGATCAATTCGAAGGCCGGCAACGGAGCCAACGTGAATTCCGTCGGCAAGTCGCGGGTCAACGTACGGCAAGCCAAGCCCGGCTTACCATTGATCATCATGGCGCAGGAACCGCAGATACCAGCGCGGCAAACGAAGTCAAATTGCAAAGAAGGATCTTGCTTATCGCGAAGTTCATTCAAAGCAATAAACAACGTCATGGAATCGGATTCTTCCAATTCAAACGTCTGCATATGCGGCACGCTAGCCGGGTCAGCCGGGTTGTAGCGCAAAATGCTGATCTTGAGCAGACGATGTTGCTTTTGGGGTTTGTTTTCACTCATTTTTCGTCAGCTCCTTAGGCTAAGGGTTCATCGATACGTTCGTTCTTACCTTGCAAACGCTTCGGCAAGAGGTGGGCGTACGGCAACAATGCGTTTTGGATAGCAAAACGGTCGGCGCCTTCGGCTTCCATCTTGGCACGAATTTCGTCCACTTCGGCTTGACGGCGAGCGGTATCGGGGTGGTCGATGTAGTTCTTAGCACCGTAACCACGCCAGCCCGGGGGCAATTCCATCTTGTTCACGTCGAGGTCTTCGTAGGTGAGCGTCGGCATCGTATCGCTTTCGTTCGTCCAGGAAGCCAACGTACGCTTCAACCACTTGCTGTCGTCACGAACCGGGTAGTCTTCACGGAAGTGAGCACCACGAGATTCCGTACGGGTAGCAGCACCGACGGCGATAGCCAAGGCCAAGCGCAACATCTTTTGCGTGCGGTAAGCGTAGGTCAATTCGGCGTTAGCGCCCAATTGGCTCTTACAAGAAACATTGTAGGAACGCTTCAAGAGGTCTTCCAATTCGCTCACAGCGCTTTCCATATCAGCACCGCGACGGAAAATACCGATCTTGGAGGTCATGATGTCTTGCATACGAGAACGCAACACCGTAGCGTCTTCCGTGCCCTTGCCGTTGCAGAATGCATCGAGCTTGGCTTGTTCGCGCTTGATGAAGTCGTAAACGATAGAGGTCGGGATGTCGATGACGTTTTCGGCCTTTTCGCAGAAGTCAGCGATGTATTCGCCAACCAACATACCTGCGACAACCGTTTCAGCAACGGAGTTACCGCCCAAGCGGTTGAAACCGTGCATGTCCCAACAGGCAGCTTCACCAGCGGCGAAGAGGCCCTTCAATTGACGGCTTTCGCCCGTGTAGTCCGTACGAACACCACCCATCGTGTAGTGTTGTGCCGGGCGCACAGGGATCCATTCCTTCACAGGGTCAACACCCAAGAAGTAGTGGCAGATTTCATAAACTTCACGCAAGTTGTGCTTAATGTGATGTTCGCCCAACAACGTGATGTCCAACCAGATGTGTTCACCGAAGCGGCTCTTCACACCCTTACCTTGGGCAATACGTTCTTCCATACGGCGAGACACGACGTCACGAGAGGCCAATTCCTTCTTTTCCGGTTCAACGTCCGGCATGAAGCGGTGGCCATCGGTATCACGCAACAAACCACCGTCACCACGGCAGCCTTCCGTCACGAGAATACCAGCAGGGAAAATACCCGTCGGGTGGAACTGAACAGCTTCCATGTTACCCAACGTAGCAACACCCGTTTCCAAAGCCAAAGAGTGACCCGTACCTTCACAGATTTGAGCGTTCGTCGTCACGCGGAAGAGCTTACCAGCACCGCCCGTAGCGATAGCCGTAGCCTTGGCAACGTAAGCCATCATTTCGCCCGTGATCAAGTCACGAACGACAGAACCGTAGCAACGCTTGCCGTCGTGAATCAAAGCGATAGCTTCGACACGTTCAACAACCGGAACACGTTCAGCAATAATACGGTCAGAAACAGCGTTCAACATGGCATGGCCCGTGCCGTCAGACACGAAGCACGTACGCCACTTCTTCGTACCACCGAAGTCACGTTGACCGATCAAGCCAGCGGCTTCCTTGCGTTCCGTAATCGTAACGCGTTCGCCGTTAATAATAACTTGACGATCACCCGGGGTAATACGGCTCCAGGGCACACCCCAAGCAGCCAATTCACGCACTGCCTTCGGGGAGGTGTTCACGAACATGCGAACCACGTCTTGGTCGGCACCCCAGTCAGAGCCTTTAACCGTGTCAGCAAAGTGGACGTCTTCGTTGTCGCCCAAACCTTTAATCACGTTACCCAAAGATGCTTGCATACCACCTTGAGCGGCCTTAGAGTGAGAGCGCTTCGGCGGAACCAGCGACAAGACGATGGAGTCATGACCACGACGCTTGGCAGCAACTGCCATACGCAAACCGGCCAAACCGCCACCAATCACCAGTACGTCGGTGTAGATGATTTTCATAATTACTTGGTCTCCTTGATCCAAGAGGGCCACCGGCTTGGCGGCTTTCACCACAAAACCGGCAGGGGTCTTCTTTATAAAGGTTCCCCGCGTTCGTATTGACGCTTTTTAACGAATAATCAGCCTCGGGGAAACCCAAGAGAGAGCTCTCTCTTTTGCAAGTCAGACTTCAAGTACTGAACCCCGGCTCGTTTTAAGGCAATCATTCTTGCGATCAAGTACGGACAAAAACTCCGTTAAATTCATCCAACTTAAGTTGTCAAATTAAGCTGAATCTCTTGTGAATCTAACGTTTTCAAAAACAAGTTCAACTCTAAGGATACAACAAAGCTCCGGTTGTTTACACAAACTACCGAAACCGTTTCTTCATTAGAGTCAAAACATATCTTAATTTCTCCAATCGTGTCAGGCGATAAAAACCCAAACTCTAAGCAGTCCCGTGAGTTTAGAGGTCTTAAGGCACAACACCCATTAGGAATTACCCGAAGTTTACACCAAAGCAGGCCTAAGAGTAAGTTCTGCCTATTAATGTGGCAGGTTTACTCACACTTTATTGACGAAAAACATGGAAACAAACTTCTTCTTAACAAAATCGCGATAGTTAATTATTATTGGAAGATAAAATTTAATAGATTTTCTCAATCTATTAAGAATACGTTTTCACCTATATATTAATAAGGAGAACCGTCATGGCTCATGACATCATTCATACTTCTGCCGCTCCTGCCGCCATTGGCCCTTACAGCCAAGCCACCAAGGGCGTCGCCAATCTTTTCACGTCCGGCCAATTGGGTATTGACCCGGCCACGGGTGAGATTCCGGCTGACTTTGAAGCTCAAGCTCGTCAAGCCTTTGCTAACTTGAAGGCCATCATTGAAGCTGCCGGCGGCAACATGGGCAACATCATGAAAGTGACGATTTTCTTAACTAACATGGCTGACTTCCCTGTCGTGAATAAGGTCATGGAAGAGTACTGCAGTGCTCCCTACCCTGCCCGCTCCTGCTTTGCAGTAGCCGCTTTGCCCAAGGGTGGTGCCGTTGAAGTGGAAGCGATCGTCAGCATCTAATTAATCTGGTTAGTACCATGGCAGTGAGTCACTTCGCTTTACGAAAAAAAGGGGAAAAATTAGCTCCCCTGTCTGATCGTTTAGCCAAACTCGGTTTGACGCGCGATTGGGATTACGTTTTTCATTTACCGCTTCGTTATGAAGACGAGACGAAAATCACCCCGATCCGTGAACTAATTGTTGGTGA
This sequence comes from Sutterella sp., assembly GCA_019418235.1. GTDB lineage: Bacteria > Pseudomonadota > Gammaproteobacteria > Burkholderiales > Burkholderiaceae_F > Aphodousia. Next base: position 7,528 of record DYCH01000077.1, read on the forward strand.
TAACGCTCAATGCGAAGGCGAAGTGATTCGTTGCGACAGAGTTCGTCGTGCTTCCGGCGAACAAATTCAAGCCATGATCAAGGACGATACGGCCACCTTAACCGTTCGTCTGTTGCACTTTTACCCATCTCAAGTGAAGCAACTGGAGATCGGTAAGCGTGTACGCCTCTATGGTGTTGTCCGTGAAGGTTACCTCGGCACAGAAATGGTCCATCCCAAAATCAAAGTGGCCGTCGATTCTCAAGCCTTACCAACAACGCTAACGCCTATTTATCCGGCTGGCGAAGGCATCACTCAACCGTGGCTCAGAAAACGCATTGCGCGCGCCTTGCTTGATGTTGAAGTCACCGATCTTATTCCCAAAGACGTTACCGAACGATTACACTTACCTGCGCTTCGCGATGCTTTAAGATTTCTGCACCACCCACCGGTGGGCGCTAATGAAGCCAGTCTGATGGATCGAACGGATCCGGCATGGGAGCGTTTAAAGTTTGATGAGTTGGTTGCTCAACAAATTGCTTTGCGTCGAAGCCGCCTTTTAAAGGCTCAGATGCGAGCGCCACAAATTGCTCCTGCAACAACGCCGATTACTGATCGACTGTTATCTTCTTTACCCTTTGAACTCACAAACGCTCAAAAGCGCGTGTTGGAAGAAATTCGACACGACCTTGGTCGCATTATTCCCACCAATCGTTTGGTTCAAGGCGATGTAGGAAGCGGTAAAACCATCATTGCTGCACTGGCAGCCACGGTTGCTATGGATGCAGGCTTTCAAGTTGCCCTTATGGCTCCGACTGAAATCCTAGCCGAACAACATTATGAAAAGATTCGTTCTTGGTTAGAACCCGCGGGCGTTTCTTTGGCCTGGCTTGCCGGTAAACAAAAAACCGCTGAGCGCAACGCCAACTTAGAAAAAGTTTTATCCGGTCAGGCGCAATTTATCATTGGCACGCACGCCTTAATTCAGGACACGGTGAAATTTAAAAATTTGGGACTGGCCATCATTGACGAACAGCACCGCTTTGGCGTTGCGCAGCGCCTTGCACTGCGTACTGCCCACGAGGACGCTCTTCCTCATCTTTTGATGCTCTCAGCTACACCTATTCCCCGTACGCTGGCGATGAGTTACCTTGCAGATTTAGACGTTTCCGTTATTGATGAGTTGCCCGTCGGTCGTAAACCTATCGTCACCAAGCTTGTCAATCTCCAACGCAAGGATCAAGTCATTGCGTCCCTTAACGAACAAGTCCAATTAGGGCGTCAAGTCTATTGGGTTTGTCCTTTGATTGAAGAAAGTGAAAAGCTGGACTTAACAGCGGCCACTCAAACTTACGAAGAGATTTGCAAAAAACTTCCCAACCTTTCCGTGGGTTTAGTGCACGGCGCGCTCGCCAACGATGAAAAGCAATCCGTCATGGAGCGTTTTAAAGAAGGTTCTTTGGACGTATTGGTGGCCACAACCGTCATTGAAGTGGGGGTAGACATTCCTAACGCCACTTTGATGGTGATTGAACACGCAGAGCGCTTCGGTTTGGCACAACTTCACCAGTTGCGAGGCCGTGTGGGTCGTGGCGGTGAAAAGAGTTTTTGTATTCTTTTATACGGAGAGCTCTCGGAAACTGGAAGAGAGCGTCTCAAAGTCATTCGCGAAAGCACGGACGGCTTTGAAATTGCCCGACGAGACCTTGAGATTCGAGGCCCGGGAGAATTTTTAGGGGCTCGCCAGTCAGGCGTTCCCATGCTTCGTTTTGCCAACTTAGAAACCGATTCTCATCTGGTAGAGGCCGCTCGAGACTTTGCCAGTCAATGGTTAAATACCGATCCCGAGCGAGCCCAGCAGCATGCCAAGCGTTGGTTTGCCCAAGCTGAAAGTTTTTTGGAGGCATAATTCAGTGACATTAACCGAACTTAAATACATCGTGGCCGTCGCCCGTGAACGTCATTTCGGTCGCGCTGCCGAGTCGTGTTTTATTTCTCAGCCCTCATTATCGGTGGCTGTCAAAAAACTCGAAGACGAATTAGGTGTTCATATTTTTGAGCGTCGCTCCCAAGAAATCTCGTTAACCCCTGTCGGTGAAACGATTGTCGAGCAAGCTCAAAAGGTTTTAGACGAAGTCCGTCATATTGAAGAGTTGGCCATTCAAGGGCAAGACCCTTTAATCGGCCCCTTGCGTGTGGGCGTTATCTTCACCATCAGCCCCTATCTCACGCCGGGCTTGGTGCACCAAATGCTTGATCTTGCCCCCAAGATGCCTCTTATCTTGACGGAAAACTACACGAGCAATTTGCTCGATCAACTTCGCAACGGTCAAATTGATGTCGCCATTATGGCTTTGCCCATTAATGAGCCGGGCCTCATGTTGGCACCGTTGTACGATGAAGACTTTGTGGTTGCCGTTCCTAAAAATCACCCGTGGGCTCACGAGACGGTCATTCACAAAGAAGATTTACGCGAAGCCAACCTCCTACTCTTAGGTAAGGGCCACTGCTTGCGTGATCAAATCTTAAATGTTTGCCCTGAAACCAATAGTCTGCGCGGTCGCATCTCTTCCATTCAAAAGACGGTTGAAGGGTCTTCTTTATTGACGATTCACCATATGGTGGCGCAAGGCTTAGGGATTACGGTATTGCCGAGCTCAGCGCTAAAGGAAACCAAGGATGATGACTTGGTGCGTGCTATTCCCTTTGAAAAGCCTGCACCGACTCGCCGTGTGATCATTGCGTGGCGCAAGACCTTTAACCGCCTTCCTGCGATTGAAATGATTCGTAAGGGCGTGGCAAGACTCAATTTAGAGGGTTGTAAGACGCTTAACTTACCGCCCGTGAGTTCGATCAGTGCGCCGAACGAATAAGAAAGCTCTTTTGAGGTAGAAACGCCACCGATTTTTTTTCAGTGGCGTTTTTCGTTGTAGGACTATTTGTTTTCGTTGGCTTTTTGAGTCATGCTGTCGCCCATCTTGCCGATGGCTTCACTCACATGTTCTGAGCCTTTTTTCAAGTCTTGTCCAAGACCGGCAACCGTATTGCAACCCGTCAACGCAATCAGGCTTCCAATCATGGCAAACACAATAAGAGACTTCTTCATTGGAAAACTCCTTAAAAAATTTTTGAAATTCTTACGCCTTGCCTAACTCGTCGGCCAAGACTTGGTTACGATCAAAAGCGGCTTGAATCGCTTCATCCATCATACCCATGAAGTCGTGCTCTTGCATAACACGCAAGGCTTCTGCCGTCGTACCGCCTTTACTCGTCACGTTTTCACGCAATTTCGAAGGCGCCTCATTACTGAGACTTGCGAGCTTCCCTGCGCCCACCACCGTCATGATGGCCATGCGGCGGGCGCTCGCTTCATCAAAACCGCGACGAACGGCGGCAGCTTCCAGCGCTTCAATAAAGCGAAAGACGTAAGCCGGGCCCGAACCTGAGACAGTCGAAAGAACGTCTAATTGCTTTTCGCTTCCCACCGTAATGACTTCACCCATGGCGGCTAAGACGTCTTGCGCCACGGTGCGATCTTCGACTTTAAGCTCAGAAGGAACGTACAAACCGACAACACCGGCACCCACCAACGCAGGCGTATTGGGCATGGCACGAACAACGCGGCTTGATCCCACCCAACGGGCAATATCGGCAATGCGAACGCCGGCTGCAATCGAAATAAATAAGGCGCCTTCTTTGAAATAAGCCTTTAACGAATCAATGGTTTGAGATAACCCTTGCGGCTTAACTGCCAACACAATGACGTCAGCGGCGGCTAACCAGTCACCCCCTGTTTGATGCGTCTGCACACCATAGGTTTGGCTCAAGTGCTCACACTTATTGGCATTGCGATCCAAGACATCAATCATCTTGGCATCCACACCGCTTCCGACAAGCCCTGCTACCAAAGCCGTTGCCATATTACCGCCACCGAGCATGGCAATTCGTTTTTGCATCTTTGTCACCTTATTTCGTTAATTTTTTTGAATAGTCGCGAGCACCGAAAATGGCCGATCCCACACGAACCACCGTTGCACCCTCTTGAATCGCTTCAACAAAGTCTGAACTCATCCCCATAGAGAGAACGTCCAAATCGAAGCCCTTCGTTTTTAACGACTCAAACAATGCTTTCATTTTACGGAAAGCCAAGAGGGTCGACGTCATTGGCAAATTGGGATTCGGAATGCACATTAGACCGCGCACTTTAATTTTGGGAAGCGTCACCAATTTAGCTAAGAGTTCTTCCACCTCATCGATTTCAACACCGCTTTTGGAATCTTCCAAGTCCACATTGACTTCGATGAGAATATTTAAGTCTGGTAAATCTTCCGGTCGTTGCTCCGATAAACGCTTGGCAATCTTTTCACGATCAACGCTTTGCACCCAGTCAAAATGCTCTGCGACTAAACGGGTTTTGTTGGATTGAAGCGGACCAATCATGTGCCACTCGATATCCATCTCTGGATACTTGGCCTTGAAGTACTTAATCTTGTCTACGCCCTCTTGAACGTAGTTTTCACCAAACGCACGTTGACCGGCAACAATCGCCTCGTCAACAGCGTCCACACCAAAAGTTTTACTCACGGCTAAAAGCGTAACGTCTCGCCCTTGGGCGGCGCTTTCAACGTCTGCGCGAATGCGTGTTAAGTTTTCCGTAATGCTCATTTTTGTCTTTCATTTCCAAGAAGAAAACGCTCGTATACAATCCTTAGAAGTTACAACAAAGATTTGAGCTATGCAAGACGTTTTACTTCATTGTTGTTGTGCCCCTTGTTCGTCTGCCATTTTAGAGTGGATGCTTGCAAACGACTATCGCCCGACACTTTTTTATTTCAACCCGAATATTTTTCCGGAAACCGAATATTTGATCCGTAAAAATGAACTCACGCGTTACGCCAAAGAAAAGGGCTTACACGTGATTGATGGCGACTATGATCATGCTGCCTGGCGAGAAGCCGTTAAGGGCCACGAAATGCAACCTGAACGTGGTTCTCGTTGCCAAATCTGTTTTAACTTGCGATTGACCGAAACTGCAAAAGTGGCAAAGCGTGAAGGAATTGCGCTTTTCACGACAACGCTTGCGAGCAGTCGTTGGAAAAGTTTAGAGCAAATCAATGACGCAGGACTTTTGGCGCAAAGCCTTTACCCCGAGACTCAATGGTGGGATCGTAATTGGCGTAAGGGCGGACTTCAACAACGCCGCAATGAACTTTTAAAAGAAAACAACTTTTACAACCAACTGTATTGTGGTTGTGAATTTTCGATGCAACGACTGGAGCCTGAAGAGGTCAAACGCCTGATGACTCAGGCGTGTCCGGCAGAAATTTAATCATTGAGTTGTACACAATGAACACAAGTCACACATACCTGAAGTCCGATTCTTACCAGCACGGTATTCGCGTTAATGTTCTTGACGATACAAAGTCCTTTGAAGTCAAACTTTGCAAAGAGTTCACCGGCGAACCGCAGACTCAATTCAAAGACGTGCTTAGTTTTCTACGGCTGAGCATCTCTACGCGCTCAATCTACAAAGGTCTTTGCAGAATTGACTATCATGATTTTCCTTTAAATGCTGTTCAAGAAGCGCTTCTAAATTTAATTGCTCATCGAGACTATGGCCTCAATGCTGACAGCTGTATCAACGTATACCCAAACAGAATAGAGTTCATTTCCCCGGGTGGATTACCGGCATTCCTCTCAGAAGAAGACATTGAAGATGGTCGCATTTTCCATAGAAACCCAGATGTAATCCAACAGTTAACGAAGTTGCGTCAATTGGATACAAACAATCATGGGTTCGACATCATTCGAAAGGCTTACACGACAAGCGAAGAAAAACCCAGTTTTCAAGTTGCTCCGAACAGCTTTCGCATAATTCTTCCAAAGATATCATCGCCAGAAATTAGCGAGGCTCATTCTTAGTTTTCGTTGGCCAAAACCAAACAGCAAGCCCCAAGAAAATCATCGGAATTGAGAGCCATTGGCCTTGGCTTAAACCCAAGGCCTGAAGGCCCAAGAAAGCGTCCGGTTCTCTGAAAAATTCCACGAAGAAACGCGCTACGCCATACCCCAAGCAAAAGAGTGCCGCCACGCGCCCATCTTTACGGGGACGCATGGAGTAGAGCCACAAAATCACAAAGAGCAACAGGCCTTCGAGACCGGCTTCATAAAGTTGAGACGGATGACGCGGCAACCAATCTTGAGCATGCGGGAAAATCATGGCAAAAACGTAATCAGGAGAGCTCACGCGTCCCCACAGTTCACCATTGATGAAGTTGCCGATTCGACCAAAGAAAAGTCCAAGGGGCACCAAGGGCGTCACAAAGTCGGCAATCTTTAAAAATGACTTTTGGCGAGTTTTCGCAAAATAAAGCATCGCTACAATCACACCCAACACACCGCCGTGTGCACTCATCCCACCGTCCCAGACACGAATGATGTCTAAGGGGTGTGTGATAAACCATTCGGGTTGATAGAAGAAACAATAACCAAGACGTCCGCCCAGAATCACCCCAAGAACGCCTACAAAGAGAAGTTCTTCCACGTCTTCTGCCGTAAGATCTCGCCAAGCATCACGTTTTGCACGCCACGTTCCTAAAAGCCAAAAAAGCGCAAAACCCACCAAATACATTAATCCGTACCAGTGGATAGATAAGGGGCCAATGGAAATGGCAACGGGGTCAAACTGAGGGTGAATGAGCATAATTCTTTTTCATTTTTGTTGAGTTTCGAAAATTCTAGCGTATCTTTTGAGGCAATCTGTCTATACTCATAGGGTTCTGAACTTATTTTGTGCATCAAAATGTCTCAATACGCAACGCTTTCTCATTCTGACTTTACCCAATTAGTAACCCTCATGACGAGTGCTCGACCGCTCGTTCACTGCATGACCAATGATGTCGTTCAAGAAATCACGGCCGATGTGCTGCTTGCAAGCGGTGCGTCGCCTGCGATGATCATTGCCGAAGAAGAATGTGTCGATTTTGCTCGCATCGCCAGCACGCTTTTAGTCAACGTCGGCACGATTTTCCCCGAACGCGTTCAAAGCATGATTGCTGCCATTGAAACCGCTAATGAAGAGAAAAAAACGTGGGTGCTCGATCCGGTCGCAGCAGGCGTTTTGCCTTGGCGAGATGATGTGATTGACCGACTCCTTCGTTTGCGTCCCACGGTTGTTCGCGGCAACGCCAGTGAAATCATGGCCATTGTCGGCGCCTCAGCAGGCGGCAAAGGCGTGGACAGTTTGGATGACAGTGTTAATGCTATTTCTGCGGCCAGAAAACTCGCTCAAAAAGTAGGATGCGTTGTAGCGGTGACGGGAGCATCTGACTTTGTAACGGATGGCGAAGACGTCATTGAAATTCCGGGCGGACACGTCATGGCCACCTTGGTCGTGGGTACGGGTTGCTCACTATCAGCCTTGGTGGCTGCTTTTTGTGCAGCCTGCCCCTGTCCCCTCACGGCTACGGCGGCGGCACTGATGCTCGCTAAACGCGCCGAAGAAATTGCCTTTAAAGAATCCAAAGGCCCGGGGAGCTTTCACGTTGCTTACTTGGACGCCCTCTACCAAATCACACAAGGGAAATAGTAGAGATGACAAAACCCATTGTTGACTACAGCATTTACTTGGTTTTAGACCCTGATTTAACGGCTTCTTTCGGTATGGTGGAAACGGCCGTTGAAACAGCCAAGGCAGGAGCCACATTGGTGCAATTAAGAGCCCCCGATTGGAAAAAACGTCAATATTTCGACTGCGCCGTTCAACTAAAAAAGGCGCTTGAACCCTTTGATACCAAACTCATCATTAACGATCACGTGGATGTGGCGTTGGCCATGGATGCCGATGGCGTGCATGTGGGTCAAAAAGATCTGCCTGTTGAAAAGGTTCGTGAATTGGTGGGGCCCGATAAAATCGTGGGGCTTTCTATCAACACAATGGATGAAATGCGCGTTGTTGATCCAAGCGTTGTTGACTACGTGGGCATTGGTCCGATTTTTGCGACAACAACGAAAAAAGATGCAGCCGCGCCCATGGGGCTTGATGGCTTTGAAAAGCTATCCGATGCAAGCCCCGTTCCTTGCGTTGCCATCGGTAGCGTTAAAGCGCAACACATCCCTGCATTAGTGAAGGCAAAAGCCCAAGGGATTGCCGTGGTTTCTGCCATTTGCGGACAACCCTCTCCTTATGAAGCCACTCGAGAATTACGAACCCTATGGGATGAAGCCGTTAAAAAGCTATAACTTCTCACAAATTCAGTGCTTTTAACGTGTTTTTCGTGCATGGTTTGTCGGTACAATTACTAGGTATTTTGTTTTTTCTATTCAGACAATAAAAACGCCATGAGCGAACCCTATTCAAACGTCCCCAACGGAAAGTTTTCCGTCACTGATACGGAGTTGGTTACTCAAGTCAAAATGCTTGAGCAAACGCCCACTTTGTCGTGGGAAAGTAGTGACGCCAATCGTGCGACGCGCCAAGCAGCGCTTGCGGTCGGTGAAGGTGCAGACATTGCCACCTTCCTCATTGCTCGCGCCCGTATCGCTAAAAAGATGATTGAGGCAAAGAACCCTTCGATTAAAGCCTCTACGGTCAAACTCGTTCCTCCAGCATGGTTAACGTGGGGGTTATTTGCGATTGCGCTTTTAGCAGGCCTTTTAACCGATCAGTTTGCAAGCACCGGCTCTCGCATTAACCTCTTGTCGTTGCCCTTTTTTGGCATCTTGCTTTGGAACATTGTGGTCTACTTGGCCCTCTTCATTTCAGGCTTTCGTGAAGATAAACGTCGCGACTTCTTAGGCATTCGTCAAAGCTTTTCGTTCTTACAAAAAAATATCCTCACGAAGTCCTTAGACAAAGCTAAAACGCTTGGCCAGTTGATGGCACCGTTTTTAACGGAATTCACGGCTCGTGCGTTCCACTTGGCGGCATTGGGCTTTGTGGTCGGCATGATCGTAAGCGTCCTACTTCGCGGGATTGGCACGGCTTATACCGTGGGTTGGGAAAGTACGTGGTTAGCGGAAAGCCCTGAAATTGTTTACCAGCTCATTATGGTGACCTACGGGTTCTTTACGAATTTCTTAGGCCCCATGCCTAACATTTTGGAAGTAGCGAATTTGCGCTTTGACCGCTTAGCCATGAGTGGTGTTGAAGTCTCCGCAAGCCTTTGGCTTTTGCGCATCATCGTGATGCTTTGCTTCTTTGTCGTCATTCCCCGTTTACTTTTGGTTTTTAAGCACACGATTGCGATTTCGAAACTCACGAAAAACTATCCGTTGGATTTGGAAGATCGTTACTACCAAGACATTTTGAAAGCATGGCGTGCGGAAGAACTTAATCTTGATTTGATGATTCCGGATACCAACAGCAATCAAAGCGCCATTGAAACGGCTTACCGTCTTGCTGAAAGCTTAGGTTTTAACTTGGCAGAAGTCCGTAATCACACGTTGGATTTTGCCTCTGAAGAAGCGCCCTTGACGCTTGAAGCTTTGGGCACTGCTCAACAAGTGTGGATTTTGATGAACGGCACCACGACGCCCGAACACGAAGTGCAGGGCCACACGGTGGAACTCATCAAAGCAAAAGTCGGTAAAGCCAAAGTTTTGCTCTTAGTCGATATGGGCGGTTACATCACGCGTTTCGGTGACTTCGCTGATCGAATTCAAATGCGTCAAGATCTTTGGAAAGATTTTGCCCAAAGCGCCAAGGTTCCTGTGGTGTTTTATCACTCAGGGCTTAAACCCGATCAACAAACGCAAGACGAATTGAAGAAAGCCTGCGGGCAAGTGGCTTAATTGGAAGGACATGTGTCATGGCTGATATGCAAACAATGCGAATTAACTTAAGTCTGGTTTCTCACACCAATATCGGGAAGACGACGCTTGCGCGTACTCTCTTGGGTCGAGACATCGGTGAAGTGGCTGACCGTCCTCACGTCACTGAAACCAACGATGACTATGTGCTTATCCGCGGCTCTGACGGTTACTCTGAATTGGTTTTATGGGACACCCCGGGGTTCGGTGACAGCGTTCGTTTAGCACAACGCTTAGAAGGCCGTTCAAACCCCTTGGGTTGGTTCTTGGCAGAAGTCTGGGATCGTATGTCCAACAAGGCCTTGTGGCTTAACCAACGTGCCTTAAAACACGTCCGTGACACCAGTAGCGTTGTGCTTTATTTGGTCAATGCGAGCGAATCTCCTCAAGCATGCTCTTATGTAGCCGCAGAAATGCAAATTCTCTCTTGGATTAATAAGCCCGTGATCGTGCTTTTAAACCAAATGGGCAAGCCCCGTGAAAAGAGTTTGGAAGAGGCAGAACTTGCTCAGTGGAACGACTACATGGCGCAATTTCCGTTGGTTAAGAGTGTCTTACCGATGGACGCCTTCGCCCGCTGCTGGGTACAAGAATTTGCGCTTTTTGATGCCATCGGCAACGTATTGACCGAAGAACAAAAAGCCACCTATGAAGCGCTTCGTGAAGCTTGGACGCGTCAACGTCGTGCTGTTTATTCAACAAGCATTGAAGCGATCACCAATTACATGACGCAATTGGTGGTTGATCACGAAGAACTGTCCAATTATTCGTTGACGGAACAAGTCAAAGACTGGGGTCGCCGTTTAGGTGTCGTCAAACCCCAAGCCGGCCCCATTGAAGATGCGAAAAACGCGTTGGCAGCTCGTGCAGCTGACGGTTTATGCGCATTAACGCAACGCTTGATTGATACGCATGGCATTGACGGCGCGGGCGTTCGTCGTGAAATTTTGCGTCGTTTAAAGACGGACTGGACGGTCAATACCGCGGCCAACCCTAAGGGAGCTGCCATTGTGGGTGCCGTGGGCGCTGGTGCTGCGAGCGGCCTTGCAACGGACTTGGCAACAGGTGGCTTAACGGGTGGCCTTGGAACGCTTTTAGGTACCGTTATTGGCGCCATTGGTGGCGCAGGTGCTGCCATTGCCTATAACCAAGTCAAGGGCGTGCACGGTACACGCGTTTCTTGGAGCAAGATCGCTCTTCAAAACTATCTGTTAGAAGCCATTTTGCTTTATTTAGCTGTCGCTCACTTTGGTCGAGGTCGTGGCTATTGGGAAGAAAGCGAAGCACCGGCCTTCTGGAAAGACATTGTGATTGCCGAAATGAAAAAGCAACCTGAAGAGTATGATCCGACTTCTTTAACCGAACCGGATGCGATTGACGGATTAAATCAAAAGACAACGGACTTGGTAATTCGTGGTGTGTTGCAAACGCTCTACAACCGCGCACCGTAAGCTTTGAAAGTCTTGTCATCAAAATAGCCGAGTTTTCACGCTCGGCTATTTTGTTAGTGGTTAACTAAAAAGCAAATTAGAAAGTGTGAACCAAACCGGAGACGACTTCGATGGTCTTTTCGTCATAAGAAGCTTTTCCTACACCTCTCGTTATATCACTGCTAACCTTTGTGTAGCCAGCACCGGCATAAACAAACGTACGTTTACTCAACGGATATTGGTAACCCACACCTACATTAAAAGCATCTGCATTAAATGTATCGAAGAAATAGTTAGGATCAAGTGCTGTTTCATAATCAGCATAGCCAACGGAAGCTAAGAACTCACCCCCGGACAAAGTGGCCGTCGTACTCAACATCACACCATAGCCTTTTGACTCAAAAATATTCATTAATAAATCAATGACGAGATCATCAGAGTCATAATCGACTAGAGACTTCCTCATATCATCGTAGTATTGAGCACTCAAGGTCGTCTTAGCAACACCACAGTCGTAGGCGACATACCCCGTCACAACCTTGGAGTTACTCGGATACGGACCTCCAGCAAACTCGCGGTTATAATCGGTTGTACTTGCAACCAAAGCAACTTCAAAAGCGTTCCACTGTCCTTTGACTCCTAAAGCGTAGTAGCGATCGGTGTCTGAAGATCCTTCTCTACCGTCACTATCAGGGGATAACGAAACCTGAGCCAAAACCGTGACCCCACCAAATTGGGGAGACTTATAGGTGATGGTATTGTCCATACGATCACCCATGCCACGAAGAATGGCAGTGCTTGAACCAATCGTAGAGCCCCAGCCCGTACCAAAAGCACTCGCTGCTTCCATTAAGTCGTAAGAACCCAAACCGGAGTCTAAAGACCCCATACGACCCATACCGATTTCACCGAAAGGCGTTTGGATGTAAAGACGGGATTCACGGTTAAAGAATCGATCGTCATCCGCATAATCCCCAGCATCGGCATTGAAGCCTTGTTCCAATTGGAAGCCGACTGTAATGTCCTCAGAAATTTGTTCTGAGCCTTTAATCCCCCAACGTGATCCTGAGTTGGAGCCAGACTCAAGACCCCATGTATCCGACGTAATATCCCAAGATTCATGCTCACCAGAAGCTCTATTTGCAGAAGCGTCAATCTTGGTATTTTGATACTGCAAACCGAGATCAACCACACCGTAGAGAGTGATATCCGTAGCCAACGCAGAACCGGCGAATGCACCTAAGACAGCAAGAGCAGTTAATGTTTTTCTCATGATACTTTTCCTTTTAATGTAAAAAGTACAACCCAATATCTATAAATTATGTATGAATTCCGCTTCGCTTCTTTCAGGCTACCAAGTATTCAGTCAATGGGATATTTAGAGACACAAAAACTTGAACGTAACGTTGCGTTTTGGATACATTTTGTTACTCGGTAAAAACAAGCCCCAAGAAAATTCTCAGGGCTTGAAGTTGGCAAAAATTAGAAACGTGCCGAGATGAAATTAGAAGGTGTGAACCAAACCGGAGACGACTTCGATAGTCTTGTTATCGACAGCAATCTTATATGATTCTATCGGCATATCACCACTAACCTTCGTGTAGCCAGCACCCGCATAAACAAACGTGCGCTTACTTAACGGATATTGATAACCAATGCCAAAATTAAAAGCATCGTATGTACAGTCAGAGGCAAGTGTCAATTCGTAATCAGCGTAACCCATCGAAGCTAAGAATTCGCCGCCGGCTAATGGAACTGTTGTACTCAACATCACTCCGTATCCCTTGGTTGCAAAGATTGTCGAGATCTCATTCAACACTTCATCGATATAGCCAAACCCTAAGTTGAGCTCAATCGGAGCCTTTCTCATATCATCATAATATTGAGCACCCAAAGTTGTCTTTGCGAAACCGCAATCATATGCAACATACCCCGTCACAACCTTAGAATTATCTGGGAAACCATCGCCGAGATTGGCATAAGGTCGAGCGTAGTCAGTTGTACTCACAACCAAAGCCGCCTCTAATGCGTTCCATTGACCTTTAGCACCTAAAGCATAGTAGCGGTCAGAATTTGAAGAGGATTCAACGCCATAACTATTTGGTGACAATGAAACTTGTGCCAAGACCGTGACACCACCAAATTGGGGAGACTTATAGGTGATGGTATTGTCCATACGATCACCCATGCCACGCAAAATGGTCGGACTTGCACCGATCGTTCCCCAACCGGTACCAAAGGCGCTCGCGGCTTCCATTAAGTCATAAGAACCCAAACCGGAATCTAAGGCTCCCATACGACCCATGCCGATTTCACCGAAAGGCGTTTGAACGTAAAGACGGGATTCGCGATTAAAGAATCGATCATCATCTGCATAATCACCGGCATCAGCATTGAAACCTTGCTCCAATTGGAAGCCGACGGTTATGTTCTCTGAAATCTGTTCAGAGCCTTTGATACCCCAACGAGAACCTGAGTTAGAGCCCGATTCAAGACCCCAAGTGTCCTTTTTCACATCCCATGAAATAGTCAACGTTATTGCTAAGAGTGTTTTCAGATTTGGTGTTCTGGTATTGCAAACCGAGATCAACCACACCGTAAAGAGCAATATCCGTAGCCAACGCAGAACCGGCGAATGCGCCTAAGACAGCAAGAGCAGTTAATGTTTTTTTCATAATACTTTTCCTTCTAACGTAAAAAGTACAACCCAACATCGAAAAAATTTTGTATGAATTCCGCTTTGCTTCTTTCAGGCTATCAAGTATTCAGATAAAGTGTTGTTTTTAGTTGGAAAAATTTAATCTGGTGTTGCGTTTTAGATACATTTTGTTACTTGGTAAAAACAAGCCCCAAGAAAACTCTCAGGGCTTAAGAATCGGCAACAGTTAGCAAACTGCCGAGATGAAATTAGAAGGTGTGAACCAAACCGGAGACAACTTCGATGGTCTTCTTGTCACTAGAATTCTTTGCACCATCTAACCTCAAATCACCGTTGAACTTCGTATAGCCTGCCCCCGCATAAGCAAACGTGCGCTTACTCAACGGATATTGGTAGCCGATACCAAAATTGAAAGCATCACAAGTAATGTCATGTTCAACATCGACTTCATAATCAGCATAACCAACGGACGCTAAAAGATCGCCTCCGGCCAAGGGAACTGTCGTACTCAACATCACACCATAGCCTTTTGTTGGATAAATATTCGACTGATGAATCAGATGATCCTCTTCACCATCGGGGCTGTTGGGATTAAACGGAGAATTTCTCATGTCATCATAATATTGGGCGCCTAAAGTCGTCTTAGCCACACCCCAATCGTACGCGACATAACCGCTCACTACCTTGGAGTAGTTCGGGTAAATGCCCCCATATTCGTTAACGAATCCTCGATCGTAATCGGTAGAACTCACCACCAAAGCGGCTTCTAAAGCATTCCACTGACCTTTAGCACCTAAAGCATAGTAGCGATCGGTGTCAGATGAAGACTCTTTACCTTCACTTGTCGGCGAGAGTGAAACTTGAGCCAAGATGGTCACACCACCAAATTCAGGAGACTTATAGGTGATGGTATTGTCCATCCGATCGCCCATACCGCGAAGAATCGCAGTACTGGCACCAATCGTAGAACCCCAACCCGTACCAAAAGCGCTTGCCGCTTCCATCATGTCGTAAGAGCCCAAACCTGAATCCAAAGCACCCATGCGACCCATACCGATTTCGCCATAAGGTGTTTGGACGTAGAGACGAGATTCTCGATTAAAGAATCGGTCTTCGTCAGCAT
Source organism: Sutterella sp. (assembly GCA_019418235.1). Classification (GTDB taxonomy): domain Bacteria; phylum Pseudomonadota; class Gammaproteobacteria; order Burkholderiales; family Burkholderiaceae_F; genus Aphodousia. Next base: position 22,529 of record DYCH01000077.1, read on the forward strand.
AGTCACCAGCGTCTGCGTTAAAGCCTTGTTCCAATTGGAACCCAACCGTCAAGCCTTCTGTGATTTGTTCTGAACCTTTGATACCCCAACGAGAACCCGAATTAGAACCCGATTCAAGCCCCCAAGAATCCGTATCAATATCCGTCTTAAACCCTTCATTATCTTGTTTAAGCTGACTATTTTGGTATTGCAAACCGAGATCAATCACGCCATAGAGTGCAATGTCTGCAGCCAAAGCAGAACCGGTAAATGCACTTAAAACAGCAACAGCAGTTAATGTTTTTCTCATGATACTTTTCCCTTTCATGCTAAAAGTACAACCCACAATCAAACAATCTTCAAACGAATTCAGCTCTACTTCTTTCAGGCTATCAAAATATTGTGACAATGCGCTCTTTTGGACTGAAAAGATTGAATTTAACGTTGCGTTTTGCATACATTTCACCGCTAAAATTAAAAGCCGAGTTTTGAGGCTCGGCTTTCGTTATTGAAACGCATACCTATTTAGTAGCGTTCGCTTGTTCTTTTTCAAAATCTTCAATCCAACGTCTGGCGGTGCGTTTTGAAATTTCGTGGCGTCTGGCAATGTCTGAAATAGTCGATTGACTTTCTACGTAATCCTTAATCACCTTTTGACGAAAATCGACACTGTAGGACTTTCTTTTAGGTTTTGACTCCATGAAGTCAGCGTCATAGTGACCTAACTTATATTGAGCGTACCACTCGCGCACAGTGTAGACCGACACATCCAAAACAGCGGCACATGTTTTGTAGCCGTGCCCCAGCTCAAAGACGTTGTAAGCAATCTTTTTAAGATATTCGGGTTGTGTATGACCCGGACGGCGATCGGTGGCTGGCATAGCAAGGTATTCCACTTGGTGGGATTTAGAACAAAGCCCCGAGAAGTGATCAATTTCTCAGGGCTTTTCGACTAACTAAATTTGGCAGAAGGTAGTAGCAAACTGCCCAATGTTAGATTAGAAGTTGTGGCAGATACCAGAAACAACTTCAGTGGTCTTAACCTTGTTAGCAGCATCGTCAGCATCTTCTTGCGTGTAACCAGCAGCTGCGTAAACGTAGGTACGCTTGCTCAACGGATACTTGTAGATACCACCAACCGTCAAGATCTTGTTGTCGACATCAGCGTTGCTTTCAACGCCATAACCGACCATAGCTTCGACCGTAGCTGCGCCAACAGGAGCGGCAACGCTAACGACCGTACCCCATTGATCAACATCCTTCTTACCGGAGTCGTAGTAGTTGGCAGCCAAGTAAGCCTTGGCAACGCCGAAGTCATAGTTGACACCAGCCGTAACGTTCGTGGAGTTGTCTTCCGTATGATTTGCATAGTCTTGCGTGCTCACAACCAAACCGGCACCCAAAGCACCCCATTGACCATTCAAACCCATACCGTAGTAGCGATCAACGTCAGAAGAACCTTCCTTACCTTCCAACTTGCCAGCAACGATTTCACCCGTAGTCAAATCAACCGTGTCATCTCCATACGTATCGTCACCCAAAGAAGCCATAGCGCTAAACGTCATACCAGCGAATGTCGGAGAGGTGTAAGCGATAGAGTTGTTGTTACGAGAATGCGTCTTCATAACGTTGCCTTGGTTACCGATCGTATCACCATAACCCGTACCCATAGACGTCAACTTAGAAGCGATGTTCAAAGAACCAGTACCAGAGTCCAAAGCACCGAAACGACCCATGTGCAACGTACCGAAATCCGTAGTGACATAGAGGCGAGCTTCACGATCGAACATGTCGCCGGTCGTACCGTCATCAGCCTTGATACCGTCTTCTAATTGGAAACCAACCGTCAAACCTTCAGAGATTTGTTCAGAACCCTTGATACCCCAACGAGAAGAAGCAGAGCTACCAGACTTAAGACCCCATGTATCGGTCTTAACGCCATCGGCGTCTTCAGAGTGAACATATTGCAAACCAAGGTCAACCTTACCGTAAAGGGTAACGTCAGCAGCCAAAGCGGAACCAGCAAATGCGCCCAAAACGGCGACAGCAGCTAAAGTCTTTTTCATAATGAATTTCCTTCTTATACAAAAGTATCGAATAACCGAGGATGTAAACAATTCCTGCAGCGATTCTGTATGCATTGTGCGCCATACCCCCCCCATGTCGTCAAGATTTCATTTATCACACTGCTGAAATGTGTTGTCTTTTTGCAACATCTTTCTTATTCAGTTATTTAGGATTTTTTGCAAAAACTGCGTTCTCAATCTCACCTTTCTCTAAGAAGTCAATGTCGTATCTTGTTGATATTTATAAGCATTTAAAATCTCTACTAAAATTAAGGCATCTTAATAAAATCAGTTTTTACGCATAAAAAAAGAGTTGCCTAAAAGAGACAACTCCTCAACACACAATTTGAACATTTAACGGCGAATTTTTCAACCCACTCACCAAAGTTCAAACTTCATTGTTCAGTTTTGTTTTGCTCATCAATCCAACGTTTCAACGTTCGTTTTGACACTTCATAGCGTCTTGAAAGTTCAGTTATTGACGGTTTGTTTTCAAAATAATCGCTCAAAACCTTATGGCGAAACGCTTGGCTATAGAACGTTTTCTTGTTCTTTGATTCGATAGTGCTTGGTTTATAAAGACCGAGCTTATATTGTGCATACCATTCGCGCACGGTGTAGATCGATAAATCCAACACGGCGGCACAAGTCTTATAGCCATGCCCCAGTTCAAAGACGTTGTAGGCAATCTTTTTAAGGTATTCGGGTTGAGCCTGACCCGGACGACGATCGGTAGCTGACATGAAAAGGTATTCCACGATGGGATTTAGAGTAAAGCCCCGAGAAGTGATCAGTTTCTCAGGGCTTTTCGACTAACTAAATTTGGCAGAAGGTAGTAATAAACTGCCGAAATTCAGATTAGAAGTGGTGCGTGATACCAGAGATAACTTCGGTCGTCTTAACCTTGTCAGCACCGTATTCTTCTTCTTGGTCATAGCCAACACCGGCGTAGACATACGTGCGCTTGCTCAACGGGTACTTGTACATTGCACCAACGTTCAAGATTTTAACTTCGTCATCGGTACCAGCAGCTGCGAGGTCGTTCGTGCCTACAGCGTAGCCAACACCAGCTTCCAACGTACCAGAAGCAACCGGAGCAGCAACCGTCAAGCTAACACCATATTGGCTGTAATCCATGTCAGCAGCAGTCTTACCTTCGTCATAGTAGTTACCAGCCAAGAAGACCTTAGCGACACCAAAGTCATAGTTGACACCGGCCGTAACGTTCATAGCGTCGTCTTCAGCCTTCGGGCTTTGATCGTGACCCTTATCAATTTGGCTCACAACCAAACCAGCACCCATGGCACCCCATTGACCCTTAACAGCTAAACCATAGTAGCGATCAACGTCGGAAGAGCCTTCACCCTTGCCCCATTCTTCAGCAGCAACAGGCGTACCATCAGCCTTGACGTATGCATCCTTACCGTCATTACCCAAAGAAGCCATGGCACTGAACGTCATGCCAGCAATAGCAGGAGACGTGTAAGCAATGGAGTTATCCAAACGGCTGAACGTCTTCAAAACACGACCTTGGTCGATGATGATGTCACCATAACCCGTGCCACCAGCCGTCAACTTATCAGCAACAGCTAAAGAACCAGCGCCAGAATCTAATGCACCGAAGCGACCCATGTGCAACGTACCGTAGTTCGTAGCAACATAAAGACGAGCTTCACGACCGAAAGCCTTGTCGGTGTAAGAGCCATCGCTACCGTCATCAGAATTAAAGCCGTGTTCCAATTGGAAACCAACCGTCAAACCTTCAGAGATTTGTTCAGAACCCTTCAAACCGAAACGGTTACCCGTAGCGTCGCCAGAATTCAACTTGAACGAATCGGTATCGGTAGAGCCTTCATCAACGTGCGTATAGTTAAGACCGAGGTTAACGCGACCGTACAACGTCACGTCAGCAGCCAAAGCAGAACCAGCAAATGCGCCCAAAACGGCGACAGCAGCTAAAGTCTTTTTCATGATAATTTCCTTCTTATACAAAAGAGTTGAATAACCGAAGATCTCAATAATTCCTTCAGTGATTCTGTATGCATTGTGCGCCATACCCCCCCCCATGCAGTCAAGATTTCTTTCAAACTACTTTTTAGATATGTTGTCTTTTTGCAACACTTCTATCACTTGTGTTACGACTAAAATCTGCTCTCAGTCTTTTAAAACAAACTCTTAAATCAGAAAGACATCAATTAACCCATTGATATTTCATAAATTTTTAATTCAAAAACAAAAAGAGGTGCACACTACGGCACCTCCACACAAGTTCATTACAAAAAATGTCCTATCTAGACCAACAGAACCTCATCAACTTAACATTTAACTTAGCATCTGATCAGTTAAGTGATCACTTACATAACACCTGTTAAGTTCGCCGTTAAGTTCACACCTCAAAAACGAAAAAGACGGCCCACTTTTTCAAGCAGACCGCCCTTCTCCCAAACACTCAAACCATTAGCCGTTGCAGCGTTTCGGCACAAATCCCAACTCATCCAACATCGCTTTATCCGTTGCGATCGTAATCCCTGCGGTCGTCAACATATCGCCTGAAATCGCCGCATTGGCGCCCGACATAAAGCAGCTTTTCCCCTTATCAGCCAAAAGCCCACGACCACCCGCTAGACGAATGGATGCTCCCGGCAAAATAAAGCGATAAACCGCCACAATGCGACGAAGTTCATCCTGCGTTAAGCGCACATTCCCCTCAAAAGGCGTGCCTTCAATGGCATTTAACATATTCACGGGGATGCTCTTAATACCAAGCTTTCTGAGGCTAATGGCCATGTCAATGCGGTCTTCTATTGTTTCGCCTAACCCCATGATGCCACCACTACAAACGGGCAATCCTGCGCGTTGAGCGGCAAGGATGGCATCGACCTTGTCAGAGAAAGTGTGCGTCGTGCAGACGTTCGGAAAATTGCGCTCCGAGGTCTCTAAATTGTTGTGAACTCGCTCCACACCCGCTTCTTTTAACCAAACGAACTGTTCTTCTTTCAATAGCCCCAACGAAACACAAACCGAGATGTCACACGCAGCTTTAATGGCTTTAACCGCTTCGCAGATTTTTAAAACTTCACGATTAGTGAGGCGTTTCCCAGACGTCACAATCGAAAAACGCAACACCCCTTGAGCGGCATCACGAACGGCTTGTTTGACGATTTCCTCGGTGCTTAATAACGGATAAACAGCACTTGCCGTGTGGCTATGAATGGACTGAGAGCAAAACCGACAATTTTCCGAGCAACGCCCGCTTTTTGCGTTAATAATCGTGCAAAGATCAAAGCCGTTTTCACAAAACTTTTCTCGGATCATATTGGCCCAGTGACACAGCTCTTCCAAAGGCGCATCATAAAGTGCTAACGCCTCTTCACGAGCGATTTCACCGCCCTCTAACACCTTCTTTGCCAACGCTTCGACCGTCGTCATTGTCTGTCCTTTCTAATCATTTAAAAAGCCCTTCAATCATAATGACTGAAAGGCTTTTTGTGTGTTAAAAAATCAACTCAAAATGATTAAGGAACCATTTCTTGCGGATTTTCCTTCTTCAAGGGTTTGACCAAGTCTTCACGCTTCACACCCAAGTAAAGGGCGATGGCGGCAGCAACGAACACAGAAGAGTAAATACCGAAGCAAATACCGATCGTCAAAGCCAAAGAGAAGTAGTGAAGTGCAGGGCCACCAAAGAAGAACATGGCCAACGTCATCGCAAGCGTTGACGAGTGGGTAATCACCGTACGAGAAATCGTAGCGGTAATGGCCGAGTCGATGATCTCTTGAGAGTCCACACGACGCATCTTCTTGAAGTGTTCACGACAGCGGTCGAAAATAATCACGGATTCGTTCACTGAGTAGCCCAAAACAGCCAAAACAGCCGCGAGCACCGGTAGCGAGAATTCCCATTGCATAATGGAGAAAATCCCCAAGACCAAAATCACGTCGTGCAAGTTAGCAATAATAGCGGCCACAGAGAACTTCCATTCGAAACGGAAGGCCAAGTAAACCACAATACCGATGACCACCAAAATCAAAGCGGTCAAACCGTCGGTTGCCAATTCTTCACCCACTTGCGGGCCCACGAATTCCACGCGGGTCATCGTGGCGCCGGGTTCAGATTGATGCAAAACCCCCATCACCTTGGAGGCTTGTTCACCAGACGTTTCATCAGCACCAATGGGCAAACGAATCATCACGTCGCGTGCCGTACCAAAATTTTGCACAGCCGCTTCGATGCCAAGTTTATCTTTTAACTCCTCGCGGATTTGTTCCGTGGGAGCAGCTTGCGGGTAGGAGACTTCCATCACCGTACCGCCCGTGAACTCGATCGAGAAGGCCAAACCTTTCGTAAACAAGAAGAACACGGCGATCAAAAACGAGACAAAAGAAATCGCGTTAAAGATCTTTGAGTAGCGCATGAAAGGAATCGTGCGCCGAATTCTAAATAACTCCATCACAGACTCCTTTAGTTGTTATCAGTGGGCTTCCAAATTTGACCCACATGAATACGCTTGAGCTTCTTCTGACGACCGTAGATCAAGTTCACCAAACCTCGGCTGACCATAATGGCGGTAAACATACTCGTCATAATGCCCAAACAGTGCACCACGGCAAAACCACGAACAGCGCCGGAGCCGAAAATCAACAAGGCAATACCGGCAATCAAACTCGTAATGTTGGAGTCCAAAATCGTGGCAAATGCGCGATCAAAACCTTCGCTGATGGCTTGTTGAGGCGAACGTCCTTCGCGTAATTCTTCACGAATACGTTCGTTAATCAACACGTTGGCGTCAACGGCCATACCAAGAGTCAATGCAATAGCTGCAATACCCGGCAAGGTTAACGTGGCTTGAAGCATAGAAAGTAATGCAATCAAAAGCATCACGTTACATGTCAAGGCAAAGACCGAAATCGCACCAAAGACTTGGTAGTAGATGATCATGAAGATAGCCACGACGGCAAAACCGTAAAGCGTGGAGCGGAAACCTGCTTCAATGTTCGCAGCCCCCAAGCTCGGGCCCACCAAACGTTCTTCAATGATTTCCATGGGAGCGGCCAAAGAACCGGCACGCAAAAGCAATGCCGTATCGGTGGCTTCCGTCGTTGTCATGCGACCAGAAATTTGCACGCGACCGCCGCCAATTTCTTGACGAATGACAGGCGCCGTCACGACTTCACCCTTACCCTTTTCAAAAAGGATAATGGCCATGCGCTTACCCACGTTTTCACGCGTGACGTCTTGGAAAATACGAGCGCCACGAGAGTCTAACGTCAAGTTAACAGTCGGCTCTTGCGTTTGTTGATCAAAACCGGCTTGAGCGTCATTTAAGTTGTCACCCGTCAATACCACTTGGCGTTTCACCAAAATGGGATTGCCTTCACGGTCAAGGTAGCGTTCATCACCAAAGGGCACCGTACCGGCACTCAATTGTGCGTAAGCTTCGGGAGAGTCATCGACCATGCGGATTTCAAGCGTTGCCGTACGACCCAAAATGTCTTTGGCCTTAGCCGTATCTTGCACACCCGGCAATTGCACCACAATACGCGTTGCGCCTTGTTGAGCAATCACGGGTTCAGCCACGCCCAATTCGTTAATACGGTTATGAAGCGTAGAGATGTTTTGCTTTAAGGCGTAATCCATCACGTTTTGCAAAGAAGAAGCCGTCATCGTGGCAATCAAATGATACTTGCCGTCAACATCGCGTTCTTCAATCGTCAAATCGTTATGGGTATTGCGCAAAAGGTCACGAGCCTTACCGCGTTCTTCTTCAGAGCGGAACGTCACATCCAATGCGTTACCTGCACGCGTAATGCCGGCATGACGGATGCGCTCGTCACGGAATTGAGAACGAAGGTCAGAGGCTAAAGCGTCAACACGCTTTTGAACCGCCGCTTCCATGTCCACTTCGAGCATGAAGTGCACGCCGCCACGCAAGTCCAAACCCAAATACATGGGTAAAGCATGCAAGCTCAAAAGCCATTGCGGGGTATTAGGCACCAAATTCAATGCCACAACGTAAGACGGATCGGTCGGATCAGGGTTTAAGACACGCTCGATCACTTCCTTGGCCTGAAGTTGTTGTTCAGCTTGCGTCGGATCGAAACGAACACGAATCGTGTTTTGTTGGGCCCCTTGTTCAAAGAACAGACCGTTAGGTTTCAATTTTGCCTCTGTTAAGGCTGCTTGCACACGCGCGTAGAGCGCTTCGTCAACCTTGACCGTCGCTTTTTGGCTTGAGACTTGAACAGCAGGCGACTCCCCGTAGAAGTTCGGTGCCGTATAGATCATGCCGATAATCAAAGCGAGGGCAATGATGATGTACTTCCATAATGGATAGCGATTCACTGTATGACCTCGTTAAAAAGGAAAAAGAGAACGTCGTCAGGCGACGCGCTCTCCAATAGCGGATTTCACTCTTATTTTTGGCTAGCCGCTAAATGAAACAGAACCGTGGTTGATGACGGTTCTGTTTTCTTCACGTATTAAAACGTCTTAATCGTACCCTTGGGTAAAACGGCTTGGATGGCGTCGCGACGCATCGTCAAGGTGACTTGTTCGGCCTTAACGTTAGCGATTTGAATAACCATATATTGTTCTTCAATGCTCACCACACGACCAGCGATACCGCCAATCGTCAACACTTCATCGCCCGTAGCCAACGTATCGACCATCTTGGCGTGTTCCTTTTGACGCTTTTGTTGCGGGCGGATCAAGAAGAACCAGAAAGCCGCAAAGATCAAAACCATCGGCAAAAGGCTCGTGATAAAGCTCATAGCATCACCACCGGCAGCAGCCGTTTGAGCATAAGCATCAGAAATAAAGAACATGTTTTTCTCCATGACAAAAAATCAGTTGTAAAGAATTTATCTTTACGTGAATGTTTTTGAATTATACGGGACTCATCTTGTGCTTTTGCACCTTTGGGTCAAGGGTTTCATTAATCTTGACCCAAAAATAGCAACAAAACTTGTCTTAACGGTTAATCCACACCGCGAGCACGATCACGATGGAATTGATCACGCCACTCTTCAAAGCGATCGTTATCCAACGCTTCACGAATTTCCTTCATCAAATTGAGGTAGTAATGAAGGTTGTGAATGGAATTTAAGCGAGCGCCCAAGATTTCGTTAACCTTTTGCAAGTGATGCAAATAGGCTCGGCTGAAATTCTTACAAGCGTAGCAATTGCAAGTCGGATCCAACGGGCGCAAATCGTCTTTGTATTTGCTATTGCGAATCTTCACGTCACCGTAGCGCGTAAAAAGCCACCCGTTGCGAGCATTGCGTGTGGGCATCACACAGTCAAACATGTCAATGCCCTGGCTCACACCTTCGACCAAATCCTCAGGTGTCCCGACCCCCATCAAATAACGGGGCTTGTCTTCGGGCAACTGCCAAACGATCTTTTCCATGATGCGATGCATGTCTTCTTTGGGCTCACCCACAGACAAACCACCCACAGCATAACCATGAAAACCGATATCCTTTAAGCCTTGCAACGACTCTTCGCGCAAGTGCTCAAACATCCCGCCTTGCACGATACCGAAAAGTGCATTGGGATTGCCCAAGCGTTCAAATTCGTCCTTACTGCGCTTAGCCCAACGAAGCGACATACGCATGGACTTGGCGGCCTCGGCTTCCGTTGCCGGACGCCCCTTGATTTCATAAGGTGTGCATTCATCAAACACCATCACGATGTCAGAGTTGAGCACCTTTTGAATTTGCATGGACACTTCAGGCGTCAAGAAAAGCTTGTCACCGTTAATGGGAGAGGCAAACTTCACGCCCTCCTCAGTAATCTTACGAAGCCCCGTCAAAGAAAAGACTTGAAAGCCCCCCGAGTCCGTCAAAATGGGCTTATCCCAACCCATAAAGCGGTGAAGACCGCCGTGCTTTTCAATCACGTCAAGACCGGGGCGCAACCACAAGTGAAAGGTGTTACCCAAAATGATTTGGCTTTCAATTTCTTCCAATTCACGCGGCGACATGGCCTTAACGGTACCGTACGTGCCCACCGGCATAAAGATCGGCGTTTGCACCGTACCGTGATTGAGTTTCATTTCGCCTCGGCGAGCTTTGCCCGAGGTTTTCTTTAATTTAAATTCAAGACTCACTTGTCATTACTCCGGCTTTTTTTCCAAAAGCATGGCATCGCCATAGCTAAAGAATCGGTATTCTTTTTCAATGGCATATTGGTAAGCAGATTCAATGCGTTCTTTCCCGGCTAAAGCGGACACCAACATCATCAAGGTGGACTTCGGCAGGTGGAAATTCGTAATTAACGCATCAATAATTTTGAATTCGTAACCGGGCCTAATAAATAAGCGCGTATCTCGGCTTCCGGCCCCTAAAACGCCTTTAGCGACGGCACCGCTCTCAAGCGCACGAAGGCTCGTTGTGCCGACAGAGACCACACGACGACCGGCCGCTTTGGCTTCATTGACCATCTTTACGGTCTCTTCACTGATCGTGTACCACTCCGAGTGCATGACGTGCTCAGAGAGCTTTTCCACTCGCACCGGTTGGAAAGTACCGGCACCGACGTGCAAGGTCACAAAAGCCGTTTGAATTCCCTTTTCACGCAAGGCGTTCAAAATCTCATCGGTAAAGTGAAGACCGGCCGTGGGCGCGGCAACCGCACCCGGCGTTTTGGCGTAAACCGTTTGATAACGTGATTCGTCCGCCTTGGTTGCTGCATGCTCAATGTAGTGAGGAAGCGGCACTTTACCGAAAACATCCAACACTTCTAAAACGGGATGTTCAAACTCCAAAAGGAAGAATTCCCCTTCACGCCCCGTCACGTGGACCACTTCTTGACGGCCTTCGGCTTCAAAAATTAAGTTGGTGCCGGCCTTGGGGCTTTTACTTGCACGCGCCATGGAAATGGCGGTTTTCTCACCCGTAATACGTTCGATTAAAACTTCGACCGCACCACCGCTTTCTTTCTTACCCAAAAGACGGGCTTTGATCACCTTGGTGTTATTCATCACCAAAAGGTCATCGGGGCGAAGAAGATCGACGATGTCTTTGAAGTGGTAGTCGGTTAATTTTTCAGGTTCGACGTGCAAAAGACGGCTTGCGCTGCGATCGGCTAAGGGAAACTGGGCGATACGCTCTTGAGGCAAGTCGTAATCGAAATCAGATAATAATAATTCGCGTTCAGACATGGCTTTACTGGCCAAAAGTTGAAAGAGGGCCTATCTTACCGAATTTAAAGGATTTTTTCTAGTATTTTCACTAACAAATCCGTAACAAATCCCTCTTGTACTCAGTCTTCATTTTTCAATACGAAATGATCCCTCAAAAATTCCTCAAAAAAGAATAC
>DYCH01000077.1:33905-46088 GCA_019418235.1 Sutterella sp.
GATGAGAAAAGTGTTTGATTATCTATCGGAAAAAGTCTGATTATCTATCGGGAAAAAGTTGGATTATCTCTTAGAAAAAAGTCGGATTATCTCTGTAAGTAATTGAAATTTCTATGATTTTTACATGAATATTTTGCTTAACATTTAAGCAGATTTTACACCTCTAACAACCTGACATTCCTCGATACAAATGAGAGCGACTCTCAAATACAAATGATGTTAAAGTGTCTGCACACTGATTGAAAAACCGACGTTTCGGTTTAAACAAAAAGGAATAATAAAATGGCTTTACTCAAAAAGACCCTCCTCCCCTTCAAGGCAACCGCCTTTCACAACGGTGACTTCGTTGACATCACGCAAGACGACCTTCTTGGCAAATGGTCCATCGTTTTCTTCTACCCGGCAGACTTCACGTTTGTCTGCCCGACCGAGTTGCAAGACTTGGCCCTTAACTACGACGCCTTTAAGGCTCTTGGCGTTGAAATCTATGCCGTCTCTACCGATAGCCACTTCACGCACATGGCTTGGCACGAATCCAGCCCTGCCGTGGGTTTGGTGCAATTCCCGATGATTGGCGATCCGACGCTTACCTTAAGTCGCAACTTTGGCGTCCTCATCGAAGAAGAAGGCATGGCCGAACGCGGCACGTTCGTCATTAACCCCAACGGTGAAGTCGTTGTTATGGAAGTGCACGACAGCGGTATCGGTCGCGATGCTCAAGAACTTTTGCGTAAGGTTCAAGCTGCTCAATACACGGCTGCCAACCCTGGTGAAGCTTGCCCTGCCGCATGGCGTCCGGGTCAAAAGGCCATGAAGATGACCAATGACTTGATCGGTAAAATTTAAGCAGGTTCAGTCTGAGAAATGACCGCCGAAGGAGAAATCTTTCGGCGGTTTTGTTTTGAGACTCTTTTGAAACACTCCGTTACGAGAATCTGCAAAGAAAACAACAAAATAGCTTGCAATTGAGAATTATTCTCATTAATATACTACTAACCATGATACTTCGTAAGGTTCGCTAAAGAATTCTTCGGTAAATTGCTAAGTATCAAAAAGAAGTTTGAGCTAGCTTCTAAAACGATAGGGCCTAAAGGGGTGGAACTAACGTTGAAGAAGTTTTCTCCCAGCTCAAGGGTGACGATAAACTTTTCTCCTTGGTTTATCGAATCTCTCAGTCCTACAAAGACTTCTTGGTCCAACGAAAAAGAGGCGTTCACCAGCGCCTCTTTTTTTGATTAGTTCTCAGCCGCTTCATCCAAAAATGGCAATACACCGTCTGCCGACAACTCTTTTAGCGACAAAGCTAGTGTCTCCTGTTTGTAAGAAGCATACTCAGGGTTAAAGGTCAAAAACGCCTCCACTTTCTTCTTTAGCGTATTCAAATCAATTTTGTCCTCATTACGCTTAACTTCGGCAAAAACAATGCGTTTATGGACAGTATTGACTGCAACCAAGTCAATCTCGTTTTCACCGTTTTTATCCCACCATGGGCCAACATCGGTAAAAATCCCAAGATTTCTGAAGTGACGGCGGTACAGTCGCTCCAAAATTCGCCCAGACCAGGTTGGGTATCCACTCTTGATCAATTCTTGCAACGCCATCGTTTTATCGGACTGGAGCATTTTGAGATTAGGGAGACAGAATGTGTACCAAAAATCCAATAGTTCATCCGTCAACTCGTAACGAACACGCTTTCTCTTCGCACCATTTTTTCCGAGTGGCTCAACCTTCTCAATTAAGCCATACATATTTTCCAATTGGTGCAAGTGCCCAGATATATCCACATCAAACAAGGACGCAAGTTCAGAGCGCTTACATCGACCTTGAGAAATCGCCATCAGGATTTCATTCATCCGAGAAGCATTACCCTTAAACTCTGCTGCAATCATGAGTTGTGCCTCTGAAATCAACCCAGAATTAAACAACAAAGATTGATTGAGCATCTCATCAAATGTTAATGCACCTGTAGCCAAAAACGACTTCACATAATGCGCAACGCCGCCGGTAAAGGCGTATAGCGACAACAAATCTTCGCCTGTGAAATCTTTCTTATGATCTGACAAGATTGTTTTTAATAATTGGGGTAAAAATGGCATCAAGCGTATAAATGCGCTTTCTCTGGCAAAAAGAGGGGCCTTTCCATTTTCAAAAATATCTCTCATGCTACTTGCCACAGATCCGCAAGTTACGATCAAGATTTTTGATTTTTGATGTTGACGATCCCACAACCTTTGCAATGTATCAAAAACGGTCGGATCAACCACATTAAAGTTTTGGAATTCATCCAACACTAGCGTTATCGGACGACGTTCGGCTTCTTTAAAAATGAGGGCGAAAGCGTCTTCGTAGCTGGAGATCGCTAAGGGATAAGGAATCTCCAGCGCCTTTTGAATTTCATGAACAAAGTCCGTCAAATTCGAATTGGCCAACTGTGAAGCAACGTAAATAGAAATTGTTGGCATCTCGATGCTATCGGACAACGCTTCTTCAATTAGACGCGTTTTTCCAATACGCCTTCTTCCCGTTACGACGACAAATCGACTGATTCCACGTTCAAAAACATCTTCTTGAAATTTTTTCAATAGTTGTAATTCTCGCTCTCGGCCGTAAAAACGATTGATATTTACTGATGAAAAGACCATTTCTCGCATCTCCATTTTGCACATGCTTTAGAGTATACGTGGAAATAACCTTACCATCAATAAGCTTATTACCAATAAGCTTATTTTCTATAAGGTTAAAAATTTGAGGTAACCAATGACAAAATCGTCTACATAAATGGTATCAATGGTATCACTCGATTGATACCATTCTCTGTCAACTATCCATCGAAAAGATTTTAGTAAATTCTATTTATTTTCAATATGTTATAAATTAGTCATTACATTCAAAATATTCAAAAATGGTATCAATAGTATCACCCAATTGATACCATTGATACCATTTCAAACGCCCAACAAAAACCGCCAACGAGTCTCCCCGTCAGCGGTCTTAGTCACTACTTAAAGTTGAGTCGCTTACTTGATCGTGTAGCGAACATGAGCAGGCACACCACCCGTCATATCGCCTTCTTTCACACCGCGGAAGTCATTTTCAGCCTTCACGCCAGCAGCAACAGCCGCATCCACCTTCTTCTTTAACGCTTCCATTTCCTTGGCATCTTTAGCCTTTAAAGATACTTTGAAATGACCGTCTTGAGCGATGGAGTTAACCGAGTTACCACCGTTTAAGGCAGAAACCACGCATTGCTTTTGCGACGGAATGGCTTTTTCAATTTCCATAATCGCACGAGCCGAAGCGTGAACCGCATTGGTGCGACCGTAAGCCCCGTTACTGTGACCGCCGGGACCAGCGATATCAACCGTTAAAACGCTAGAGACTTCAGCCATTGCAACGCCGGCAGCCAAAGAACCCAACAAAGCCACTAATAATTTTGCTTTCATCATGAACTCCTTTCCATGGCGTACAATTAATACATATCTTCAGTCGTACGGTTACCCATATCGGCTGCGGTCGGTGCAATCACCTTGCCGGAACTCGTGTGGTAACCAGCTGCCGTCAAGCCCATCAACACCATACGGAAGATGCGCTTACCTTCAGCAACGGCATCACCCGGGATACCCCATTCGTTAAAGGAGTGACCACCACCGCTAACAGCAGGCGTATGAACGTTAAAGTTCACGGTCGGCACACCTACGGCTGCCGGCACGTTGTCGTTTAAGCTAGCAGCGCGCGTGGGCAATTCCTTAATGATGTCGGTACCCACCGTGTGAGCGCTTTGCCAATAGATTTGAGAGGCGATGTCGTTATAGTGCGGACGTTGATAAGCCGGGCGATCGCCAAACCATACCAATTCCATCGACACGGCATCCTTGTCACCGGTCTTACGACCGTACTTGGCATTTTCTTCGTCCAAGGCGGCCTTAAAGGTCGGCTCGATTTGAGCACGAATGGCACTCAAAGGTCCTTGCGTGGGCGAGCGCATATCAACCATCAACGTGCAAGAACGAGAACGTTCACCGGGCTTGGCATCATCGCAACGAGACACACCAACCGTATAGGTCGTGCGTTCAGCCTTCTTATCCAAGTCCCAAGGCGACTTCACGTCAGCAATCTTGGCAATCGAACGGTTCATGGCCATCAAAGCGCTCGGGGCTTCTGCACCGCCTTGCTTGTAGCCTGCGGGTTCCGTGTACTTAATTTCAAAGCGATAGCTACCCAAGTAATTCATAATGCCCGAGCCCGGGCGAGTGGAGTCAGCACCAAAGTTGGCAACGAAATTCAAAGCATTGTTACCCTTACCCGTATCTTGGTTGTAGCCATAGAGCTGCTTCATGCCGTCCAAGTTACCCTTACCTTCTTCACCGGCTGTACCGCAAACCCAAATGTCATAGACGGGTTTGATGTTGTACTTCTTCATCATGATGGCGGCGGTCAACACGGACGTTGTGTTACCCATGGCATCACCAAAGCCCGGCACATAGATACGATAACCACCCTTAGCCTTGGCTTCGGCTTCATCAGCGTAGCGAACATAGGCTTTCTTGTAGTTCGCATCTTGAATAATCCTGCCCTTCTTATCGAAATGCACTTCATCTTTCAAAGCAGCTAAAGCAGCAGGCGTAGCCACAATCGGTTCAGTTGCTTTTTGCAATTTCACGGGCATATAGGGACGTTCAGCAGGCGGCAACTCAGCCGGGTTCACCGTATCGATGTGACCTTCTAACAAGACTTTCGGGTATTGACCCTTATAGGTCTTAGCACCCTTTTGTTGAGAGTAGCTGCCGGGGAAGCGAACGCAGACGTTATAAACGGGTTTGCCGTCCACAATCTGAATACCGGCGCCCTTAATCACACCGTCTTTATCGGCCATGACGTCTTTCTTATCAAAGCCCCATTCTTCGACCATACGACGAGCAATTTCTTGTTGACGACGCATTTCAAAGCGAGAAGGTGATGCAATACGAGCCAATTCCATATGCGTATTGAAACGGAATTGTGCATTTTCCTTGCTCGTTAACTCCTTGAGCATCTTTTGCATCACAGGATCTTTATAAATCGCTTCAGCCGAGTTTTTAACGTCGCTTGAGACTTGCGGAATGGCAGCTGCCATAGCAGCGCCCGCAAAAAGCGCTAACCCAACGGCGATCGCACAGCGTGATTGTTTCATAAGCTTCTCCTCCTCACAGGAAATCAGCAATACACAAATGCCTTTCATAACTCTAGAACGACCCATAAAAATAGGTAATTCGGATTAGTCCTTAGGTGTTTACCTGATGGCGAAGTTACAAAATTTTGGCACCCTTACCCAGTGAAATCGTTGGCATTCTTTTGCCATTAGTGACACAATTTCCCACCTTAACTCCTAGGGTTTGTACGGAGACGTTGGGATGCTTTTATCCATTGCCTTATTTTTACTGCTTCAGCTTGTCGGTGAAGCGATCTCCTATGCGCTGGGGCTACCGGTACCGGGGCCTGTGTTCGGGATGCTTTTTTTATTGATCGGCTTTTTCGTAAGCGACACTTTGATTGAAAAAGTCCGCATGACCGCTTCTGTCCTTTTGGCCCACTTGGCCCTTTTGTTTGTCCCAGCGGGTGTGGGCATCATTCGTCACGTTGATCGCATTCAAGCCGAATGGGTTGCGATTGCGTTGATTTTGGTCGTGGGCACCGGTGTCACGATGGTGGTGACGGGATTAACGGTTCAATGGGCCGCCAAACTTTTGGGGGTGGATGATGACGACAATTGTTGATTTGTGGCATCACTTGCAAGCTCAACCCGCCTTGTGGCTTTGCTTGACGCTTCTGTCTTATCAATTCGGGATTGTGGTCTATCGCAAAACGGGTTATCTCACCGTGTTTTCCCCCTTTGTGATTGCGGTAGCAATTTTGATGACAGTGGTGATTTCAACGGATACACCTTATGACACGTTCTTTGAAGGTGCTAAATTCGTGCACTTTTTGTTGGGACCGGCCACCGTTGCTTTAGCCGTTCCTCTTTTTGATCAACGTCGCCGTTTGGCTAAACTCTGGGCCCCGATCTTTATCGGTGTGTTTGTGGGTTGTGCTACGGGGATTATCTCGACCATCCTTTTAGGGGCCTTGTTTGGCGCTTCATTTGAAACCATCATGAGTTTGGCACCGAAAAGTGTCACCACGCCAATTGCCATGGGCATTTCGGAAAAGATGGGCGGGATGCCGGAATTCACTGCCGGGATCGTTGTCTTAACTGGGATTGCGGGCGCAATGATTGCGCTTCCCCTCTACAAACTTTTCCGCATTAAAAAGGACTATATCCAAGGATTTGCTTTGGGCGTCTCCGCTCACGGCATGGGGACTTCCAGAGCCTTCCAAATCAGTGACAAAGCGGGGGCTTTCGCAGGGCTTGCCATGGGGTTGGCTGGTTTGGTGACGGCATTCATTGCACCGATGATTGCGCCACCTCTTATCTCATTACTCCTTCCCTAGAAACGCCAAAGGCCTGCAAATGCAGGCCTTCGTGTTATCTGACAAACCGATTAAAGCGTATCAGCAATCTTTTGCGCTAACGTTTGAGCCAACGCCTTATCATCGGCTTCTACCATAACGCGCAACAAAGGTTCCGTGCCCGACGGACGAATCAACACGCGGCCACGTCCCGTCAATTTATCTTCAGCGTCCTTAACCGCATCAATCATCGGTTGATGAGCCTTCCAATCAAAGCCCTTTTCAATACGTTTATTGATTAACACTTGCGGCATCAAAGTAATGTCAGCGGTCAATTCTGCCAACGATTTATTTTGACGACGCATGGCAGCCAACACTTGAAGGCTACTCACAATACCGTCGCCCGTCGTTTGGCAATCCAAAACTAACAAGTGACCGGAACTTTCACCCCCGAAAATCCAACCTTCGCGAGCTTTTAATTGTTCCAACACATAGCGGTCACCGACCTTTGCGCGAACAAATTCCACGCCCAATTCCGCAAAGCGCTTTTCAAGAGCATAGTTCGTCATTAGGGTGCCCACGGCGCCCTTGACGTCTTCACGTAGCATACGGTCGCGCACCATCACGTAAAGGAGTTCATCACCGTTATAGACGTGACCATGAGCATCAGCCATGATTAAGCGGTCAGCGTCACCATCTAAGGCAATACCGACATCGCAGCCGTGCTCAAAAACCTTCTTAGAGAGGTTTTCGGTGTGCGTAGCACCCACGCCGTCATTGATGTTAAAACCGTCGGGATGCTCACCCACGGTAAAGACATCGGCACCCAGCTCGTGATAGACGGCAGGTGCGACGTGATAGGCCGCGCCATTGGCGCAATCGACCAAAATACGTAAACCTTTTAAGTCCACATTGTTATCAATCGTGGATTTACAGAATTCAATGTAACGACCCGCTGCATCTTCCAAGCGCCAGGCTTTACCCAAATCTTTACTTTCAACGCAAGAAAAGCCTTTATCCAACTCTTCTTCGATTTCCAATTCCACTTCATCGGGAAATTTGGTACCGGATTCGCTAAAAAACTTAATGCCATTGTCGTGATACGGGTTGTGACTTGCACTGATAACGACACCGGCATCGGCGCGCTGCGCACGCGTTAAATAAGCAATGGCAGGCGTAGGGATCGGGCCGCACAAAACAACGTCAACGCCAGAACTCGAAAAACCGGCTTGCAAGGCGGCTTCTAACATATAACCCGAAACACGCGTGTCTTTACCAATGACCACACGTACACGGCGATGACCTTGCATGTGGCGTTTCAAAACACGACCGGCCGCCTGACCCAACTTCATGACAAAATCAGGCGTAATGGGAAACTCGCCCACAAGACCGCGAACACCGTCGGTACCGAAATATTTACGACTCATAAGAATTCACCTTGATCGTTATTTTGCGTTAATCGTACTATGCCAAATTGTAAACGCATCTTTGGTGGCTGCAACATCATGCACTCGAATAATTTGTGCGCCACCCTGTGCGGCAAGCAACGCTCCCGTCACCGAAGCCACCATTCGATCCTTTGTTTCTCGTCCCGTCACGGCACCCAAACTCGATTTACGAGACAAGCCCACTAAGTGAGGATAAGGCAAGCGAACAAAATGATCGGTGTTGGCTAAAAGTTTAAAGTTTTGTTCAACGGTCTTCCCAAACCCAAAACCATAGTCCAAACAAATACGACTGCGCTCAATCCCCGACTTTTCACACACTTGGGCTCGTTCTAATAAAAACGCTTCAACTTCAGCAATCAAGTCGTCATAGTGAGGCGCCACTTGCATCGTTCGAGGTTGCCCTTGCATGTGCATCAAGCACACGCCTACGTTCGATTCTGCTACCGCTTCTAGGGCCCCCGGCTCTCGTAGAGCACGAATGTCATTAATGATGTGAGCGCCCACCTTAATCGCTTCTCGCATCACGCAGGCTTTACTCGTATCAACGGAGATGATGTAGCCCTTTTCAACCAAGGCCTTAACCACCGGCACCACTCGACGGATTTCCTCGTCTTCGGCGACATCGGCTGCGCCAGGACGCGTTGATTCACCGCCAATATCGATAATGTCAGCCCCCTCTTCAATCATTTTGTCTGCGTGCGCAATGGCGGCAGCAAAACCGTCATGCTCGCCACCATCGGAAAAAGAGTCGGGCGTTACGTTCAAAATCCCCATAATGAGAGGGCGAGATAAATCTAAAACCCTGTCACCACACTGCCATTTCATACAAAAACCTCTGCAATAAAAACAATGACCTTATTGTACAGAGAGCGGATTTCCAGCGTTTTCAAAAAAATGCTCCGTTACACACATTTGCTTTTCAAAACAAAGCCTAAGTGATACCTTTAAAAAATTGAAAGATATTTTGAATGACAAGATTTGCAATTTCTTAAAAAAGTCTGCATAATGACGACTCGCGCTTTTGACGGGGCGTAGCGCAGTCCGGTAGCGCGTCTGCTTTGGGAGCAGAATGTCGGGGGTTCGAATCCCTTCGCCCCGACCATAGCCCTGAAAGATTCAAACCGCCCGTAGCTCAGTTGGATAGAGCATCGGCCTTCTAAGCCGAGGGTCACAGGTTCGAATCCTGTCGGGCGGGCCAAAAAATTTAGTGGTGGGAATAGCTCAGTTGGTAGAGTCCCGGATTGTGATTCCGGTTGTCGTGGGTTCGAGTCCCATTTCCCACCCCACTAACTTTTTAAAGCGCAAAAATTGCTCGTAACCTTTTTGAGGTTGACGAGCATTTTTTTATCCAAAATTTCCTTTCCCTGCATGACCACCAAACAAAAATCCGACCCCAAATTGCTTCGGGATCGGACTTCTTAAAAATCAAATCAACTTAATTTTGTTGATGGCTACGCAAAGCCTTGATGCGATCTTCGATCGGCGGGTGCGTGGCTAACAAAGAACCCATACCACCGCTGATACCAAAGCCCTTAACGTTGCCGGGCAATTCCGTCGGGGCTTGACCGCCCAAACGAGCCAAGGCGTTGATCATCGGAGCGGGTGAACCCAATGCATCCGCGGCTCCCGCATCAGCACGGTATTCACGATAGCGAGAGAAGGCTGCCACCAACATCGAACCCAAGAGACCCAAGACGATGTCTAAAACCAAACTCGTAATGTAGTAACCGGCGCCCGGTGCATCGTCTTCGTTGCGCAAAATCACGCGATCAACAAAGTTACCGATGATACGGGACAAGAACACCACAAACGTGTTGATCACACCTTGCATCAAGGTCATCGTCACCATGTCACCATTGGCAACGTGACTCATTTCGTGCCCCAACACGGCTTCGACTTCTTCCTTATTCATGGAAGCCAACAAACCGTCAGAGACTGCCACCAAGGAGTTGTTCTTGCTCGGGCCCGTTGCAAAAGCGTTGGGCTCGCCGTGATAGATACCCACTTCAGGCATCGCCACCCCTTTGATTTGAGCCAAATTCGAAACCGTTTGCACCAACCAGCGTTCCACTTCATTGCGCGGATTGTTCACATCAATCATTTGCAAGCCCATGGAGTGCTTGGCCATCGTTTTGCTCATAAACAAGCTGATGATGGAACCGCTAAAGCCCACAATAGCTGCAAAGATAAAGAGCGAAACCAAATTTTGGTTGCCGCCGGCAATCTGCGAGAAGTTCACCCCGAAGAAGAAACTAACGAGGTTTAAGATGATCGACAACATCACCAAAATGGCCAAGTTGGTCAAGATGAATAAGCCAATACGTTTGAACATGAAGTTTCCTTGAATTAACAATAAGTTTTATGACTCGAAGTGTACAAAAAACTTTGACGAATATCGGTCTCAAAACCCCTGAAAAATGTAAACAAATTAAAAAGGCTTGTTAGGTCGGTACAAACCCTAACAAGCCAGTATTGCGTTTAGTCTTCAATGCGAGTAGGCGGATATGTCCCCCACCCAGAGCATCCGGGGCAGTGCCATTGGAACCCCTTTGCTCTAAAACCGCACTCGGAGCATTCATAGCGTCCGGGTTGTGATACATAGGGTTTCAAAAGTTGTGACAGAAGTTGCAACTCTGCGTTATCGGGGTGATCTTTTAAGCGCAATTGCGTTAACTTTTCGTACGCTAAAAGACTCGGATGACGCTCAAGCTCTTCTTTTAATAAGCGCATCGCCCCTTCATCGCCTTCGGCTTGTTGCACAATATCCAAAGCGATTGACAAGGTTTCAGCTCGCGGCATATCCGCTAGCGCACGATGAATCAGATTCATGGCCTGTTCGTGCTTACCCAACATCTCGTAAGCTTTTGCCATATGAGCCATCACGAGTGTCAAGTGTTCAGGAGACACTCTTTCAACCTTTGCCCAATAAGAAAGGGCTTCTTCGGGTTGATTGGTTTGAAGAGAAATGTGTCCCAGAGCAATCAAAGCGCGCACGCAACGACGATCGATCTTAAGGGCTTCTTCCAACAGGTGCTTGGCATCGTCGACCTCTTTACGACGAAGGTGACGATCGGCCAATTCACAATGAAAGTGAGCAATTTCAGAAATGTGATTTTCACCGGCCTCTTTCTCAAGGCGATTGGCCATCTCAATGGCGCTTTCCCACTCGTTTTCCGTGCAATAGATATTAAGTAACGCATGCATGGCATCTAAGTGATATTCAGGCTCTTCGAGCAAACGCTTAAAGCTTGCTTCCGCACGATCGTAAAGACCGGCCTTCAAATAGTCGTTAGCCAATTCAAACAAAGCCAAGGATCTTTCTTGAGCCGGGAGATCGGCACGATTGAGGAGATGATTGTGGATGCGAATGGCGCGATCAAACTCACCGCGACGACAGAACAAATTGCCCAAAGCATGGTGCAACTCAATCGTTTCGGGGTCTAACTTCACCACTTCGATAAAAGCATCGATGGCCTTATCGGGTTGCTCATTTAAGAGCAAATTGATGCCCTTGTAATAAGTTTCCGGTCGGCGTTCATTGTCACGCTGTCTTTGATCCAACCCTCTTAACCACCAACCGGCAACAAAAAGTGCAGGCACGGCGATGAGATACCAAAGTTCAAGCTCCATGACTCAATCCCTTTCGAGAACACATATTCTGCTTATTGTACTGCCAATGGCAGACAACACGAAAGCGCCGCCAATCCTGCCTTCATCGGAAAGCAAAATTAACGGCACAAAATTCTTTTTTCTGACGACTCAGTAAGTCGACGGCGCTAACAATTAGCGACGACGATTCGTACCGGCGGCTTGAGCAGCAGACGGACGACCTTCGATGTGACGGAAGGTGATACGACCCTTCGTTAAGTCGTAGGGGGAGAGTTCGAGAGAGACTTTATCACCGGCCAAAATGCGGATGTGGTGCTTACGCATCTTACCGTTGGTGTAAGCAACTAATTCGTGGTCATTGTCCAACTTGACACGATAACGGGCATCGGGCAACACTTCGAGCACAACGCCGCTCATTTCGATGAGATCTTCTTTTGCCATAATTCTCCGTGGTAAAGCAACAACGCTTTCCACTTTTCAAAAATTGATATTTTACCCATCGGTTCTTGCTCATTCATACGCTCACCGTGGGCAGTTTTTCTTTGCGAAACAAAGACGAAGCGAATTTTAGAGCAATTTGCATTTAAAAACGAATTATTTTGTTAAATTCCTACAACTTTTCGTGCAAAAAAGTGCTTTTTACGCCATAATCATCGTTCGACAAGTTATGTGGGGACGACCTGGTTTCGACAGGGGTCAC
>DYCH01000077.1:46098-105616 GCA_019418235.1 Sutterella sp.
TCACGAAGTAGCTTGGTGCATGTCAAGGTCCAGTCACCTTGTTAATCCGCTGGAAAACAAATAAACGCCAATAACAAGCGTTTCGCTCTCGCCGCCTAATTAAGGCGAGGACCACACCGGTTTGCCTCTAGGCCGGGCTAGTTCGCTAGCAGTGGTTTTATACTAATACAGGCTGGATCACTACGAGGGCGCTGCGTAGTGGTTGAGACTTAAAGAGTGTCTGGTCTGACCAGAGCCGGTTTGAGGGCGTGAAGTCAGATGAGATTTTTTAAATGTTCAAACTAAACATGTAGAGCCGGTTATGGACGATTCTTGGACGCGGGTTCAATTCCCGCCGTCTCCACCACACTCAAAAATCCAATGCCTCGAGTTGATGTTTCAATTCGGGGTTATTTTTTGCCAATTTCAAGAAAAATTTGTACGTTGATATTATGTTCTGTATGGACAACATTTTTTTCTTAACCCCATATGCGCAAAATTTCTTTTCCTCTGAAGTTGCTATTAGCTCTTATCCCCGTCACGGTTATGGGCGCAGACCTGACACCAGGCGACATCGTAAGCGCGTCTTCAATCGCTCAAGAAAAAGCGGCTTCCTATTTTGTCGCTTCCCCGATTTCCAACGATATTTTTTCACGCATCAATAACAAATCCTGGAAAGAAATTTGTCACCATGACCGCAAAGATTTTCGTTATTTGACGGCGCTGCATTACGACGGGCAAGGTCAAATTCGATTGGGTGAACTCATCGTCCACCAATCCATTGCCAAAGAAGTCTTGGATATCTTGAAAGAACTCTATATCGCCAAGTATCCAATCGAAAAAATGGTATTGATTGACAACTATGGCGCAGATGATGAATTAAGCATGACGGCGAATAACTCATCGGCTTTTAACTGTCGTGTTGTAAAAGGAAGCAAAAAGCTCTCAGCTCATGCCAGAGGCATGGCCGTTGATATCAATCCGCTTTATAACCCCTACGTGAAAGTCAAAAACGGACAAACAATCGTTCAACCCGAAGCAGGTCGCCCTTGGATAGTGCGCAATGCAACCGTCCCCTACAAAATTGATAAGAACGACCTTGCTTATAAGCTATTTAAAAAGCACGGTTGGGAATGGGGTGGTGATTGGAAGTCACTCAAGGACTACCAACACTTTGAAAAGACAAGGGCACCTTAATGAAACCTCACCTTGAAAAACGAAATCTAATTATTAGAATCTTTCAAAGTGGCAGTTAATGAAAGATTTAATTGTCAGGGCTGATCGAATGATCCTGGTCCACCTCCGGCGGGGATGTCCTCGCCATTTTATTTTCTGACTTAAGTTGAAAATCACACTACTTAAAGAAAGGATAACTTTCTTCAAAACTAAATATTAGCTTAGTGCTGTTGGCCGTGATGCTTACTAGCGTGCAAAACCAATAAACCTCTAAACCATTGCATCACAGTGTCGTAATGCGTTCTTTCATGCCAAATCAAACGCGTCCAATAGGTGAAATTTTCACTACTATCACCATAAGGAAGCAGTGCAATCTTTGCCCCATACGTTTGACTTAAAACTTGTGCCGTTTCATCGGGCAACAACACTGTTAAATCGGTCTTTTCAAGAATCGATGGAATCGGCACAAAATACGGTAATGACAATCCAATTTTTTGGCACTCTTGTCCTAGAAGATTAATTTCATCAAGTGAATAAACTTTAGCTTCACTACCCAATTGATTTGCAACAACAATCTTTCGATATTTTGCGATTTCTTCGAGGGGTAACACTTGGTGTTCTAACCAATATTTTTGGAGAGGATGGCCTTTTCTCACACAGAGTTTGTAGCGAACGGGATAAAGACGTCGCTCGTGAATTTTCGGAGGAATGTCCCGCGTTGAGGGATAAAAAGCCACATCTACAAGACCATCCTCGAGCTTTTGGAACATCCCCTGCCCTACCTGTTGAAACTCGAGAACAGCGTTCGGAGCAACTTCATAAAATTTATCAATGAAGTCTCTCAGCACAATCATAATGGCATTGTCTGCCGCCACAATCCGAAACCGTCTCGTCAGTGTTAACGGATCAAATTCCTCGCGCTCAGTCATGGCGCTCATACGAGCCAGGACATCTTCAATCTGAATCGCCAATTCATGCGCACGGTTCGTTGGTAAGAATTTGGGGTTGGAACGAATAAAAAGCGGATCGTCAAACACACCTCTTAACTTTTTCAATACTCGAGAGGCGGCAGGCACCGTTAATTCGTATTTTTTAGCTGTATCTGTGATTGAACAAAGACGGTAGAGCGTCAAGAAAAACTCAAGCTCTGAAAACGTCAATGAACTAATTTGCGAATTTTGGTAAGAACGATTTGTCACAGAATGAAATTATCCAAAGAGAAATAACAATTTATTGATTTTAAACAAAATTATACACTTCTAGTCATTGCCAAATTAGAAATTTGACATAAACGCTCTTCAAATTTTTTAAGGAAAATCCTATGTTCCGCATATCTCTCGTCGCTGGTCTTGTCGTTTCGGCAACTCTTGCTTTTGCCGGTTCTGCTATGGCTGCTGGTGGCTCTTCTGGTCCGAAAGTTACCTATCCTACATCGGGTAAAATTGGCGCCGTCATCGTCAATCCCTATAACATTGCACCTTTGACGGCTGTCATTCGTAACGGTGGATACGTTGTCACGAATGCATCGGTGCGCATCGTTCCGAAAAAAGACGGTCAAGAAATTAAGTACAACGTCAGCGACACGCAAATCCGTACGCACGGCGGTATCCCCGTTTTCGGTCTTTATGCGGACTATCAAAACACGGTTGAAGTTTCTTATACGCGTACCTTAAACGGTAAGTCAGAACGCGTTGAAAAAGAAATCTACAAAATCTACGGTCAACCGGCCTCTATTCGTCACTCTGGTTACGCTGGTGTAAATAGCTCCTTCTTTGACGTCACGGTCAACAAGGTTGATCCGAAGTTTAGTGACCGTCTCATCCTTGTTAACAACATGGTCGGCGCCCCTGCCAATTCAACGCGCGCTGTTTGGAATAACCCGATGGGCGGTGCTTTGGAATGGAACCGTTATCCGATGAACGCCATCATTGATACCAAGGGTGAAATCCGTTGGTACATGGATCCGACGAGCATCTATGACTTCGATAACATCTACAAGGCCGGCATCATGATGGGCTTCCGTCAAAATAAAGACGGTGCCTTTAGCTGGGGCTATGGACAACGTTACGTGAAGTATGACTTGATGGGTCGTGAAATCTTTAACCGTCGTTTACCTGATGGCTACAATGACTTCTCCCACGCTTTAGATCCGATGCAAAACGGTAACTATCTTGCTCGCGTTGCCTCGTCCGACCACAAGCTTGCTAACGGTAAGCATGTCCGTACGGTTCGAGACGTGATTATTGAAGTTGACCCCAACGGTAACGTGGTGGACGAATGGCGTCTCTTTGACATCCTTGACCCGTATCGTGACAACGTTCTTAAGGTGCTTGACCAAGGTGCTGTTTGCTTGAACATTGACGCTAGCCAAGCCGGTAAGACACTTTCTGCAGAAGACTTAGCGAAGATGGATGAATCGGATCACTTTGGCGATATCGTCGGTTCCGGTGCCGGTCGCAACTGGGTTCACGTTAACTCTGTCGACTATGACCCGACTGATGACTCCATCATCATTTCTTCTCGCCACCAATCGGCTTTGATTAAGATTGGTCGCGACAAGAAGGTGAAATGGATTTTGGGCTCTCCGGAAGGTTGGAAGGGCGATTTTGCCAAGAAGGTGTTAACGCCGGTTGATAAGAACGGTAAGAAGATCGTTTGCGAAAACTCCAAGTGCGAAGGTTCTACCTTTGATTGGTCTTGGACGCAACACACCGGTTGGCGTATTGACCAAAAATCCAACAAGAATGTCTTCTACTTATCTGTCTTCGATAACGGTGACGCACGTGGTATGGAACAACCTGCAATTCCTAGCATGAAGTACAGCCGTGCCGTTATTTACAAGATCGATCAAAAGAAGATGACTGTTCAACAAGTTTGGGAATACGGTAAAGAACGTGGTCATGAATGGTTTAGCCCTGTGACGTCCTTAACCGAATACCAAGCCGATAAAGACTCTGTCTTCACATACTCTGCAACGGCTGGTGCAACGTACAACCTCGCAACGGGTGCCTTTGAATCCGCTCCGAATCCGTTTATCAACGAATTCAATTGGGGTGCAAAGGAACCGGGCCTTGAAATTCAATTGCACAACACCTCTGGCTACCAAGCCATGCCTGTTGATTTGAATAAGGCTTTTAACGCCAAGTAATTTCTTAACGAAACACAAGCAGGGGCTCCTCTCCTGCTTGTGTCAATTGGTTTTTAATAGTTTTAAAAACTACAAAACAAAGAAGAAGGATTTTCAAATGTTTAAAAAATTCTTAGTAACGGCTGCCGCTTTAACGTGCTCTGCCATGGCGTTTGCCGCTCCCGTTGAAGGCACCGACTATGTGGTGTTGGATAAACCCATCCCCAACGCTCAAGGCACCTTCATCAAGGTCTACTCCTACGACTGCCCCTTCTGCTATCGCTATGACAAGGGTGTCGTGCCCGTGATCAAGCAAAAGCTTGATAAAGAACTCAAGTTCTTGGACTACCACCTCCACACCAAAGGCAAGTACGGCAACGAAGGCGATGAAGTTTTGGCTACCCTTTGGGTTGAAGACGAGGCCGCTGGACGCGATCCGGTCGCTGAAGGTTCCATGCACAAAAACGCTAAGTTCGCCCTTTATAAGGCCTACCACGATCAAAAAGAACGTTGGGATGCCGGTGCCGATGCTTTCATCAAGACCGCTCTTGACGCCGCAGGCATGAGCCGAGCTGATTTTGATGCTAAGAAGCAAGACCCGAAGGTGCAAGCTTTGGTTAAGGCTTGGAAGGACAGCACCTATGATGTTGCCAAGATCCAAGGGGTTCCCGCTTTTGTTGTGAACGGCAAGTACCTTTTAAAGACCGCTGCGATTCGCTCGATTGATAGCATGGTCGAGAACGTGCGTGAACTTTCCAAGAAGTAATCCGAGGCTCGAATGAAAGGCTTTTTTAAAGATTTCAAAACCGAGCCGATGAACACATTGGCTCGGTGGCAAGACACGCGAGAGCCGTGGTTACTCTTTGCGATTACCTCTGTTCTTTTGGTGTTGATTGCCCACTACGTGTTCCAAGACTGGATGCACATGCTGCCTTGTGAGCAATGCGTCTATATCCGTTACGGCAATTTAGTGATGGCCTTGGGTGCATTCATTGTGGCGATTAAACCGCAATGGATTTGGGGCAAGATTGCCGGCGTGGGTATCTTCCTCTATGGTTTGATTTACACGATGCTTTGCTCGTGGAAATTGATCAAGATTCACGATGCGGTGCACTCCGATGACCCGATGGCGATGTTCGGTCTTCAAGGTTGCTCAACGGATGCGAAGTATCACTTTGGTCTTCCGTTAGATAAGTGGGCACCGGACTGGTTTAAGCCTACGGGTGACTGCGGTTACGATGCGCCTGTGGTAGCACCCGGCGTGGAATTATCCGACCTTCAACGCTGGTTTATTGAACTTTATCAATCAACGGATGGTTGGTACTTGATTCCGCAATGGAAGTTCATGGACATGGCCGAGTGCTGCATGTTGGCTTGTGTGTGCTATGCCATTTTATTGATTGCTCTGTTGTGGGCTTGGGTGAAACGTGATTTCTTGACGAAATAAATATTTGTAGGAAAATCAAAGAGATTTAAGAGGTTTTGAGTTTCAAAACCTCTTTTTCGTTACGAAGGACATTTCAGACAAATCGACACTCAGAGCAACCATATGATGATTTTTTAGCATTTTTTCGACATATTTTCTTGATATGTCGATGGCATCGACATATCCCACGAATGTGTCGAAAAAATAATAATTTTCATCATTGCACAAAAAATATGCAAAAAAATAAGTTGAATTAGGGACGATACCGAATCGGTCGTTGAATCCCTAATTCTTTGAGCTTCTCACTCTCTGGATCAATAATCGTAAAGCAACTCTTAATTTCTTCAGGTACTTCAATCGGCATACCGGTTTTAAAGTCAATGAACACCCACGTTGTCGCACCAATGCACACCAAAGTGTCTCCTCGCTTAATCGCATAGCGACGCAATGAGCGAGAGGCGTGCCAACTATCGACCCAACTGTAGATCGTTAACTCGTCGCCCTCGTAAGTAGGACGCAAATATTCAATCCAATGCTGCTTAGCCACCCAAACCTGTTGACGTTTAATAAGCGTTCGAGCGTCCCATCCGAGTTCTGCTGCATGAGCGCTTGCCGCATCTTCCATCCAACGTAAATACTCGCGATTATTCACATGACGAAAGACATCGATAGATTCTTTTCCGACAACAAAATGATGTTCGTAAATTTCAGACATTTCAAACTTAAAAATAAACGTTAAAGCGAGGAAAAAGAATAAACCTTTTTTGCCTCATTAACACGCCCATTCACGTTTTGCAACAACTACACATTTGTACATTTGTTACTTTACTGGCGAATTTTGAACCCAACTTTCAATAAAGCAACCGCTCCACTAAAACACAACACCAAGACAACGCTTCCCCACAAAGCCGACTCCCAGGGACTCGTTTCAAATCCTCCCAAAAAGCCGCCTCGAAACCCATCAATCAGATAAAACATGGGATTAAAAAACGTGAGCTGCTGCCACGTCTCCGGTAACGCTTTCGTGGAGTAAAAAACACCGGATAAAAACGTCAAAGGCATGATGATGAAGTTTTGAATCACGCCCATCTGTTCATAACGATCGGCCCAAATTGCGGTTATTAATCCGAGAGTTGCCATCATCATGGCGCCTTGAAGGGCAAAAACCGCAATCCACACAAAATTGTCAATCGTGGGACTCACCCAAAACATTGTCCCAACCCAAACGCACAAACCCACAAAAAGTCCTCTTAATGTCGCCGATAAAACATAAGCCAATGCAATCTGCGCGCTCGACAAGGGGGGCATCAAAATAAAACTCAATGTCCCCGAAATCTTTGACTGAATAAAAGACGATGACGTATTAGCAAAAGCGTTTTGCAAAACTGCCATCATCACGAGCCCCGGAACCAAGAAGTCGAGGTAGGAATAGGAGTCGCTTACAACCATTCTTTCTTGAAGTACAGCACCAAACACGATCAAGTACAGTAAAGAGGACAAAACAGGAGCGGCTACCGTGTGAAAGGCCACCTTTTTAAAACGAATAATTTCCTTTTTCAAAAGCGTTAAAAAGGCAATGTGTGAATGAAAAATCTGTGCGCGAACCATGCACTACTCCGATAACAATTTCACGAAAACATCTTCCAGACTCGCTTGCGAAAGTGTGAGATTTTCTGGCGTTACGTTCGCCTTCAAAAGTGTCTGAAGAATACCGTTGAGGTCTTTTGTGTCTGCAAAAGAGAGAACATAATTGTGGTTTTGTTGTCGTAACACTTTTGATGCCAACTCTTTGGGAAGCTCAGCATTCGTAAGACGAAATTGCACAGTGCTTTGCTGAAAGTTCTCTAATAACCGATCGGTTTTATCTTGAGCGACTATTTCCCCGTGATTCAAAATGGCAACGTTAGAGCACAAATTTTGGGCTTCTTCCAAGTAGTGCGTCGTCAAGATGACGGTGTGACCTTTTTGATGCAAACGACCGATAAATTTCCAAAGTTGATGACGAAGTTCAACATCAACGCCTGCGGTGGGTTCATCAAGCACGATGACAGGAGGTTTATGCACCAACGCCTGAGCAACGAGTACGCGTCTTTTCATGCCACCGGATAACAAACGTGTCGGGGTTTGTGCCTTGTCTTGAAGGCCCAACTCGTGCAAGAGTTCATCAATCCAATCATCATTTTTTGCCAAGCCGTAATAACCGCTTTGAAAGCATAATGTTTCCCGCACCGATAAAAACGGATCGTAGATAATTTCTTGCGCAACCACGCCTAAATTCATGGACGCAGCGACTCGATCAGAAACAATGTCTTTGCCAAGCACTTTCACGCTCCCCTTTGTCGGCAAAACCAGTCCGGAAAGCGTATTAATCAGAGTGGATTTACCGGCACCGTTTGGCCCTAAAAGCGCGAAAAAATCCCCCTCTTCGACTTTTAAAGAAATCCCTTTAAGCGCCTGAAATCCGTTTTTATAAGTTTTCTCTAATTGATCAATTTCAATAGCAAAACGTTGCATTTTTTAATCCATCTCATATCGAACGGGAATCACCAAAGCCACGGCCATTTTTGCGCTCGTCTGCAAGTTATTTAATGCTCTGGCAGCATCCATGGTTGCACGCCTAAAAAGGGCATTTCCACCCTCTTCAAGTCCATAATGCGTAACTCGGCCGTCACTACCCACCACCACTTTCAAATGCGTGATGCCTTCTAAACCAATATCGCGGGCGCGCTTGGGATAACGCTTATGACGTTCAATCACATCAACGATTTCTTTAAGGGCAACGGCGGTAGGATTCTCACTTCCGGAAGAGCCTTGAGTAGACATTGCCTTTTGTGCGCTACCTACGCTTTTTTGCACAGCCTTGGGCTTGACTTTCGTGGGTTTAGTAGGCTTTGTTTTCTTAACCACAGGCTTTTCAACCAACGGTTTCTTTTCTTTTTTAATAACGGGTTCATCTTCTTTGAGCTTCACCTGCCAGACGCTATCGGGCACGGTCATTAATACCCAATCGCGTTCAATTTGCATGGGATTGGCACTCAAATCCACTTTGACAGGTAATGCTGTTTTTAACGCTGCCTGTTGAGCGATTTTCAATGGTTCAGACAGCGCCAAAAACGACAAAAAACAAAACCCAATCATCAACATCGTCACCGAGAGTTTGGCGGCCAAAGACGCTTCTTTGGCCTCAGAAATGCGATCCTGTGATGGCTTTGTTAGTAATCTCATTTCTTTGCTCTTGTGCTGATAACAAAGCGCCCCTCGTTTTTCTCTTTAGCCAAATCCACCAAAGAAACAAAACGATTAAACGGAGCCTTGCTATCCATATGAATGTTTAAAACACTTTGCTTGACGCTTAAGATTTTCTTTTCCACATCCGCTAAAGAAACGGACTGATTGTCCATCCAGTACGACCCGTCCTCACGAACAAAAACACTCATTTGTCGATCTGCCCGTTTGACTTCAGAGACCTTACTTTCAGGTAAAACGATTTCCAAAACCGGACGCGAAAAACTCATCGTTAAAACAAAGAAAATGATGAGCATGAAAAGGCAGTCAATGAGTGGCGTTAAATCGATCTGGGGCTCTTCATCCAAAGGAGAAAGGCCAGAAGACAAGAAAATACTCATTCGCCTTCCCCTTGTGAAACCTTTTGCGCATTTTGCGTTTTAGCGCGTAAGCGTTGCATCACCTCCAAAGCGCGATAGCTGTGCTCGACGGCTTCAATATGAAAGCCTCTAAACTTCAGCATCAAGGCGTAGTAGACCATCAAAGTCGGAATCGCTACACACAGCCCCATCACGGTCGTAATCAATGCCTGCCAAATGCCGCTTGCCAGAACTTCCGTGGAGGCCATTTCGGTGAAGGAAAGCGATTGGAAAACCGCCACCATGCCAAAGACCGTACCCAACAAACCAAGTAAAGGTGAAATGACGCTAATTAATTTGAGCCAACAAAGGCCATTGCTGACACTTTTGAAATTGCGATGAAAGAGGTAGGCGACTTCAGCTCGAACGTCATCGGAGTGAGCGCCGTGCGTGGCCACAATGTCGTAAATAATCCGAATCAAGGGATTGGCATTTTTGCGATCCAGGTCTTTCAGACAGCGATCTTTCCCATGCT
Source organism: Sutterella sp. (assembly GCA_019418235.1). GTDB lineage: Bacteria > Pseudomonadota > Gammaproteobacteria > Burkholderiales > Burkholderiaceae_F > Aphodousia. The sequence continues at coordinate 55,926 of DYCH01000077.1, forward strand.
CTAAATCCAAAAAGTCACGTCGGAAGTTTTTCCACACGCGCGACAAATAGACCGATAACCAAACGGAAAGATAAACGGCATAAAAGGCCACAAAAACCAATGCCACGCCCGCAGGCCCCAACAATTCATAAAGAGACTCGAGGTTTTGCATTTTTTGCTCTATTGGAAAATGGATTTAAATGCATCAACGGCGTCTTGACAGTCCTTTTCATCGGGGTGAGAGGCCGCTGCCGCCCACGTGACTTCACGCTCCGGTGTGTAGTGAGCCGAATTTTGTCTAAATTGCTTCATCAAAATCGGACTTAATTTCCCACGGCAAAGAAACGTCCCTTTGATCGTATTGTTTTTCTCATTGCCCACAATTTTTTGGCATTGGGCTTCAAACCATGTTTGTGCCTTGGGCGAGGTGGGATCGCCCGTCATCGTTGAAAAAATGCCCAACGTTTTATCGTGAATCAACGGCAACAATTCATTTAAATCCGGTGGCAACCCACCCTTATCGCACCAAAAGCCCACAATCACCGTGTCACTGTCATTAATAAGTGCCGGATTAGTTTTCACATCCAACGTTCTGGCTAATTTCATCGTGGGGTAAGCGGCAACAATGGCTTGCGCCACTTTGTAGGTGTTACCCGTCACAGAACTCACAACAAGTACCGGATTTTTCATTATGCGTTCTCCTTGGTGCCGAATTGATTCTTTGCGTCCATGAAACCCTTTTTCACAGATTCAATCAGTTGATGATTTTCGCGACCGACATAAACACAGAAATGCAACTTTTCGTCTTTGCCGAAGAAAGCCACGTAGTGGGATTCACGCCCCATAAAAGGCATGGAAATAAACGCAATCGTGCCCAACGCATCGGCATTGATATGACCGCCCACGACGGCATCTTTGTCAAAAATGTTGTAGTAGCCCATGCCACGTTTACCGGCAGAGAGCTTTGAGGCGATCTCAAAGACATGGCCTTCATGAAGAATAAAAAGCGTCACTTTTTCCCACGTGCTCATGGTTTCCCAAAGATAATCAAACACATCAACATCGCGCGCAAAAACGCAGTGTTCACTACCCAACATTTGGGCAGCTTTGAGATCCGTGCAACCGATCTCTTTCGCAATTAGTCCAAGCGTCACGGGACGTTTTGCATTCATCAGTTCTTGGATTTTTTCGTTCATTTTCTTTTCCTTTCGTTTAAAAATTCTTTTTCAATTCATCCATTCTCAGAGCGTGTTGTGCACACAATTGCAAAAGCTCCAAGTCATGGGTAATCAACAAAATGGCTTTGCCCTTTTGAGCTTGATCCTTTAAGCACCGAGCAACGCGTTGCATGTTGGCGCCATCGAGTCCACTCGTGGGCTCATCAAGAATCAAAATGTCAGGGTCTTTTGCCAACGCACAGGCAATCACCAAGCGTTGCTTTTGACCACCGGATAACGACTGCGGATGACGCTGCGCCAGAGGCGTTAAATCAAACGTCTGCATCAATTCATCAATGCGAGTGTGTAAGTGATCCCTTTGCCCCGCAGCGAAAAGGCAAGCACTGATTTCTTCACTGACGGTTTGCATTTGCAGTTGATGGTCAGCGTTTTGCAAAACAAGTCCGGCGTGTTTAAGTAAGTCGCTCGCCTTCGTTTCTTTCCCTTTTAAGTAAAACGTTCCACTGCCCTCATTGAGGCCCGTCATTAAACGAGCCAAGGTCGTTTTCCCTGTACCGTTTTCTCCAATCAATGCGGTGATGCCCGTCCCTAAAGAGAAGGAAATATTTTTTAAGAGTTCCGCTCGATGAGAGACTTTTTCAGGGGTTTTAAAAATTCGTTTAAAGCGAGAAAAACCGCCACTTTGATTGTTTTTCTCGTAGTCAAAACTCACGCTTGAAGCGACTAAAATCGGTGAGTCATCGAGCGCTTGAGCCAATGTCTTTCGAACATCTTCAACATGAGCTTCACGCAAACCGTACTCGCATCGGATGTCATCGTTTGTTAAAAGTTCAAAATCGCCTCTTTGGCAAATTTCGCCCTCGCGCATTACTAAGACTTGATCGGCAATGCCACGAAGCCAATGAATACGGTGATCAACCACTAAAATGGCAAAGCCTTGGCTTTTGAGGTTTCTCAACTCCTGCGCCAAACGTTCAGTGGCCTCAGGATCCAAGTTGGCCGAGGGTTCATCAAGAATTAAAACTTTGGGTAAAGTCACCAAAATTTCACCCAACGCCACTCTTTGTTTTTGTCCTTCAGAAAGGGCCGTGATGGAATGCGACAAAAGCGATTCAATCTCTAAGCGTTGCGCTACTTTTTTAATTCGTGTGTCGACCTCCTGTGCATTCACGCCCGCAGCTTTCAGCGCAAACCCCATTTCATCCTTCACGCCTAATGCGAAAAACTGATCTTCTGGATCTTGAAAAAGGGTGCCAACGGTTTGAGAGAGTTCCCCTACCGAGGCGTCTTTCGTTTCAACACCATTGATTTTCACTGAACCCGACAAAGTGCCGGCGTAGTAATGCGGGCAAAGACCGTTGGCAATGCGCATTAAGGTGGTTTTCCCACAACCTGAAGCACCGGTAACAAGGAGAACGCTTCCCGCCTCAACCTTGAAACTTAAGTCTTTAACCGCACAATCTGACTGAAAAGCGTAGCGATAAGAAACGTTTTTAAATTCGATCATCCATGGCCTCCTTACATCACGCCGAAACGGGTGACATTAAGTCCCCATTCAATCCAATGAAGTTCGATATAAATCGCCATCACTACGGTGAAAAGAGAAGCGATAAAGAGCCATGCATCCGCTTTAGAAAAATCCGATTGATCCTGAAAATTCATCGCCCCTTTTCGTTGAAGTCCCCGATCCAGTCCCTTGAGTTCTGCAGCAACCCCCAACGCTTCACTGCTTTTTAAAGCTCGAAATAGAAGTGGCGTAAAAAGTAAACGGGTACTCAAATACGGATGCCTTAAAACGAAAACGAAACCCATCGCCCAACCACGGATTTTGAGTGTTTCCCAAACTTGGGCCACATCATTGGTGAAAGTCGAAATGAACCGAATCATCACGGTTGCGGGCAACGTCAACATGAAAGGCAATCGCAGTTGGGTCAGAGCACTCATGATGTTTTCAATTTTGGTCGTCAATGCCATCCCCATCACGCAATTCATCATGGTCAAACCACGCAGGAAGGGAATAACGAGACTGGCAAACGTTATTTCGCCTAAACTCGGAATGAAGGAGGCCATCACCCAAGTGCAAGCACTTGCGAGCACCATCATCGCCCCCATGAGTAAGTACAAGACGAAAACCAACAGAGGGCGATTGATCAGAAGCACCATGACAAAACTCACGGTAAAGAGCACCAATTGCGCCCCCAATGTTGAAAACGCAATGGTGGCGATAGCTCCCAAAACCGTCAGCAAAATTTTGCTTCTGGCGTCGAGTTGATTTAAAACGGAATGCGCCATCATTTAGCTCCTCACAATGCCCGCATGACGCAATTCACGAAGGGAGCGGTAACCGGCATATAGCCCCATCAAAGAACCGATGTAACCGATCGCAATGATGGGAATGACGGACACCACCATGGCAGGCGTCTCTCGCATCATTAAATAAGAAACGCCTAAAGAAAAGACTTTGCTCGCGAGATCGTAAACAGCAACGCCAACAAAGGGCCCCCATGCTTTTTTCGCTCCGCCAACAATTAAAATGGCCACTTCTGCACAAAGCGCACCAACGATGGCTGCAGGCAACAAAGTAATGCTCGAACCCAATAGCAGCGCACTCACGATCGTGGAGACGAGCGTAAAAACAACGAGCACACCGCTTTTACGAACCTTGGCCAATAAGACAATCAAAAGCGCCGAAAAAACAAGGTTTTTTAACATCAGACTCACGGGATTCATGCCGCCACCGGCCAAAGCAATCAGTAGAGATGAAAGCTTGATGGCAGCAGCAAAAATCCCGATCGTCACGAGCTCTTGTGACTTCCAATAGGCCGTTTTCACGAGCTTATTTGTCATCGTCAAAGCGCTTTAGAAACGAGCATTGAGTTTGACGGCAAAATGACGACCCGCTTCGTAAATGGAGCCATTATTTTGGTAGAGCTTATTGGTGATGTTGTAGAAACCGGCATCAAAGCTGTAGTTGCCTTGAGGACCGAAACTCACACCGCCCGTCAAATTGAAGGTCGTTGCACCACCGTAGCTGCTTTCGAGCTTGTCATCGGAGAAGTTCCATTGCTCGGTTGCCGATTGCGAGACGGCATAGGCGTCTAAACGAAGATCGTTGCCATAAATGCTCGTGCCATAGCGAACACCGTAGCGCGCGGTGATTGTCGGCGTTCCGGACTTCGTGCTCTTGATGCCGTTTTTGTTATATTCACGGCGCAAGAGGGTTAACGTGGTGTAGGGTTCAAAGTCACCCAACTTCAAACTAGTATCCAATTCAAAGCCGAGCGTTTTTGCACGACCGATGTTTTCGTAGTAATTGGCCACACCCCTTTGGATCGTTGCAATGTAGTTATCGGCATCGCTATAGAAAACCGCACCATCGATCGTGACAAGACCGGATTGATAACGAGCACCCACTTCAAAGTTATCTGACGTTTCAGGCTCTAAGTTCGGGTTGGCATAAGTTGTTGCGCCACCCATGGTGGTATCAATAAAGAGTTCTTGCAAGATCGGCGCACGATAGCCTTGAGCCCAGTTAGCACGAAGCGTTAAATTATCCAGCGCACGGTAACTCAACCCTAAGTTAAAGACTGCCTTGCCGTCATCGTTCTTGTTCGACGTTTGGGTGTGAGTCATTTGATTAGAAATATCCATGTCGTTGGATACCCAGGTGTAACGCACACCGTAATTGGCCGTCAACGCATCCGTTAAGGTGCTCTCCATCGTTGCAAACAAGGCATGACGAGTTTGATTACCATCGTAGTCTTCGTTTTTTGACCAATAGCTATCAGGAACAGGCATTGGTGAAACCTTTTTCATGTATGTCTTGCTATTGGCATCCAAACTGTCATAGGTAAACTCGTAGCCGGTAATCAAATAGTGACGAGCGCCCAATGTCCAATCGGCTTGCACGCTTGCGCTGGTCGTATCCAAAACATTGTCAGCGAAGCTTTCAATGGCATACGGCATTCTCGGGCTCGGTCGAACATGATTGTTCATTTCCTTATCGTTTCGCTCTTGTGCGATATCGATACGAAGACGCGTTAAATAGTCATTGATGTTTTTAAATTCACCAAAGACGCTTCCACGCGTGCGCTTCCAAGACGGCACTTCGACATAAAAATCTTCCGCCGGATACAAAATGGAACCGGATTCAAAGTCGAGATCGTAGTGGCTCAAAGACAAACCGATCGTCTTATTGGGATCAATGTCATAGGACAAAAAGGCATTGGCCGACTTTGAACTAAATTCGGTATTGGCCATCTTGCCTGCGGGCGTATCCAAGTTGTCGTAATCCTTTGTCGCGGCACCCAATCGATAGTTCCAACCATTGACAGAACCTTGGATGGAAGCGGCCAAATCTTTACCGTTAGAAGCGGAATTAAAGCCAACAGAAGCGCTACCACCAAAAGGCGTATTGCCACCCTTTTTGGTAATGATGTTAATGGCGCCACCAATGGCATCAGAACCATACAAAACAGAAGCCGGTCCACGAATCACTTCAATGCGCTCGACTTGAGAGGGATCGATCAATAACGGAACACCCGACATGGATTTTTGTTCAGAAATTCGCTGACCATCGACCATCACAACGGTACGGAAAGCGTCTTCACCGCGAATGGAAACACGGTCAATGCCTTGTCCGCCATCGTTTTGAATACGAATACCCGGCACGGTACTCTCTAGCAAATCGGCAATTGTCTTGGCTTGAGCATTGCGTTCAATCGTTTCGCGATCAATGACAGAAACACTCATATTGACGTCTGCCAAAGCCTTCTCAACGCGAGAAGCCGTGACAACCACATCTTGAGCATTTAACGTTTCCATGGCAGAGACCGAGCCACTTGATAAAGCGGCAAAACTTAAAGCTAAAGCGGCCACTAACGGATTGGGAGTAAAACGAGGAGTCATATCAATTAAAGAGAAACAGTTATTGGCTTTTCTCTTGAGTTAAAAAACTTTTACTTGTATTGGGCTAAGCGGTGCGTGAGGACATTAAGAAGCAATTGACTCATCGTCACGTGCCAAAACTGTCCCGCTAAGGTTTGCACCATCCAATCCCCGACCGGACGAATGAGACCCGCGTGAGTCCATTGCTCAAAAACATCTTGAGCAAGGCGACTCAAAGGAAGGTGGAAGCGCTCACTTAAAGCGTGAAGATTGATGCGGCCCAGTTCCATTTCAGAAGAAACCGTTTGAAGGCAATGCCAATGAGGCGAAGGCGCAGTTGCAAAGGCAATGGGTTTGATGCCCTCTAAGACCATCTTTTCCCATTCGTCATACTTGCGTTCCATCATGAAACTGTAGCCATTGATCTTGCCACCGGCCCCGGAGCCGAAAGCCAAACAGTCGGCTGCACTTTTGCCAAAACGGTTATAGAGGTTTCGCTCTCTAAACGTTTGTCCCCAGTGGTTGTTTGAAAGACGACGCCACTGGGCGTTAGAGAGAATTTCCACAGACTTTGCGAACATTTCGGATCGCTCGGCTTTGTCTGCCCCTGCAGGCAGTTTTCCATTCTGAATAAACTTGCCCAAAGGCGACTTTTCAAAGACATTGAGTTGATAGCAATCCACACCATCGAGCGGAAGGGAGGCTGCGGTTTTCACGTCGTCTTCCCAAACTTCCATCGTTTGATACGGAAAGCCGTAAATGAGGTCACAAACGATGCTCGCTTGGTTATAAGAGGCTAACTTTTCAATCGCTGCAATTAAGCTCTCACGATCATCAACTCGACGCATCGTTTGACGCACTTTGGCGTTGAAGGTTTGAACACCAAGAGAAATGCGGTTGACGCCTGCTTCAAAAGCAGCTTCCATTTTCTCTTCAGGGAAGTGATGAATTCGACCTTCAAGCGTAATTTCACAATCGTTGGCAAGGGGTAAATATTGACGAACGGCAGTGACCAATCGCTTGATATCAGCAGCCTCAAGAGCCGTCGGCGTACCGCCACCAAAATAAACAGCATGAAGAGGCGTTACTTGTTGAGCTTTTTTGTTTGACCAAAGTTGCAATTCTTTGATTAACGTATCGGTATAGCGTTGACTGGAATCGCTTTGAAGCGGATTTTGATAAAAGAGGCAATAAAGGCAGCGTGTTTCACAAAATGGCACATGAATGTAGGCTAAGCCTGTTCCTTGGCGCTCGTTATCGAATTGCCCTTCAATGAGTTCTCGTGCCTCTTGACCCATGTAGGGACGCCCTGCCATTCGCGAGTGAACGGTGACTTTACTGTCAAAGGCATGCTTTAAAGGTTCATCCGTGACGGTGGCTTTAAAATCTGTAATTTCTTCAATTTGAGCGACGCCATTCATCATGCGCTTTTGACCGGCTTCAAATGAAGCGTGGGCATGATGAGGACATTTTTGAGGCTTTTCCATAATTAATCCTGTAAGAAAATCTCACATTTGTAAATGAGAATCATTATCGTTTTGAGAATATTAATTATGAAAAGAGTTTTTTCAAGCAGAAACTACTTAGTTAATAGACGATAGCTATCAAATGTTGAAAATTGATAGTTAATATTAATGATTATCGTTTTCATTAAATGCATAGAAAATGCCGTAGAACAATCGCCTACGGCATCTTTCTCAGGAGCAATCATCACCAAAAGCTAGAACACGTACGACCACATGGCTAGCAAAATCAATTGACCCGTAATGATGCGCAAGAACATGGCTAACGGATAAACCGTCGAATAGGCCACGGGCGCGGCATTCTTTTCAGACAAGGTGGAGGCGTACGCCAAGATGGGAGAGTTCGTGCCTAAGCCAATCAAGAGACCCACGATGCTGTGGTAATTCAGTTTGCAGAAGACGCGAGCGATAATCCCCACCACCAATTGCGGCACGATCGTAATACAGCACCCGATCAACGCAAAAAGAAGACCGTTACCCGTAATCAAAGCGTTCACAAACGTATCGCCTGCCGACAACCCGACACTTGCCAAGAAAAGAGAAATCCCAATTTCTCGACTCATTAAGTTCGAGGACGGCGTCATGTAGGTGGAAAGGTGCAAAGACGCCCCATAGCGACCCAACAAAATGGCAATGATCAAGGGGCCACCGGCCATCCCTAATTTAATCGGTGTGGGCATGCCCGGAATGGCTAACGGCAAGGAACCAAAAATAATCCCCAAGGTCATCCCCATAAAGATGGCGGCAATATTGGGTTGATCCAAGTGCTTGGCTTGATTGCCTAAACGACCTTCGAGGCGTTTCACGGCGTTCTCTGGCCCCACACACTGCAGCACGTCACCCACTTGAATGTGCAAGTTCGGATGCGGGAAAAGTTCAGTACCGGCACGGAACACACGCGTAATGTTGACGCCATCGGTGGCAGCCAACGACAAACTGTCAATCGTTCTGCCGCTCAAAGATGACAAGGACACCAAGAATTTGGCACGAACCAACGGTGTATGCGCCGTTTCCAAATTGATGCGTTCATCTTCTTTACCGAAAGCAGCAATGATGTCGCGCTTATGTTCCGGCGTTGAAACCACACGAATCGTATCGCCAACATGCAAAACGGTCTCCGGCAGCGGACTGATGATTTCGCCCGCATGCATCACACGCGAACAAATGAAGGGACGCGGAATACGTTGGTGCGATTGCGTGATCGTCACACCATCCAACAAGTGATTCGTGATGTAGATGTGAAAAGACACCGGCGCTTGACTGATCTCACGCTCTTCAACATCCCAATGACGGTCTTCTTCAGCCATGTCGATTTTGAAGATCCAACGCAAGAAAATCGACACGCCGATAATCGCTGTCAAGCCTAAGGGATAAGCACAAGCGTAGGCGGCTGCAATGTCATTGCCTTGATAGTTCAATTGATTTAAGGCTTCTTGCGTGGCACCAAGACCGGGCGTATTGGTGATAGCGCCGTAGTGGATACCTAAAATCTCAGGTAATGAAACCGTGTCAGAGAATAAAAAGAACGCACTGATGGTAATGATGATACTGAGCGCCCAACCGAAAACCATGAGGGAATTGAGCACCACCCCTACACTCTTAAACGACGAGAAAAAGGAAGGACCGACTTGCAACCCAATAAAGAAAATAAAGATGATGAGGCCAAAATCTTTGGCAAAGGCCAACACGTCCATGTTGACGCGAACACCAAAATAGCTAAAAGCCAACCCCACGAACAAAACAACGATGGAGCCCAAAGAAATGCCAAAGAATTTGATGCGCCCAATCCCCAAACCAATTGAGATGATGGCCATGTAAACGAGGACAATATGGGCAATGGAATTAGGGTCTGTTAGAAGAGTATTGAGCCACTGCATAGCGGTCACCGAAAAACCAGAACAACAACAGATTAAGTGTAGACCCAAGCCACTCAAAAAAATCAAAACTAAGCATAAACCATTAGTCTTTTGAGACCATTGACATCACTTCGAAATTAACAGTTGTGGCGATTGCCAAAAAAATAGTTGACTACAAAAGAAAAAGGCTTGAGGACGACTCTCAATCCCCAAGCCCGTTCTCAATTTAATATCTATTTACCTAGATTATATTTTTCGGCACCTTCCCAAGCAGCTTCATAGGCGCCCTTGTAAGCCTTCAAAATTGTCTTTGCGGTCTCGGGCGAATTGTAGGCCTTCACCACCTTTTGATAGACCTCGTTGTCTTTGTCTTTCGTGCGAGCCACAATGACGTTGACAAGTTGTCCCACATTGGGATTGGTCTTCGGATTAATGTCTTCCGAATAGATAGCATCCTTCATGGGATCTAACCCGGCCGTCAACGCATTACCACCGTTAATCAACGCCGCCGTGAAGTCAGGCAAAAGGCGTGCCAAAATGCCGGACTCGGCTTCACGAATCTTGATCTTGACCTTGTATTCCGTGATGTCTAACTTCGTAGGAACGTAGCCCTTAGAAGGATCAACCTTAACAAGACCGGCCTTTTCCAAAAGCTTAATGGCGCGACCACCATTGGTTAAGTCAGACGGAATGGCAATCACGGCACCATCTTTAATGTCGGCAAGCGACTTGATTTTGTCCTTATTGTTATAGATACGAAGCGGCGTAATAATCGTGTCGCCAATCGCAACGATCTTGTAACCGTTACGAGCGATATCATTGGCCAAAAACGCTTTGTGTTGGAAGGCATTTAAATCCAAGTCGCCATCGGCTAAAGCACGATTGGGCGTTGCGTAGTCGCTAAACTTCACAAGCTTGACCCGGATATTGTCTTTGGCCAACAATTCGTTCACGGTTTCCCACTGATCGTTATAGTCACCGACCACACCGACTTTAACCACTTTAACATCAGCCGCTGCAGCTTGACCGACCAAACTTAAGGAAAGACCCACCGTCACAAACGTAGCGGCAATGCTCTTAATAAAGGTACGTTTATTCATAATCAATACTCCTTGACGTTTTATGAAATTAGTGTTGGTTTTTGCGAATCACCCATTGGCCTACGAATTGGAAGGCACTGATGATGGCAAGAATGATGAGAACGGTTAACCAAATCATGTCGCGATAGCCCATTTGGTAGCCGTAGCGAATAGCGAAGTCCCCGATACCACCGGCGCCGATTGCTCCGGCAATCGCCGTAATACCGATGAAGGACACAAAGGTAATCATCGTGACGCGAGTGATGCCTGCAATGCTTTCTTTGAGGTACACACCGAAGATAATTTGCAAGGGTGAAAAGCCCATGGCAAGACTGGCTTCAATGAGGCCATATTCCAAGTCCGATAAGACCGATTCCACTTGTCGGGCAAAAAAGGGCACCGTGCCAAAAACCAAAGCCACAAAGGAGCCCGTCACCCCCGATCCTGTCCCAACGAGGAAGCGAGAAAGCGGAATCAAAAGCACAATCAAAATAATGAAAGGAATGGAGCGGATAATGTCGATCGAGCGATCAAAAAACGTAAACACCCAACGATTTTCGCAAATGGCGCCCGGTCGCGTGACGACCAACAAAACACCGATCGCAATCCCAATGATCCAAGCCAAAGTACCCGACACTGCCACCATCGTGAAGGTTTGACCCAAACACTCCCAAAGTTCCGGTGCCAAACGTTCTAAATTCGGAAATAACGTATAAAGAAACGAAGTCATTTCAAAACCTCCACACCCACACCACTTGCTAAGAGAAATTGACGGGCACTTTCAATGTTGTCCAATGAACCCTTAATACCAACGCCCAATTTGCCGAGCGTCTCACCTTTTAAGAAATCGATGTTACCGTAGACAATGTTGGATTCGACTTCAAAGCGTTTATAAAGCTCTGTCATGAGTGATTCGCCTGCTACTCGACCACGGTAAGTTAAAAGCCAAACCGTACTGTCTTCTTCAAGTCCCGGAATCGCCCCGGGCGTCTCTAACAGCTCAAAAAACGTCCCCATGTTGCTCGCCGTTTCGATAAAACTTTTCGTAATCGGTGCTTGAGGGTGACTAAAGACATCCATGACCGCCCCTTCTTCAACGACTTCACCGGTTTGCATCACGGCCACGCGATCGCAAATTTCTTTAATCACGGCCATTTGGTGCGTGATGATGACAAGCGTCAGACCCAACTTGCGATTGACTTCCTTCAATAACCCCAAAATGGATTGTGTCGTTTGCGGATCCAATGCGCTTGTCGCTTCATCGCACAAAAGCACCTTCGGGTCATTGGCAAGCGCTCGGGCAATAGCCACGCGTTGCTTTTGACCTCCGGAGAGTTGTGACGGATATACATCGCGTTTGTCAGACAAACCCACTAACTGCAACAAGTTAAGGACTTTTTGAGCGCGTTCTTGTGCGTTAAGCGACGTGAGTTTTAAAGGAAGTTCGATGTTTTCAAACACCGTTCGGGAAGGCATGAGATTGAAGTGTTGAAAGATCATTCCGATCTGTTGACGTACTTGGCGTAGGGCCTGAGCGGGAAGTTTCGTGAGTTCAGTACCATCCAAAATCACTTCGCCTGATGTCGGTCTTTCCAGCAAATTAATGCATCGCACAAGCGTGGATTTACCGGCGCCGGAAAAACCGATAATGCCGTAGATTTCGCCTTTTCGAATGTGCAAAGAAACATCATTGACGGCTCGCACACACTGATGCTCGACATCAAATTCTTTAACGATATGTTCTAACTTAATCATGATGATTGCATCCCTTTCTCTGCCGATCCGTTAACCCATTTTGAGTGTATTTCCAGATCTCGAATGCAATGGCACCATGCCGGCATTCTCTGCAGTTAAAAATCGATGAATTGTTTATTGGGGAGATAAAAAAATCATCACTTGATTAGGACCTTCCAAGTGATGATTTCTGGCGGAGCAAGGGTGCTCCGAAGGTCTTAGAGCACCATCATCATGTGACACATTCGCATTTCCATAGCAAAAGCCGTCGCGCTTAAATGAAGCGACGTTTTTTGCGAAATGGTGAATGCGTTTTGCATCAATGACAACCCTTTGTCTAAGAAAGAAAATGCAGACCTCTCAATGAGGCGTGTTTTTAGATTATCAAATTTTTTCGCTTTGAAAAGCGCCAAGTTTAAGAATCATAGGTGATATTGCTTAAGTCAATAATTTATCTGTTAATGATATTTCCAAAAAGTTAAAGGAATTTACAGTGCTTTTATTGATAGTTACGCGCTTTTAAAGAATGAACAAAGCAACAAAGAAGTTAAAAAAGAGGTCCTTCAACTAAGAACCTCCTCCTAGACTCTCATTCAATTATTTTGTTAAATTGCTGTACTTGCAATGACACTCCCACGTTTCGTGAAACATTTCCCTTGTGGTGTCCCATTCGTTATAAAATTCACTTTCTGTCTTACAAAAACCAAACTTTGAATAGAGATGTCGAGCTGGTTTCAAAATATCAAGAGTACCTAAAATAATATGCGAATACCCCTTTTCTTTACAAAACGCCATTGCAATTTCTAATAATTTTGAACCTAATCCCTGTCCCTGAAAATCCGCATCAACCCCAAACCAACGCAATTGTGCTTGATCATTACCTCTCCTGATAATAGCGATATCCCCCACAATATTTCCTTTGCATTCTGCTATCCACATTTGACTACCTTCCAAATCATTGTAAAGTTCAGCCATTCCAGACAACATCTCTTTTTCATAGAAGCCATTAAAACCATACATTTTCTTGTACAGTTGATATTGAAAGTAGCAAACCTTACTGGGATCACCAGGTTCATAAGTACGAATTACAACATTGTTTTCCATGATAACTTCTCTCCCTTGTCATTGTCTCGCAAAGTCTCTTCAATAAACGACATTGCCTCACAAAGTTTTTCGAACGTCTCTTGATCAAGATATTTGAGTTTATCTTGAATCTGTTGTGTACCATGCATGTCAATTTTCAAAGCTTCGTTTTCTCCCCTTGTTGTCAAAACAATCGTTTTCAGCCCCTTACTTCCAACAACGAGTCTCCTCGTTAAGAAACCATCTTTCTCAAATTTTCGAATAATCCGACTCACGTACCCCTTATCCATCTTCAGATGCTCGCATAGATCCGTTGCCGTAATATTGGGACAAAGATAAACCTCAAACAGTACTCTTGACTCAGGCCACGCTAACTCTGTCCCTAAATAGTCTTTGTTCATTACCTCTAACCAAACAGTGTAGTAGCGATTAAAAGAACGTATCTTTTTGATTAGACAATCTCTCATCATTTCCTCTCTAACGTACTGTTAGAAAACAGTTTATTTTAAAGAGTTGACATTGTCAACTCTTAAGCATTTTCTTGTCTCTATATCGTAAGCATAAAAATGATCCTCAATTCTTTGACCAAGAATTGAGGACCACATCAAACTAAAAACCTCTTTCCAGACTCTCATCCAATTTATTTTGTCAAATAGTCGCGTCGCACCCAAGCCCACAACAGTGCAATCAGCAAAATGGCGTAGCACACACAAGCCAACATGCAACACTCAGCCATGTCCATGAACTTCCATTGCGGAATCAAGTACCAACCATCCGTGGATTGATAAAGTTCAATGAACCAGCGTTGAAGGTCGGATAATTCCACGCCGGGTGCTACGACTGGTGCATCGTAACCACAGTCCCCCGTGGGCTTAAACCAATCCGGTGCCCACTTGTCTAACGGAAGACCAAAGTGGTATTTCGCATCCGTTGAGCAGCCTTGAAGACCGAACATTGCCATCGGGTCATCCGAGTGCACTGCATCGTGAATCTTGATCAATTTCCACGAGCAAAGCATCGTGTAAATCAAACCATAGAGGAAGATACCCACGCCGGCAATCTTGCCCCAAATCCATTGCGGTTTAATCGCCACAATGAATGCACCCAAGGCCATCACTAAATTGCCGTAACGGATATAGACGCATTGCTCACAAGGCAGCATGTGCATCCAGTCTTGGAACACGTAGTGGGCAATCAACACCAAAAGAACAGAGGTAATCGCAAAGAGTAACCACGGCTCTCGCGTGTCTTGCCACCGAGCCAATGTGTTCATCGGCTCGGTTTTGAAATCTTTAAAAAAGCCTTTCATTCGAGCCTCGGATTACTTCTTGGAAAGTTCACGCACGTTCTCGACCATGCTATCAATCGAGCGAATCGCAGCGGTCTTTAAAAGGTACTTGCCGTTCACAACAAAAGCGGGAACCCCTTGGATCTTGGCAACATCATAGGTGCTGTCCTTCCAAGCCTTAACCAAAGCTTGCACCTTCGGGTCTTGCTTCTTAGCATCAAAATCAGCTCGGCTCATGCCTGCGGCGTCAAGAGCGGTCTTGATGAAAGCATCGGCACCGGCATCCCAACGTTCTTTTTGATCGTGGTAGGCCTTATAGAGAGCAAACTTTGCTTTTTTGTGCATAGAACCTTCTGCGACCGGATCGCGACCAGCGGCTTCGTCTTCAACCCAAAGGGTGGCTAAGACTTCATCGCCTTCGTTACCGTACTTGCCCTTGGTGTGGAGGTGATAGTCCAAGAACTTGAGTTCTTTATCAAGTTTTTGTTTGATCACAGGCACAACACCCTTGTCATAGCGATAGCAGAAGGGGCAGTCGTAGGAGTAGACCTTGATAAACGTGCCTTGAGCGTTAGGGATAGGCTTATCGAGCACGATATAGTCGGTGCCTTCAACGGGAGCAGCGAAAGCCATGGCAGAGCACGTTAAAGCAGCGGCCGTTACTAAGAATTTCTTAAACATGGTTTTTATATCCTTATCGTTTAGTGAGGGCGATTGAATTGAATCAATCCCCCTCACCTCTCTCATGTTGTTACTTGGTGTTGAAGGCCTTTTCTGCGCTAATCGGCATGGCTTGGTAGCCCATCGTGTCCAACAATTGGATTTCAACAGCAGGCTTCGTTTCACCCCACTTGAATTCATCAATGAACGGATGCGGAGCAACGTTGTTGGTGAACTTGGCGCCCATACCGGCCGTGGCGGAGTAAACCATCACAGAGTTCTTATCGGCGTAGTACTTCGTCAAGGACGTGACAGGGCTATACCAGTCATTGCCACGTTCTTCACCGTATTGCCAAACTTGTTGAACCGTTCCCTTCTTTTGATCGATCTTATAGACAACGGCGCGGCTGTACTTCATGCTAGGAATAGCGGGTTGTTCCATATGACGACCGTCACCATTGTCAAAAGCCGTGATGTAGATCACATCCTTATTGGATTTTTCATCAATACGGAAGGCGGTGTGTTGCGTCCAAGTCCAATCGAACCCTTCTGCACACTTGTTGTTTTCACACTTGATCTTCTTGCCCTTAGCATTCACAGGCGTCAAAACCTTTTCAGCCCAACCCTTCTTCCAACCTTGCGGAGAAGAAAGAATCCACTTCACCTTCTTATCACGACCGATCTTAATAATGGCCGATTGGTGACGAGAGGAAATGATGATGGAGTCATCAGACGGGTCATAGTCGACAGAGTTGACGTGAGCCCAGTTACGACCGGCCCCGGAACCCGTGATATCACCGAAGTTATCGCTTTCATCCATCTTCGCTAAGTCTTCAGCAGAAAGCGTTTGACCGGACTTACTAGCATCAATATTAAGACAAACAGCGCCTTGGTCCAACGTCTTTAACACATCGTCACGATATTGGTCCAAGATTTCCCACAAGCGGAATTCATCAGCCACTTGCCCTTGTTCGTCCAATTCAACGATAACGTCACGAACCGTGTGAACACGCTTACCATCCGGACGACGGTAGTCAGAGGAGGCTACACGCAAGAACGTATGACCGTTTTGTGCATTATCAAAGGAGTGAGAAAAGTCGGAATAAGAGGCCGGTAAGCGACGGTTGTAAATTTCACGACCCATCAAATCGTACTTCACGTAGCGTTGACCAAAGCCCCAAGAGATATTACCGTTGTTGTCTTGTTGGAAGCCCATCATCACGCCCGAGTTATAGACGCTTTCGGCATCGTAAATGGACTCAACATTCATGTACCAACGCACTTCGCCCGCCGTATCGATAATGGCATTTTGCGGATAGAAGTTCCATTGCAAAGCGCCACCCATCGGGTTATTCCAAACCGTACGGCTTGCCTTTGCATAGTTTTGCATTAAGTTATTGACTAAATACAAACGATCTTTAAAGGCAGGATCAACGGCATTGACTTTCGTTTTAAACATCGTTGATTTTTGAGACTTCATCCCGTTGGTTGCCGTATAAACGGGAGGCGCATACATTTGATAGGATTCAGAAATCTTTTCTTTTTTACCGTTGAAGTTACGGGTATAGGTCACTTCAACCGTATTGACATAGTCAGGATACAAGCCAAAAACAGGAATACCAGCATGAGTCATCAACTGACGCTTGCTCACGTTGTATTTCAGATCAGCACCGCCTTCTTTAGGCACGATATGCACAGAAGCATCTTCAATAACATAACCGCCATTGCGAATCACAGCCGTCAAAGGTGCAATTTTGTACGGGTTCATCACAATTTCACCGAGTTGTCCCTGAACAGCAAAAGCAACGACAGGGCCAGAGGCTCCCCCTGCTGCCTGAACAGTGGTGGGTAAAACAGAAAACGCTAAGGGAATAGCGACAGCTAAAGAAGCAAGTTTGAGATTCATGATCAGATCCTCAAGAGTTTAATGAGAGATGCAAATAGGTATTTGCTCTGAACAGTCTATGAGGAATCCGGTACCCAACCTAGGGGGATTAACTATCAAAAATAATAAAAAAGTGTCTTATCAACTTTCATTTTTTAAAAGCGATTTTTCTGTTCATAAAGGGCGCCAGACTCTGTTTGGGCATTCAACTTAAATTGACTTCGAATCCATTGCATTGCCGGATCATTGTGAACCCGATCGTGCCAAAATAAACAGGTGACAATTGAGCCTTGCTTGGCTGACGGGAACGGAAGAATCGCAATATTGGGGTTTCTTTCAGCCACAAATTCCGCTGTTTCTCGGGGCATCGTTACCGTTAAATCCGACGTTTCAACAAAGATAAAAGAACCTAAAAAATAAGGTGAAATCACGCTCGTTTTCTGACTTGTTTTTTCGGTCGAAAAATGTCGATCGTAGTAACTTAAACTGTAGTCTTCTTCTGGGTTATTAATCAGACTGATGTTATTGAGCACTCTTCCATAGGGTTCAAGATCAGCCACATCAAGGCGCCCCTTTTCATTAAAAATTTCCACCAACGGATGATGACGTCGCACGACAAGAACTTGCTCAAAGACGTGTAAAGGCAAGTAATGATAGCCTTGCATACCCAGTGCTTTGGGACGAATCAGAAAATCAATCACGCCTTTTTGCAAATCCTCAAAGCTCGAAAAATTCGAAAAAGTAAACGCAAGAGTACATTGTGGCGCCCCTTCATTGATGGCCTTAACGACAGGAGCTAAAAGGTAGGGAACGGCGTTGTCGGGACTAGCAATTCTGATAATACGTTTCAGGGTCTTCGGGTCAAAAACACGATGGCGACTGAGCGCCATTAATTTTGTGTTGGCCTGTAAAACATCACCAATAATTTCCGTTGCAAAACTCGTCGGAATTAGCCCTTGAGGAGAACGCACAAAACAAGGATCTCCAAAAATTTCTTTTAATCTTGCCACTCGTCGAGAAGCCGTGGGCAACGTTAAATTAAGCTCTTGGGCGGCAAGCGTAATGCTTCGTTTTTCCCACAAGGCGATGAAAAGTTGAAGGTCTTCTTGTGAAATATTCATGACTATCTCGATTTCAAAATTTCCAATTTCCAGTATACAGACTTTCAGAAATTGAAAGCGCCTCTCCATCAAAGACAGAAAGGCGCTCAAAAAAGGTTTGAAACCGATTAGCCGCGAACTTGTCCGTTACCCGTCACTAAATACTTATAAGACGTTAATTCCGGTAACGCCATTGGGCCTCGGGCATGAAGCTTTTGCGTACTGATACCGATTTCTGCACCAAAACCAAATTCAAAGCCATCTGTAAATCGAGTGGAAGCATTGACATAGACAGCCGCCGCATCAATTGAGCATTGGAAGATCTGAGCATTTGTTGCGTCTTCGGTGACAATGCATTCAGAATGCTTTGTACTAAAGCGTGCGATGTGGTCAATTGCCTCTTCTAACCCTTCAACAATCTTCACCGACAATCGCAAATCACCGTATTCCGTGGCCCAATCTTCCTCGGTCGCAGGAACCACTCGTGCGTCAAAGGCTTGCACCTTCTCGCACCCCATGATCGTTACACCGGCTTCAAAATAATCTTTAAGCATTGCAGGTAAGAAGGTTTGCGCCACATCCTTATGAACCAAAAGCGTTTCCATGGCATTGCAAACAGAAGGACGTTGCACCTTGGCGTTAAAGGCGATCTTTCGCGCTTTATCGCAATCGGCCGTAGCATCGACAAAGGTATGGCAAACACCCGACCCCGTTTCAATCACAGGGACAGAGGCATTTTGAACCACGAAACGAATCAAACCTGCGCCACCACGCGGAATGACCACGTCAACATAATCATTCATGCGAATAAGGTGCGTCACCGCCTCACGATCGGTCACGTCAATGAGTTGAATGGCGCCAACAGGGATCCCATTGGCGTAAGCCGCCTGCGTCAAAACCTTAGCAATCGCAACGTTGGAAGATAATGCTTCGCTACCGCCCTTTAACACAACGGCATTGCCCGACTTCACACAAAGACCGATGGCATCCGCTGTCACATTGGGGCGGGCTTCATAAATAATACCAATCACCCCCAAAGGCACTTGAACCTTTTGAATATGAAGGCCGTTATCCAACGTTCGATCCGATAAAACGTCGCCCACAGGGTCGGCAAGGTCTGCGACTTGACGTAGACCCTCAGCCATCCCTTCAATGCGCTTTACGGTCAATTGAAGGCGATCCAACATGGAAGACTTCATCCCGTTAGCACGAGCGCGTTCCATGTCTTTTTCGTTTTCAGTCAAAATGAAATCACTTTGAGCCAACAAGGCATCGGCCATGGCTAAAAGCGCACGATTTTTGGTCTCGGTGTCAACCAAGGCCAATCGTCTTTCGGCCTCATGCGCCAAACGGGCTTTATCGCGCACCAAATCATAAGTACTCATCACTGGCCTCCAAACCGAAAATCACTAAATCATCACGGTGAACCACTTCATCAAACGCTTTGTGACCCAAGCGCATTTCAATTTCATCACTGTGGCAACCTAAAATCTTTTGAATTTCATCGGATGCGTAGTGCGATAAGCCACGGGCCAATTCCTCGCCACTTTCGTTGACAATGCTCACCGTGTTACCTGGTTCAAATTCGCCTTCCACAGCCTTGATACCCACAGGCAAAATGCTGCAACCGCCGGCTTTTTTCATTGCCTTGGCACACCCATCATCCACCGTCAACTTGCCCTTAATACGAGCACCAAAGGCCAACCATTTCTTTCTAAATTGCAAACGGTTTTCTCGAGAAACGAAAAGGGTACCGATATTTTCGCCATTGAGAATGCGGGTAACGGAATCAAGTTCTTCACCAGAGGCAATCACCAAGTTAATGCCAGAGGTGGTTGCGTTTTTAGCAGCCTGCAATTTCGTTGCCATCCCGCCCGTACCGACGCTACTGCCTGCGCCACCGGCGCTCGCTTCAATCGCTGGCGTAATCTCTTCGACTTCGCTCACAAGCTTGGCATCCGGATGCGTTTGAGGATTTGCCGTATAAAGACCGTCAACGTCAGACAAAATAATGACCAAATCGGCTTCAACAATGCCCGCCACCAAAGCTGACAAGTTGTCATTGTCACCGATCTTTAATTCGTCTAAAGCCACCACGTCATTTTCATTGACAATCGGAATCACACGGCTCTTTAAGAGCTCTTTAAAGGTGTTACGAGCATTGATATAGCGATGACGATCCACCGTCTCTTGGCGAGTAATCAAAACTTGAGCCGTGATTTGCCCGTATTCTGAGAAAAATTTGTCGTAGGTGTGCATCAAGATGCCTTGCCCCACAGCAGCGGCAGCTTGCTTACCCGGAATGGTTTTTGGCTTCTCGGTAAGACCCAAACGATCAACCCCCACGGCCACGGCGCCCGAGGTCACCAAAATCATTTCTTTGCCTTGATTTTGAAGGTCTGAAAGCTCTCTAGCCAAACGATCCATTCGTGCAAAATCACGCTTGCCATTGGCATGCGTAATCGTGCTGGAACCAACTTTAACCACAATTCGTTTAGCGTTTTTTAATTCTGAGCGAGAAATCAACATAAGGTCACCCGTTTTAGAAGAATTCTTCCATTATATTCAAAGATTTTCACAAGCATCCCGTCATATACACAGGCAACACCACGAGATCTCCATCAACTTTAAGATCCTTCGTGCAGATGATGTAACGCTTGCCTAACCTATCGCGATATTTGTTAACAAAGTAGTCCAATGAAGTATGCTTGCGATAGTCGCCAGACTTCACCTCAATCGGACAGATTTTTTTCATTTGACGAATCAAGAAATCAATTTCGATATTTTTGCGACTCGCATCGTCCTTGGTCTCTGTATAAAAGTAGAGTTGATGCCCTTTGGCTCTGAGCTGTTGAGCAACGACATTTTCAAAGAACATTCCTTCATTGAGACTTAGTTTTCCGTACAAAATACCGTTAATGACCTCTTCCTCAAGAGAGGGACCACTTTGCGTTGCTGTCACCGTCAAAAGCCCCGTGTCGGCCATGTAGCATTTGAGTGTTGAACGACCGATATTGAGCTTTAGACCAATCGTTGGATCCGTTGAGTTGTACGCACAATTGACGATTTTTGAATCCGACAACCACATAAAGGCATCTTCATAAGTACGCATTCGGGCGTCTTTTTTAAGACTGGCCAATTTAAAGCGTTTCTGATGCGATGAAAGCTGCGACGGAATATCATCAAAAATCAATCTGACTTTCATTTCGCTTTCACCGGCGTAGCGAGAGATATCCTCACGGTAAAGAGCCAAAATATTTTGTTGAATTCTCCTCACACCAAGAAAATCTTTTGTTTCCGCATAGTGACTGACAGCCTGAGGCATTCCACCAACTAGCATATAGGTGCGGAACAACTTCATAATCTCTCGATGCACACCGTCGCCAAGAGGCATAAGCGACTCGTAATGTGAATGAATGGTCTCTTTAATCATGCCGCTTTCGTCAATCACATCGAGAAACTCTTCAAAGTCCAATGGATTGAGGGCCATACGGATTTCTTCAGATGGCAGAACAATATCTGCAATGTTGCTCTTGATACTAATGAGCGACCCCGTTTCAATGTAGTCATAACGGCCGTCAGCGACAAGGTGCTTAATGAGTTGCCTTGCGAGAGGGAAAAGCTGCACTTCGTCAAAAATAATGCAGGATTGACGGCGATACAGTGGCGTTCTGAAAAGTAAAGACAGTCGAGAGAAGAATTCATCAAGGTCGTATGAAAACTCCCTGAATATCTCCAACAATCTTGGATGAGGACGAGAAAAATCGATGTAAAGATAGCTCTTATACTCTTTAGAGGCGAAATCTTTTGCTAAAAAACTCTTTCCTACACGTCGCGCACCCTCTATCAACATGGCAGTTGTTCCTTGGTCTCGCATCTTCCAAGCCAGTAGTTCCTCATATCCTTTTCTTTTCATATACATACAATAATTCTCCTAGCTTAAAAAACACGATGCGCCAATTCATTTTATCCATATTTTGCACGTTCCGCCAACATAAAAATACGTAAAAATACACATTCCGCCAATATAAAACATGAGATTTTTACACGTCCCGCTCATTCAGTGTATCCAAAATCTCTCGGTAAGTGACAAGCGAAACATTTCCAAGTTCTCGTGCTTTTGCCTCACAAGCCGGAGTAAATCCCGTCTTTGAGAAAAGATAGAAATGCGGATTATTGCTATTGAACATGTGGCTTCGCTCTAGCAAAGTCTGCAAAACACCCAAATCCACTTTTTCATTAGTCCACTTGCATTCGGCAAAGAGAACCGATTTTTTACCGTCAGAACCGACGATATCAATTTCCTCTTGTTCTCTTGTCTTCGGATTTGTTCCCCACCAACGCCCCAAATCATTGAAATCAACGGGACTGAGCCCTTGAAAAAGCGTTTCCCAAAGATATTGCTTACAGATATCCTCAAACACTGCTCCGGAAAATTCCGATAGATGTGGTTCAATTCTGCGAAATGCCAGTGTTGATGCGCCACGAGCAATGAGTTGTTGGTTTTCTGGAACAAATCTAAACCAGAATCGGAAAAGATTATCGGCAATAGAATAAATCGATTTCCGGGAATTTTTCTCTCCAAAGGGCACCTCTTTTTTCACCAACCCCAGCATCATGAGATTTTTTAAGTACGCTGTGCAAACAGAAGTCTCTTCTCCGACTTTCGTAGAAATCTCGTTCATTCGGGAGGCGCCACCTGCGATCGCACTCATCAAAGCGTAGTAAAGTGCAGCCTCTCTGACTTCTTGTTTGAGCAAATTCTCAGGCTCTTCATAGATTGAAGAAGTAGGATTCAAAAAAGTCTGGCAAATGTTCTCTTCAATGGACAAGCGATCATTCAGTTGCAACAGGTACTGTGGCGTACCCCCCATCATCGCGTAAGCCAAGATTTTCGCTTCATCCGAAAAACCTTTCAGGTAGCGACACGTATCGGCAAAATCAAAGGGTTCTACCTTCATCTGTGCTGTACGACGACCGTAAAGGGGCGCCTTATACGACAACACATGATCCTCAATGTACGACATCGAGGATCCGCACAAAATCAACATTAATTTGGAATGATCTTTGTATTGATCAATTAGGCGTTGAAGTGTTGATGCCAAACTCTTTGAAGACCTTGCCACATAGGGATACTCATCAATCACCAACACTAAACGTTCATCTTGAGCTTGTTTAAATACGTATTCCAAAGCGGCTTGAAAGCTCGTAAAAACACTTCCTTCCAATCCCTTTTCTAAGGTCGAATCGAAAATACTTTGACTGAAGTTTTCCAAATTTTGCTTCGCATTACTTTCCACGCCCATGAAATAGACGGCTTTTTTGTTTTTGATGAATTCTGTGATGAGTGCTGTTTTTCCCACTCGTCGCCGCCCATAGATCACTGCAAATTCAAACTTCTCAGAGTTATAGAGCGATTCCAAAGACTTTAGCTCTTTCTCACGACCGATAAACATTTTCCAACTTCCTTAATCATTAGACTGAGATTTAGTCTAGCACGATTTAGTAATTTACGATTTACTAATTTGTGATTATATTATATGAAAAAGTTAAAAGAAATCCCGTATCACAACCGTTTCCGACGCGATACGGGATGGAATAACCGATTAAGAACTAGCTATTTAAGAAGTCCACTGCGACTTGCACATGCGTCAATGCAGCATCCATCAAAACGGATTCATCGACCTTAAAGCACGTGGAGTGTTGCGGGTGAACGGCATCGCATTCAGGATTGCGGATACCAAACATCGTCATCACACCCGGCACCGTCAATTGGTAATTACCGAAGTCTTCACCACCCATGGAGATGGGATAGTCATAGAGACAGTTTTCGCCCAAAACTTTCTTGGCTGCACCACGAACGATTTCAGCTAACTTCGGGTCATTAATGGTAGGCGGTACCATTTGCGTCGTAATCACTTCAGCTTCACCACGATAAGCCTTAGCCGTTTCTTCGCAAACGCGCGTCATGGCAGCAGGAATTTGAGCGCGAACTTCGTTACTGAAGCAACGCGTCGTACCCGTCAACTTGGCCTTACCG
Organism: Sutterella sp.; assembly: GCA_019418235.1. Lineage (GTDB taxonomy): Bacteria > Pseudomonadota > Gammaproteobacteria > Burkholderiales > Burkholderiaceae_F > Aphodousia. The sequence goes on from DYCH01000077.1 coordinate 80,218, forward strand.
GCAATCACGTTCCAACGCGTACCGGCATTGATCGTACCGACAGAAATCACCGCCGTTTGCGTCGGGTCGATTTCACGAGCAACAATCGATTGGAGGTTTTGCACAATAGCAGAAGCAATCACAACAGCATCTTTCGTTAAATGCGGTTGAGAGCCGTGACCGTCTTGACCCTTGATGTTGACTTCAAACATGTCAGCAGAAGCCATCGTGGGGCCGCTACGCACAGAGATTTGACCGGCAGGAACATCAGCCCAAACGTGTGTACCGTAGCAAGCATCAACGCCATCCAAAATACCTTCAGCGATCATGGCCGGAGCGCCCGTACCCATTTCTTCACTCGGTTGGAAGGCCAAGACGACCGTACCACAGAGCTCATCTTTAATGTCGTTTAAGATGGCAGCCGCCGTCAATAAGCAAGACATGTGGCAGTCGTGGCCACAGGCGTGGCTCACGCCTTCATTTTCAGAGGCAAATTCATAACCCGTTTCTTCAGGTACGCTCAATGCGTCCATGTCGGCGCGCAACATGATGCACTTACCGGGCTTGGCACCGCGAATCGTTGCCTTAATCCCCGTCTTCAAACCACAGGGAACCCATTCAATGCCCATACGGTCAAGTTCAGCCTTGATGTGGGCAGACGTATTGAATTCTTGTTCGCTCACTTCAGGGTGAGCATGGAACCAACGACGTTGTTCGATCAAATAGTCGTTGTAGCGACTTTTCATTGCTTCATAATTCATTTCAAATACCTCTGTTCATAGAAAAATCTCGCAAGCCTTTCGACCTGCGAGATTTAAGGAGTTCAATTACAAGAGATTGACGAAGACACCGGCAATCACGACAGAGGCAATCGTCACTGTCACGAAGCCACCCACGATCATCGAGGGGAACATCTTACTCATCAAGAATTCTTCTTCTTCCTTCGTTTGAGCCATGGCCTTACAGGTCGATTCCGTAATAATGGCGTTAAACGGGAAGCCGTAGAGTGCCGTCAAGCAGTTGGCAAAACTCATTGCGAAGGATTGCTTCAAAACCTTAGCAATCACGTAGGCAAAGATTGCCATACCGGCCACACCGATCACAATCATGATAACCATCGGCGTGATGATGCCCAACAACATTTCAGGCGTGCAATCCTTCAAACCTTGGAAGACGAACATCGTCAAAGCAAACATCAAGATGTTAAAGGAGTTAGCGCGGTGCAATGCGTCCGTTTCCAGGAAACCCAAGGAGCAGAAAATCACACCGTAGACCAATGCCCAAACAGCACCGCTCACGCCCGTCCACGTACCCGTCATGAAGGCCAACCAAGCAACGATACCCATCTTCGTGAGGATCACAACCGGAGAGTTCCAGCTTTCGGGCAAAGCCAAAGGACCACGACGTTCGCTAGAAGGAAGAGCCGTCACGGACTTCACAGCAGCCAATTCGGCAGCGTCAACACGTTGACCACCACGGTATTCGGCCAAAAGGCGCTTACCTTCCATCTTCATGCAGATGGCCGTCAACGGATAACCGGCAAAACCTTGAATACAGTACATGGAAATAGCAAACACGGCTGCGGTCTTAAGGCCTTGAGCTTCAGCAGCGGCTTGCATCATCGTGGCAGCCACCACACCACCCGTTAACGGCGGCAAACCGGTGATCACCAAAGCATGATCCATGAAGAACGGGCAGAGGTAGTAAACGGCCAAACACATGCCGACCAAACCTGCCAAACAAATGGTCACGGTACGCCATTGTTCCATCAAGGTCTTCAAACTGATCACCGTCCCCATGTGGACGATCAAAAGGAAAATACCCAAAGTAGAACCAAACGGCACGAGGAACGAGTCCTTGACCAAGTCATACGGCAAAACGGTCCAATAACCCACCAACAAAATGCAGGCAGATGCAAATACTGATGGGACCCAAGCCTTTGTTAATGTGGAGATGACTTCACCTAAGATGATGACGCCACCGCAGATAACGAATGCGGTAAGAAAGTTATACATAATAAGTCTCTGACAGGAAAAAGAGGTTCCTTCCATTATAGGATTGAGACTTATCGAGGCTTATGGGGCAAACACCCTAGATAACACCCCTCTCTAAGGCTTTATTCTTAGGGGATTGTTACCAAGACAGGAAAAATGAGAGACTTTTTGGGCAGAAAATGACAAAAGGGACCTTAGTTGCCTAAAGTCCCCTTTGTACTTGTTGACGTAAAAAATTACTTACTTAATTGATCCTGCAATGCAGCATCAACGCGTTCGCGCAATTCCTTACCCGCCTTGAAGTGAGGCACAAACTTCTCAGGAACCATCACGCTTTCGCCGCTCTTCGGATTGCGTCCGACGCGACTCGGGCGATGATTCAACGTGAAGCTGCCAAACCCGCGGATCTCGATGCGACTGCCGTTGGCCATAGCCGACGTCATTGCATCCAAGACCGCCTTGACGGTTTCGTCAACGTCGCGTGCCGTAACACGCGGATTTTGGTTAGCGAGCCGTTCAATCAGCTCGGATTTGGTCATGGCATCCACCATGCTTCTCCGATTACTTTTGTTCGAGCTTTGCCTTCAACAAGGCGCCCAAGTTGGTCGTACCAGCGGTCGTTTCAGCGTCTTGGTTCATACGATCCAAGGCTTGACGAGCTTCGTTGGCATCCTTAGCCTTAATGGACAATTGGATGCTACGGTTCTTACGATCAATGCTGATGATTTGAGCCGTAACCGTATCACCTTCCTTCAATTGCGTCGTGGCATCTTCCACGCGTTCAGAAGAGATTTCGGAGGCACGCAAGTAGCCTTCCGTTTCGTCGCCTAAATCGATCACAGCGCCCTTAGCGTCAACGCTCTTGACCGTACCCGTCACGACCGTACCCTTTTCGTGGGTGCTCGTGAAGTTAGAGAACGGGTCACCGCTCAATTGCTTAACGCCCAAGCTGATGCGTTCACGTTCCGTGTCGATGGAGAGAACCACGGCTTGCAATTCGTCGCCCTTCTTGTATTGGCGAACGGCTTCTTCGCCGGATTCCGTCCAAGAGAGGTCAGACAAGTGAACCAAACCGTCGATGCCACCAGGCAAGCCGATGAACACACCGAAGTCCGTGATGGACTTGATTTGACCCGTGACCTTGTCACCCTTCTTGTGGCTTTGAGAGAATTCTTCCCAGGGATTCGGCTTGCATTGCTTCATGCCCAAGGAGATACGACGACGTTCTTCGTCGATTTCCAAAACCATCACTTCCACGTCGTCGCCCAATTGGACAACCTTCTTCGGATCAACGTTCTTGTTGGTCCAATCCATTTCGGAGACGTGCACCAAACCTTCGATACCGGCTTCGATTTCAACGAAAGAACCGTAATCGGTGATGTTGGTGATCTTACCGAAGAGGCGCGTGCCCTTCGGATAACGGCGAGCGATACCGATCCACGGATCTTCGCCCAATTGCTTCAAGCCCAAAGAAACACGGTTCTTGTCTTGATCGAACTTGAGAACCTTGGCTTCGAGTTCTTGGCCGACTTGAACCACTTCGCTCGGGTGGCGAACACGACGCCATGCGAGGTCGGTGATGTGCAACAAGCCGTCGATACCGCCCAAGTCAACGAAGGCACCGTAATCGGTGATGTTCTTGACGATACCCTTAACGATAGCACCTTCCTTCAAGGTGTCCATGAGCTTGGCACGTTCTTCGCCCATGCTAGCTTCAACAACAGCACGACGAGACACAACAACGTTGTTGCGCTTGCGGTCGAGCTTGATGACCTTGAATTCCATGGTCTTGCCTTCGTACGGCGTCGTATCCTTAACAGGACGCGTGTCGACCAAAGAACCCGGCAAGAAAGCACGGATGCCGTTGGTCATAACGGTCAAACCGCCCTTGACCTTACCCGTGATCGTACCCGTAACGAGTTCGCCAGATTCGAGAGCCTTTTCAAGGTTCATCCAAGCGGCAAGACGCTTAGCCTTGTCGCGAGACAAAATCGTATCACCGTAACCGTTTTCGACTTGTTCGATAGCAACGGCCACGAAGTCACCCGGCTTCACGGACACTTCGCCACGATCGTCCTTGAATTCTTCGATGGGCACATAGGCTTCAGACTTCAAGCCAGCGTTAACGACCACGAAGTTGTAGTCGACGCGCACCACTTCAGCGGTGATGACTTCGCCTTGGCGCATTTCTTGACGAGCTAAGCTTTCTTCAAAAAGCTGAGCAAAAGACTCGGGTTGATTTAAATTTTCAGACATGTTCTAAGATAAAAACAGCGTACTTCAAACACATGTGTTTGTGAGTTCGCTGGGTTGGTTAAAAAATCGGGCCGACCCCATTGTCGGTTTACCGATTGGCTTGATTTCTCAGGCCTTATTGTTGTGACTCTTTATACCATTGAAGGACTTGAGCCACGGTTTCTTCGATCCCCAAATTTGAGGAATCTAGAATCTTTGCATCGACTGCGGGTGCCAAAGGACACACGGCGCGCTCCATATCTCGACGGTCGCGTTCACGCAAGTCGTGCGTAAGGGTGTCAATATTAGCGGAAATTCCCTTTTGTTTCAACTGATTATATCGGCGCAGTGCACGAGCCTCGGCGCTGGCCGTTAAAAAGACTTTCAGAGGCGCTTCAGGAAAGATCACACTGCCCATATCACGGCCGTCTGCGACAAGGCCCGGTGCTTGAGCGGCGCGCTTTTGTACGCTCACTAAAGCCTTACGAACCTCTCCCAGTGCCGCCACTTTACTGGCAGCAATTCCCACTTCTTCTTGACGAATGGCGTTCGTTACCGTTTCACCATCTAAATAAATTTCACCATCTTTAAAGGTTGGTTGCATTTCAAGGGCAAGCTTGGCAACGTCGGCCGCATTATCTAAAGCAACATTATTTTTTAATGCACGATAGGCCGTTAAACGGTACAAGGCACCACTATCTAAATAGTGAAAACCCAAAGCCTCGGCCACACGAGAGGCCACGGTACCTTTACCGGAAGCCGTCGGCCCATCAATCGTAATTACAGTTACTGTCATTTTTCTGCCCGTAAAGTTTGAAATGTTTGCATCCAGTCGACCAAGGCCTTCACGCCCTCAATCGGCATGGCATTATAAATTGAAGCTCGAATACCGCCCGCACTACGATGCCCACGAAGGTTTAATAAACCGCGCGCTTGAGCCCCCTTGAGGAATTCTTCTAATAGCGTCCCATTGGGTAAATCAAACACCACATTCATGCGACTGCGAATTTCCCCTTTAACGCGAGGACGGTAAAAACCGTTACTCTCATCGATGGTTTTATATATTAGTGCGGCTTTTTGAGTGTTGACGCTTTCCATCGCCTTAATACCACCCGTGTCCTCAATCCAATCGAGCACACACTTAACCGCACCGATAGCGAGCGTGGGTGGTGTCACCAACATGCTGCCTGCTTTTGCATGGGCTTTATAAGAATAGAGGTGATCTTTTTCGCCGACTTCGGCTTTAGCTAAAAAGTCTTTATGAATGACAACAATGGTCACGCCGGCAATACCGGCATTTTTCTGAGCACCGGCCATCAGTAAACCGACGCCCGTCATGTCCATCGGACGCGAAAAAATGTTGCTTGATGCATCCACAACCCAAGGAACGGAGATTTTGGGCAAATGATGAAATTCAATCCCATCAATCGTTTCGTTAACGCAAACAAACGCATAATCGGCGTGAGAGGCATCGGTTGTCTCAGTGATCGCATCCAAAGAGGTCACTTCACCAAAGGGTTTTGCCATCTCGGCAGCCATTTTTGACCAATGGCCACTGGCCCAATAAAGCGCACCCTTTTTTAAGAAGTTACGAGCAATCCAATCAAATTGCTGTCTGGCCCCACCCATTAAAAAGAGAACCTCGTAGTCCTCGCTAATATTTAAAAGGCGACGAACACCTTGACGCGTTTGTTCGACAAGCGCTTCAAATGCAGGACTGCGATGGGGGTATTCGGCTAACGATAAACCGTCAGTCCAATCCAATACCATCGCAGCCAGTTTTTCTTTTACCGCCGGGGCCAAAACCGAAGGCCCCGGCGCAAAGTTATAAAGCGTCATATGCGTGTTTACTCAGAAGCGGTTTCTCCGCCTTCTTCTTGAACCTCAGGGGTTTGAGCTTCAGGCGCAGCGACTTCCGTCGTTGCCTCTTGAGCACCCTCGACCTTTTCCTCTTCGTCCATGTCCTCTTCGGCAATACGAGAGATCGCAGCCAAGCTGTCGTCCTTTAAGGCAATCAACGTCACACCTTGCGTGGCGCGCTTGAGCACTCGGATGTCCTTCACAGCCGTTCTCACGATCTTGCCCTTTTGGGTCAACATCATGATTTCATCCGTATCGTGAACCAAGGTCGCAGCCACCACCTTACCGTTACGTTCGCTCGTTTGGATGGCGATCATCCCCTTCGTACCACGACCGTGACGGGTGTACTCAGCGATATCGGTGCGCTTACCAAAACCGTTTTCCGTTGCGGTCAACACCGTTTGCGTTTCGTCTTCGGCCACCAACATGGCAATGACTTGTTGACCGTCTTCTAACATCATGCCGCGAACACCACGAGCATTACGGCCCATCGGGCGAACGTCAGACTCGGCAAAGCGAACTGACTTACCGGCATCAGAAAAGAGCATCACATCATGTTCACCATCGGTAATGGCCACACCAATTAAGTGGTCACCGTCGTCTAAGCCTGCGGCATTGATACCGGAGCGACGAACATTAGCGAAGTCAATCAAGCGGGTCTTTTTCACAACACCGTTGGCCGTTGCCATAAACACATAGTGCTTATCATCAAAGTCCGTGATCGGCAACACCACCGTGATGCGTTCACCTTCGCTCAAGGGCACGGAGTTGATGATAGGACGGCCCTTGGAAGTACGAGAGCCTTCTGGCAAGGAGTACACATCCAAGCAGTACATACGACCAAAATTGCTAAAGCACAAAATACGGTCGTGAGAATTGGCAATAAAGAGTTGATCAATCAAGTCCCCTTCCTTCATCGTTGCGGCCTTCTTACCTTGGCCGCCACGGCGTTGGGCTTGATAGTCAGACACTTGTTGCGTCTTGATATAACCGTCACGCGTCAAAGTCACCACCATTTCGCGACGCGGGATCAAATCACGCGGGTCGAAGTTGGGGTCGCCCGTCGGGTCGATTTCACTGCGACGATCATCGTTGTATTCGGTCTTAATTTCCAAGAGATCATCTTCGATGATCTTACGAACACGCTCGGGCTTGGCCAAAATGTCCAACAAATCGATGATGTTGAGCGTAACGTTCTTGTACTCTTGAAGAATCTTGTCTTGTTCAAGGCCCGTCAAACGTTGCAAGCGCATTTGCAAAATGCTGTCAGCTTGCGTTTCGCTTAAATAGTAGCGTTGTTCATCAACGTGCATACCGTAGTGAGCATCCAAGCCTTCAGGACGGAAGCCATCGACGTTTTCACCGGCGCGTGACAAAAGATCGGTCACAAAAGCAGAACCCCAACCGCGGCTCATTAAGCCTGTCTTTGCCACTTCAGGCGTCGGGGCATTACGAATGATTTCGATGAAGTCATCAATATTGGCTAAAGCAACAGCCAAACCTTCCAAAATGTGGCAACGACCACGCGCTTCACGCAAGTCAAAGATGCAACGACGCGTGATCACTTCACGGCGATGCATCAAGAAAGCTTCGATGATTTGCTTCAAGTTGAGCAATTGCGGTTGACCGTCAACCAAAGCAACCATGTTGATACCGAACGAGTCTTGCAACTGCGTCATCTTGTAGAGGTTATTTAAAACCACATCGGCAACAACACCGACCTTCAAATCCATCACCACGCGAACGCCGTCTTTATCGGTTTCATCGCGTAAGTCAGAAATGCCCTCAATGCGCTTTTCATTAATTAAGTGAGCGATGCTCTCAACGAGCACTTTCTTATTGACTTGGTACGGGATTTCGTCCACAACGATACGCGTGCGACGACCCTTGTCGTACTCTTCGTAGTGAGTCTTGGCGCGCATCACCACACGACCGCGACCTGTGCGATAGCCGTCAACGACACCCTTTAAACCAAAGATGATGCCGCCGGTAGGAAAGTCCGGAGCCGGCATAAATTTGATCAAATCGTCAATCGTGGCTTGCGGGTTATTCAATAAATGCACGCAAGCGTCCACCGTTTCACCCAAGTTGTGCGGCGGGATGTTCGTAGCCATCCCCACAGCAATACCTGCACTACCGTTAATCAACAAGTGAGGTAAGCGCGTCGGCAACACCGTCGGCTCTTTTTCGGAGTTGTCATAGTTAGGAACAAAGTCCACCGTGCCGCGACGGATATCGGCCAACATTTCACCGGCCAACTTCTGCAACTTCACTTCCGTGTAACGCATGGCAGCAGCGGAGTCACCATCCAAGCTACCGAAGTTACCTTGACCGTAAACCAAGGGGTAACGAAGGGAGAAAGGTTGAGCCATACGAACAATCGTTTCGTAGGCAGCGGAGTCACCGTGCGGGTGGTATTTACCGATCACGTCACCGACCACACGAGCCGACTTCTTGGTCGGACGGTTGTAAGTGTTGCCCATTTGTTCCATGGCGTAGAGCACACGACGGTGCACAGGCTTTAAACCGTCACGAACGTCAGGCAATGCACGACCGACAATCACACTCATCGCATAGTCAAGATAAGCGCGCTTCATTTCGGTTTCAAGCGAAACCGGCAAAAGCTCCTGAGCAATATCGACCATGGAGCCGATCTCAGAACCTTCCGTTTGTTCTTCCTCTTCAATCAACGTATCTTCGTTTTTGATATCTTCGTTATCCGACATTGATGAGTTTCCCGTTTAATAGAAATATAACCTGTTGATTTTATCAGAAATTGACCGAAAAAATCCCCATCAAAACCCATCATTTTCTCCTTTAAAAACAATGCGTTAGAAAGACACTTTTCGATACAACTTAAAAGTTTCAGAGAGTTTCGCTCGTTTTTTGCCAAAAAAGTCGTTCAGGTTCAACAAAATAGGGACGATGCCCCCTGAGCTTGATACAATCTCAGAATCATTATCCAAAGAGGTCAAACATGCGAGTTCAAACCCTTATTCACGCCGGTTGGGTGATGCCCATGGCACCTAAAGGTGCTGTTTTAGCGCAGCACTCCGTTTTGATTGATGACGGCAAAATTGTGGCGATCGTGCCGACAGCCGAAACAGCCGATGTTGAAGCTCAAACGGTTTATAACTTACCCAACCAAATCGTGTTGCCGGGCTTAGTGAATGCTCACTCTCACGCCCCGATGAATATTTTGCGTGGCATGGGTGCTGACCTTCCGTTGATGGATTGGTTAACGACCAAGATTTGGCCGGCAGAGGGCAAACTCATGAGTCCGGAATTTTGCTACGAAGGCTCTTTGTTGGCCGGCGAAGAAATGTTGCGCTCGGGCATCACCTGCACCAACGACCACTATTTCTTCCCCATTGATGTTGCTCGAGGCCTCAACGAGGCCGGCATGAAGTGCACGGTCTCGGCCCTCTTTATCGGCTTTCCGTCTGCCATGGCTAAAGACGCCGATGAATACTACGCCTGCGCCGAAGAGGTGTTAAATCACTTCCAAGGTCATCGCACTACGCGCGTCTCGGTTGGTCCTCACGCTCCCTACACGGTCGATGATGCGACGCTCGTTCGCTGTCGCGATTTGGCCGATAAGTACGACACGAAACTTCACATGCACGTCGATGAAACGCAAAACGAAATCGAAACATCTATGAAAGAGTACGGCATGCGTCCTGTTGAACGCTTGCAAAAATTGGGCTTTTTGTCCGATCGTTTAGTCTCTGTGCATACCGTTCATCCTGACGAAAATGAAATGCAACTTTTAGCCAAGGCCGGTGCCAGCGTCTGTCATTGCCCGTGCTCGAACTTGAAGTTAGCGAGCGGCTTTTCTCCCATCGCTCACATGATGGATTTGGGCATCAACATTGCGATTGGCACCGATAGCGTGGCCAGTAACGACAAGTTGGATTTATTGGGTGAAACGCGATTGGCGGCCATGCTCGGTAAAGCCGTCTCGGGCGAGCCCACAAGCATGAAGGTTGAAGATTTGCTCTACGCCGCTACGATGGGTGGCGCAAAAGCGATTGGTTGGGATGATCGTATCGGGTCATTAGAAGCCGGCAAGGACGCTGACATCATTGCCATTGACTTGGCAGGCGTTAATACCGTCCCTGTTTTTGACGCACACACGCAACTGCTCTATAGTGCAGGACGCGAGGACATTACTCATGTGTGGGTGGACGGTAAATTGGTTGTTAAAAAACAACAATGCGTTGAACTAAGACATCTGACTAACATAAAAGCCCATGAACTTGCCCAAAAGTGGCACAATAGAGTCTGATTAATGGTTTTTCGTCTCACGGTAAGCCACTCGCGAGGGCTGTGAGATTGTGAAAACCACGGGCGTAACGGTTCGCCTGTATTTTAGAAATAACCGTAGAAATCCAATTGGAGATTAGATATGAAAAAAACTATCGCTTTGAGCGCCGCATTGGTTGCTATGCTTGCTACCTCTGGTATCGCCGCTGCTGCTGATTCTTTCCCGTATGTCCGTTCTACCTCTAAGGCTACGGTGATGACGAACTACAACGAATGTGTTCGTACTGGTTACTGGACCCCGGCTTTGGCCGAAGGCGTCGAATGTGACTCTGACGTTGCTTCCGGCAAGATCGTTTTGGCTGCTGACATGCTCTTTAACTTCGGTTCTGCCAACTTGAAGGCCGAAGGTAAGGCCATGCTCGAAGAACTCGTTGCTCGTATGGCTGGCTTGAATGTTGAAGTCGTGATGGCTACGGGTTACACCGACCGCATCGGTTCTGACGCCGTTAACCAACGCTTGTCCGAACGTCGTGCTAACGCTGTGAAGACCTTCATGGTCGGTCAAGGCGTTCCGGCTGACAAGGTCCAAACCGAAGGTAAGGGCAGTGCTGAACCGGTCGTGACGTGTGAAGATGGCAAGGGCTTGATCAAGTGCTTGGCTCCGAACCGTCGTGCTGTTGTCGAAGTTGTCGGCACGCGCGCTCAATAATAACGTTTAGAGTTTGACTCTTTAATCGTTAAATAGAGAAAGGCGCTCAATCGAGCGCCTCTTTTTTTCACTCCTTCAATCGCAATGAAACCGTTAATTCTTTTTGATCTTGACGGCACCTTGGTCGATAGTGCACCGGGCTTGGTTGATGCCGTCAATCGTCTTCGTCAAAGACGCCATCTCGATCCCCTTCCCTACACCACCGTCCGTCCTTTTGCCGGCATGGGAGCTCGCGGGTTACTCAAAATCGGTCTTGATATGCCCGATACCGATCCCCTTTTTGAAGAAACGAAAAAAGAGTTTCTTGACGACTATGAAGCTCACTGCACGGAAAACATTGAAACGTTTCCCGGCGTCAATGAACTTCTTTCTCAAATTGAAAAACAGGGCTGGCATTGGGGCATTGTCACCAATAAATTTGAGTGCTTTGCCAAACCCATTTTGGAAAAGCTCGAACTCTTTGATCGCGCAACCGTCTTGGTTTGCGGCGATGCCACTATGAAGTTAAAACCCCATCCGGATAACCTCATTCTTGCATTGCAAAAAACGGCTCGGGAAGCTACGGAATGTGTCTACGTCGGTGATGATATTCGTGATGCACAAGCTGCGGGCAAATTGCCCATGCCGTTTGCGGCCGCCTCTTGGGGCTATTTGGGTCAAGTTCAAGACATTGGCGAATGGAGTGCGCAATACGTTGCGACCGATCCGTTGGATTTGATGGAGTGGCTCATTTCCGTTTTTCGAAAAGCTTAAATTTTAGGCAATTGAAACGAAATTCCCCTACAATCACCCTTTTGCCCAAAAATTGTCCGAAATTCTCTCTCGGATATTAGTAGAAACGATAGGTTTTTAGGTCATCCAATCGTCTGCTTTTCGTTTTAGGCTTAAACATTAAGATTTTTTTGCGCAAAATTAAAATAGATTTTGGGCGAAAAGTTAGGAGAAAAACATGAAATCTGTGCTCGTGGTTTATCACAGCCGAGATGGGCACACGGCCCGTATTTCGCGCCGTATTTGGGAAACGGTGATTGCCGAAGGTAACCAAGCCGACATGATGGATGTCATTGAAGCCGATCGTGAAGGTCTCAATTGGGACAAGTACGACTTGGTCATTGTTGGCGCTCCGGTTCTTTACGGTAAATACGCTCAACCCTTCATGGATTTTATTGCCAAAAACAAAGACGTTTTGGAAAAAAAACCGCACAGCTTTTTCAATGTCACGGTGCTTGCTCGCGTGCCTGCAAAGGCCACGCCCGAGGGCAACACTTACATGCAAAAGTTCTTAAAGAAGTCTCCGTGGACGCCTCGTGATGTGAAGTGTTTCGCCGGCAAAATCGACTACCCGAATTGGGGTTGGTTTGAAACGAAACTCGTTCAAATGATCATGAAGGCCACCAAGGGCCCGACCGATCCTAAGACAGTGATTGATTACACCGATTGGGAAGATGTTAAGAGCTACGCTCGTCATTGTTTGACGTTGGCATAAAAACTGCTGTGCTCAAAATTCGATAAGCGAGACTAAATGTCTCGCTTGTTACTGAAAAATACGCTAATCTGTTATTTAGCAATACCAGATTAAAACTCAAATTTTTGGAAGTTAAAATGACCGAATTTCCTTGGCTTGCTCAGTACCCGAAGGGTATCCCCGCTACGATTGATCCCGATGGTTTTGCGAGTATCCCTGCTGTGCTCGATAAGATTGTCAACGATCGCCCCCAAACCCCGATTTTCACGAACATGGGCGTAACGCTCACGGCACAAGAAACGTTTGATATGTCAAATGATTTGGGTGCTTACTTGCAATCGTTGCCCGGTATGCAAAAAGGCGACCGCGTTGCCATCATGATGCCCAACCTCTTGCAATACCCCGTGTCTTTATTTGGCATTTTGCGCGCTGGTTTCGTCGTTGTGAACGTCAATCCCCTTTACACCGCTCGTGAGCTTGAACACCAACTCAAGGACTCTGGTGCCAAGGCCATTATCATCATTGAAAACTTCGCTAAAACGCTCGAACGCGTCATTGATCGCACGCCCGTTAAGCATGTGATCACCACACAAGTGGGCGACCTTTTCCCGTTTGCCAAACGCTTATTGGTCAACGCTGTTATTAAGCACGTCAAAAAGATGATCCCTCAGTGGAATCTTCCCAATGCCGTCACTTTCCGTGAAGCCATGGAAAAGGGGCACGCACGAGGCTTAACGCCCGTTGAACTCAATAACGAAGATATCGCTCTTTTGCAATACACGGGTGGTACCACGGGCGTCTCCAAGGGTGCCATGCTCACGCACCGCAATGTCATTGCTAACGTCTTCCAAACGGGCCACTGGATTAGCCTTAAGTTTGAGATGTACAAAGAAGTGGCAATGACGGCTCTGCCCCTTTACCACATCTTTGCTTGCACGGCGATGCTCTCTTTCTTAAATTGGGGGGCTCGTAGCGTCTTGATCACCAATCCCCGTGACATGAAGGGTTTGGTCAAAGAATGTCAAAAGTGGAAATTCTCCATTTATACGGGCGTCAATACGCTCTATAACGCCTTATTAAATACCGAAGGCTTTAAAGACGTGGACTTTTCTCACATCAAAATGTCCGTTGCTGGTGGCACGCAAATTCAACAAGTCGTCGCCGAACGCTGGAAGAGCACCACGGGTTGCGGCATTTTGGAAGCTTACGGTTTAACGGAAACGAGCCCCGGTGTTTGCGGCAACTTAGCCAATGCACCTTGGGACGGCTCTGTGGGCTATCCGGTGCCTTCCACCGAAGTGACGATCCGTGGCGAAGGCTTTAAAGATTTGGGCGTTTGCGATGATCCGAGCCGTATTCCGGAATTCACGGGTGAAATCTGCGTGAAGGGCCCGCAAGTCATGAAGGGCTATTGGAATCGTCCTGAAGAAACCGCCGGCGTCTTCCGCGACGGTTGGTTGCGCACGGGTGACGTGGGCTTTATGGATGCCACCGGTAAGATCACGATCACGGATCGTAAGAAAGACATGATTTTGGTCTCGGGCTTTAACGTCTATCCGAACGAAGTCGAAGGCGTGATTGCCTCGATGCCCGGTGTCTTGGAATGCGGTGTTGTGGGTGTCCCTCATGAACGCTCCGGTGAAACCGTTAAGGCCGTGATTGTCTTAAAGGATCCTTCGATCACGAAGGACGATGTCGTGAAGTATTGCCGCACGCAATTGACGGGCTACAAGATTCCGCGTCAAATCATCTTTGTTGACTCATTACCGAAGACCGCTGTCGGTAAGATTTTGCGTCGTGAATTGAAAGACATCAAATAATTCTTGTCCTTAGTCTAAAAAGCCTCGAATCCAACGTTCGAGGCTTTTTTGCGTCTCAACTTGTACCAAAGTATTAAGTACCTTTGTGTAGGGGTAGGCAATTTTTTTGCGTTATTTCATCTTCGTACAACAAACCCCCTATGTTTTATACAACCTTTTGTCGACCGATCTCCTAGAATGGAAAAACGCTTTTTTAAAACAAACATAAAGGTATTTGATCATGTCAACATCCGATTCCGCCTGGAGTTCGCGGTTAGGCTTTATTCTTGCTTCGGCAAGCTCCGCGATTGGCTTGGGCGCCATTTGGAAGTTCCCCTACTGGGCGGGCACCAATGGCGGCGCTGCCTTCATTATCCCGTTCTTGATTTTCACGTTCACCATTGGTGTGGTATTGGTGATGGCCGAATGTGCCATGGGCCGTGCCGGTCGTGGCTCCGCCGTTCACGCTTTGAAAAATTTAGGGGGTCCCGTTTTTGCCTTCGTCGGGGGCTTGGCGGTATTAAATGCCTACATTATTTTGACCTACTATAGCGTTATCGGCGGTTGGTGCGTCTCTTACCTCTTTGAATCCATTTTGGGCAATGTCTTGAGCAATGATGCCAAGGTCTTGACCGATCAATTCAATGGCTTAGTGACCGACGGTCCGACCAATGTCTTTTTCATGTTCCTCTTCCTCACCGCTACTTGTGGCGTTGTGGCTTTGGGCGTGGAAAAGGGCATTGAAATGATTGCCAAGTATTTGATGCCCCTTTTGTTCGTCTTGATGGTTTTGATCATCATCCGTACGATGATGATGCCTAACGCTTGGGAAGGCATGCAATTCCTCTTCTCCTTTAATTGGGAACAAGTGAGCACTCAATCCATTTTGAATGCTATGGGCTTTACCTTCTTCTCGCTCTCACTTGGCGCCGGCATCTTGGTGACCTATGGTGCCTATTTGAGTAAGAACACGGACATTCCGAGTTCCTCCGTTTGGGTGGCCTTTTTGTCTACGCAAGCTGCCCTTTTGGCTGGCGTGATGATTATTCCGGCTGCTTTTGCTTTCGGCATGGACCCGGCTGCCGGTCCCGGCCTTGTCTTCATCACGATTCCGATGATCTTTGAACACATGCCCGCCGGTGCTTTCTTGGCTGTTGCTTTCTACGTCTGCTTGGGCATTGCTGCTATTACGAGCTCTGTGTCCTTGTTGGAAGTGGTTGTCGCTTACCTCATTAACGAATGGCACATGCATCGTCGCTCTGCAACGATCCTTTGCTGGGGAACGCTCTTTGTGTTTGCTAGCTTCCAAGCTTTAGGTTTCAGCACTTTTGCTGACTTTACGATTGCCGGTATGTCGTTGCTCGACTTCTCCGACTATGTTTGCTCCAACATCTTGATGCCGTTGGGCGGTTTGAGTATCGCTGCTTTGGCCGGTTGG
Source organism: Sutterella sp. (assembly GCA_019418235.1). Lineage (GTDB taxonomy): Bacteria > Pseudomonadota > Gammaproteobacteria > Burkholderiales > Burkholderiaceae_F > Aphodousia. The sequence continues at coordinate 95,963 of DYCH01000077.1, forward strand.
ATTGCATGGCCCACGATGAAGGCTCAAATGGTCATGATCAAAGATCACAACCCCCTTTACATCAGTTGGATTCGCTTGACCATTACGATTTTGGCTCCGGCCTTGGTTGCCATCGTGTTGATTTCAGGGATTTAATCCAACAAACTTCGATAATCAACAGTAAAATGATGCGCCTTAGTGCCTCAATAGCCTAAGGCGCATTATTATTTGAAAATAACAACATCTATAAGGGTTCTTTCTATGTCTCAAAGTCGTTCTACCTGGGGCTCTAAAATCGGGTTCGTGCTCGCAAGCGCCGGCGCTTCGGTCGGCCTTGGGGCCATTTGGAAGTTCCCCTACTTGGTGGGCTCTAACGGTGGCTCAGCTTTCTTATTCCCCTTCATTTTGTTAACGCTCACCGTGGGCTTGGTTTTGCTTATTGCTGAACTGGCTTTGGGTCGCGCAGGTGCGGGCTCCATCGTTACGGGCTTTCGTAAGTTGGGTGGCAAGTCTTGGGGACGCGCAGGCTACCTCGGTGTCATCACGGGCTTTTTGGTTTTGAGTTTTTACTCAGCCATTGGCGGTTGGACCATTGCTTACTTCATTAATGCCTGTTTAGGTAACGGGCTTGTGGCCGACCAAGCACAGTTAGGCGCTCACTTTGGCCGTATTGCCGGCACGCCTGAAATGGCAATTGGCTTTCAAGCACTCTTTTTGGTGATGACCGGTTGGGTGGTGGCCTATGGCGTCAGTAGCGGCATTGAACGACTCTCCAAGGTACTCATGCCCCTGCTTTTCATTTTGATGCTTGTTTTAATCGTCCGCTCGCTATTCTTGCCGGGTGCTGAAAAAGGTTTGGCTTACCTCTTTAGTTGGAACCCCGAAGCCTTTACGGTCGACGCTTTACTGTCTGCCATGGGCTTTACGTTCTTCTCTTTGTGTTTGGGCAGTGGCTGTATGCTCACCTATGGTAGCTACCTCGATAAAGATACCGACTTGGTTTATTCCTCCGCTTGGATTGCCGGTTTGACGATTTTGAGTTCTTTGCTCGGCGCCTTAATGGTGATGCCCTCGGTCTTTGCCTTTGGTTTAGATCCGACGGCGGGCCCCGGCTTAACCTTCGTAACGATGCCGGCCATTTTTGCGCAAATGCCCGCAGGTCACCTCTTTGCCATTGCGTTTTATGCTTGCTTACTCGTTGCGGCCATCACAAGTTCCGTCTCTATGCTTGAAATCGATGTTGCGTTCTTGCACGATGAATGGCACTGGTCTCGTCCCAAGGCCGTTGTGGTGACGACCGCTTTATTGATGTTTGTAGGGAGTTTTAGCGCACTTTCCTTTGGCCCCTTGGCTGACGATAAATGGATGGGACGCAACTTCTTTGATTGGGTTGACTATTTGACCTCTAACATCAGTTTGCCCATTGGCGGTTTGATGGTGGCGATTCTCTCAAGCTGGCTTGTGTGGGATAAGGTTAAACCGGCCATTTCGGGAGCCAATCACGAAATGCGTAGCGCCACTACTTACAAAGTGCTTCGCATCGGTATTGCCGTTTTTGCTCCGATCTTGGTGATTACGGTTTTGTTGACGGGCATTTAGGTACAAACCCTCGTCTCTAAGGAAAAGAGCTCATTGCGGTCTTCGTAATGAGCTTTTTCTTTTGAGTTTCATAAGCCCTTTGACTTATGAATTGACTAGAAGTTCCTCCAATGAAGGGGCAAAATTTTTCTTACGTCACCTGTTTGGGTGACCAAACCGAGAAATTGGACGACAAAGAAACCCGGTTAAGGGATGTCGGACCGAACCTACAATAAGAGGGATACAAATGATTAAACAGCGATCTTTAGCCATCGCCGTCACCGCCATTTTAGGCATGACAGGCATGACGTTAACAACGGCACATGCCGCTCCGGTACCAACAACGGTCGGTTTAGTGCAATTAGTTGAACACCCGGCATTGGATGCCGCCAATAAAGGGATTGTCGATGCGATGAAGGCACGTGGTTTAAACGTCACGTTTGACCAGCAAAACGCCCAAGCCGACCAATCCAACTTGAGTAATATTTCTCAACGTTTTGTCACCCAAAAGTATCCTCTCATTTTTGCCATTGCAACGCCTGCTGCTCAGTCCGTTGCCAATGCCACCGATAAAACGCCTATTGTGGCCACTGCCGTCACAGATTTCGCTGTTGCAAAACTCGTAAAAGACAATGCAAAACCCGGCACCAACGTCACGGGTTCCTCTGACTTAAACCCCGTGGCCGCACAGTTGGACCTTTTGATGCAATTGGTTCCTAATGCCAAAACCATCGGTACGATTTACAACTCCTCTGAAATTAACTCAGAATTCCAAATCGCCATTTTGAGAAAAGAGTTGGCTCGCTATAACTTAAAGCTTGTTGAGCTCACCGTCTCCAACATTAACGACGTACAACAAACGGCTCGTAGCATGGTGGGCAAGGTTGACGCCATTTATGTCCCGACCGATAACGTCATTGCTTCTGCCATGCCCGTTCTTGCCAAGATCACCAATCGCGCAAAGATTCCTGTGATTACCGGTGAAGAAGGTATGTGCGCCAATGGTGGTCTCGCCACCGTTGGTGTTGATTACTACAACTTGGGCAAGATTGCCGGGAACATGGGTGCGGACATCCTTGAAGGCAAGGGCCAACCGCAAACCATGCCCATCCGTTATCAAACCGAATTTAAGGCCAAAATTAACGAAAAGACGGCCAAACGCATTGGCATCAAGATCCCTGAATCTGTCACGAAATACGCTGAATTTATTAAGTAGTGATATTGGATGGTCGCAATAGACTCCCCAAAGAGTCTATTGCCCACTTCGTTTTTTATTTTTGGGGATAGTTTCATGATTGATATTTTGATACCCACCATCGGCCAAGGGTTGTTGTGGGCCATTTTAGCCATCGGCGTATTCATTACATTCCGCGTTTTAGATTTAGCTGACTTGTCCGTTGAAGGGTCTTTCCCTTTGGGTGCTGCGGTGGCTGCTAGCGCATTGGTCTCGGGCTACAGCATCACGGTGGCCTTTGTTCTTGCCATGATCGCGGGCGCCCTGGCCGGTGTCGTGACGGGGATCTTAACCACTAAACTCAAAATTCCTGCCCTCTTAGCCGGGATTTTGACCATGATTGCACTTTACTCTATCAATCTTCATGTGATGGGACGAGCCAATATAGCCCTTTTACGTGTCGATACGATTTTCTCCATCATTACCGATTGGGAGTTAACGGAAGACATGACTTCGCTCTTAGTAGGGGCTCTCGCTGTGGGTATCGTCGGTTGCGTTGTCTATTGGTTCTTTGGCACTGAACTTGGAACCGCCATTCGTGCCACCGGATGCAACGATCAGATGGCCCGTGCGCAAGGTGTCAATACCAATTCCATGATTGTTTTGGGGCTTTTAATCAGTAACGCTTTAGTTGCCCTTTCGGGTGCTCTTGTCGCTCAAAGTAACGGCTTTGCCGATGTGGGCATGGGTGTGGGCACCATCGTGATTGGCCTGGCTTCTGTCATCATTGGTGAAGTTCTCTTCGGTGCGAAAAGTTTTCTCAATAGCCTCATCGCTGTCATTTTGGGCTCCATCGTCTACCGTTTGGTCATTGCCATCGTTTTGCAAATGGGGATGCCGCCCAACGATTTAAAACTTTTCACGGCGGTGTTGGTCGCCTTTGCTTTGGCACTTCCCCTCATCCGCGAGCGCTTTGCTCATCGTTAATGACTTTTAGGACAATGCCATGCTTATCGTTAAAGATGTTAAAAAGACGTTCTTTCCTGGAAGCGTCAACGAGAAAAAAGCCCTTCAAGGGGTCAACCTCACCCTCAACGACGGCGATTTCGTCACCGTCATCGGCAGTAACGGTGCCGGTAAATCCACTTTTTTAAATTCCGTGGCCGGCGCTTTCCCGGTCGATTCTGGCACTATCACGATTGACGGCGTGGATGTGACGCGTATGCCCGAACACGTCCGTGCCCAATACATCGGTCGCGTGTTCCAAGACCCGATGCGAGGGACCGCAGCCAAAATGATGATTGAAGAAAATCTCGCCATGGCCTCTCGCCGTGGTAAGCGCCTGGGCCTTAAGTGGAGTGCTCAAACAGAAGAAACTGCACACTTTCAAGAACTTTTAAAGCTCTTGGACTTGGGGCTTGAAAATCGCATGACCGCTCGCGTCGGACTTTTGTCGGGCGGTCAACGCCAAGCTTTAACCCTTTTGATGGCAACGCTCGTTCGACCCAAACTTTTGTTGCTTGACGAACACACCGCGGCGCTCGACCCCAAAACGGCTGAAAAGGTTTTGCAGTTAACCGATCGCTTCGTTAAAGAGCAACAACTCACTACGCTCATGATTACGCACAACATGCGTGACGCACTGCGTTTTGGCAATCGTTTGTGCATGATGCATAACGGCAGAATCATTGTTGATGTGGCCGGTCAAGAAAAAGAAAAATTGACCGTACAAGATCTTTTGGGCTTATTTGAAAAGGCCGCTGGCGAAGTAAGCGACGCCATGATTTTGGGTTAGAGCACATTTAGGGATACAATAGTTAGATTCTTTCTCAAAAAAAGCTTGAATAACCTTCTTGAGACTGACGGGGATCCGCACTGGTTATTCTCATGCTACTAACAATAGGACTCTAACCATGTCTACATCTACGATCACGCGATCCGTTTGGGGATCGCGTTTGGGCTTTATTTTAGCCAGTGCTGGCTCTGCGGTCGGCCTCGGTGCCATCTGGAAATTCCCCTACATGGCTGGCACCAATGGCGGTTCAGCCTTTATTCTCCCCTACATCTTACTGACCATTGCCGTGGGCCTCGTTGTGATGCTCATTGAAATGTCTCTTGGCCGTGCTGCCCGTGGCGGCCCCGCTCGAGCGCTTCCTCATTTCGGAGGTAAACACTGGAGCATTGTGGGCATCATCAGCGTCTTGGCGGGCTTTCTTATCATGGCCTTTTACCAGGTCATCGGTGGCTGGTGCTTAAATTATCTTGTCGATGCGCTCATGGGGCGCGGTCTCATTAGCGATACCTCTCAACTCGGCGGTGCTTTTGATCAGTTTGTGACCAACGGCCCCAAAGTGATTGGTATGCAAATCTCGTTCCTGCTTTTGAGCGTTGCTGTCATCGCCTTTGGTGTTGAAAAGGGCATTGAACGCATCTCCAAAATTTTGATGCCGACGCTCTTTCTTTTAATGCTCTTATTGATCGTCCGTGGGTTAACGTTGCCCGGCGCTTGGGACGGTGTCAACTTCATGTTTAAGTTTGACCCTTCCGTTTTTAACGGCGATTCTCTTTTAAACGCTTTGGGCTTTGCCTTTTTCTCGCTTTCTTTAGGTTCGGGTTCCATGATGAACTATGGCTCGTACTTAAGTGACGACGTCAACCTTCCTACGTCCGTGGCTTGGATTACGTTCTTGGCTGTCATTGCGGCTATTTTGGGTGGCTTAATGATCATGCCTGCTGTTTTTGCCTTTGGGTTAAATCCTGCTGCTGGCCCCGGTTTGACGTTCGTGACGATGCCGGCCGTTTTTGCTCAATTGCCCTTGGGACAATTCTTTGCCATCTTGTTTTATGCGTGTTTGACGGTGGCGGCTTTGACGAGCGCCATCAGCATGATTGAGATGAGTGTGCAGTTTTTGGTTGATCAATACAGATTAGCCCGTAAGCAAAGTATCCTAGTCGTAACTATCGTTTTGGCCGCAATTGGGGTAATCTGCTCATTGAGCTTCAGCACCTTATCTGATGTGAAATTTGCGGGTAGAACATTCTTCGATTTACTCGACTACCTCACCAGTAATATTGGTATGCCGATTGGAGCGATGGGTATTGCTATTGTGGGTGGCTACTTAGCTTGGCCCACAATGAAAGACCAATTACAAACGGTTCGCCCCATGAATACAACACTTTTGAACATCATTGCCTTCTCAATTCGATTTATCGTGCCCTGCGTGATTGTTGTCATCGCACTCGCAGGGCTACTTGGATAAGCACTTAAAAGAGCTTTCCTTCTGATGTCTTCTCTAGGCAGAGAAAAATGTCTTGTTTTTCTCTGCCGACACTGTCTTTCATCATTAAAAATTTGACTGCTATTTATCAGTGTTTATGCAGTCTTTGCCCCTTAAAAGAGGTAATTTATCATGGCTAAACGTGACTTATGGACGTCCCGTCTCGGGTTCATTCTCGCGAGCGCCGGCGCCGCTGTCGGTCTTGGCGCTATTTGGAAATTCCCCTACATGGCCGGTACCAATGGTGGTGCTGCCTTTATCATTCCTTACATTGTCTTTTGCTTTACGATCGGGATGTTCTTACTCTTAGCGGAACTCGTAGTAGGTCGGGCCGGGCGCGCCGCCAGCATCAAAAGCATGATTCGAGTCGGTAAGTCTCGCACCTGGGGGATTTTCGGTCTCATCGGTGTGCTCACGGGCTTTTTCATTTTGACGTTCTACTCCACCGTGGGCGGTTGGTGCGTGGCCTACGCCGTTGATGCCGTGATGGGTAAGGGCCTAATCACCGATTTAAGTCAATTAGGCAACTACTTTGGCCAATTTATCGGTAATCCCCTCTTGGGCATCTTCTATCAATTGGTCTTCATGTTGATGACCGCCGGTACCGTGGTCTTTGGTGTGCAACGCGGGATTGAACGCTTGGCAAAGTATTTGATGCCCACGCTTTTCATCTTGATGTTGGTTTTGATTATCCGTGGCTTGACGCTTCCGGGCGCATGGGCCGGTGTCGAATTCATGTTCAGTTTCAACTGGGAAGACTTCAATGCCGACTCCCTTTTTAACGCCATGGGTTTCTGCTTCTTCTCCTTGTCCGTGGGTGCCGGTACGTTGATTGTTTACGCGTCTTACCTCTCGGACGGAGCGGATCTTCCGCGCTCGACGGCTTGGATCGCTTTCTTAGGCATTATCGCCGCCCTCTTAGGTGGCTTAATGGTAATGCCCCCTGTGTTTGCTTTCGGTCTTGAACCCACAGCTGGCCCCGGTTTAACGTTCGTGACGATGCCTGCCGTATTCGCTCACATGCCCTTTGGTCAATTCTTTGCCATTCTCTTTTATGTCTGCTTGATTGTGGCCGCTTTAACGAGCTCGGTGAGTATTTTTGAAGCCGTCACGGCCGCTTTAAATGACATTAATATTCCCCGTCGCACGGCCGTCCCCGTTGCCTTTGTCTCCATGATGGCGGTGGGCGTTTTCTGCACGATGTCCTTTGGTCCTTTGGCCGACTTCAAGATTTTCGGCAAGACCATTTTTGACCTTTTGGACTACTTAACGAGTAACGTCGGGATGCCGGTCACCGCTTTAGGTTTGGCCATCATTGCCGCTTGGGTCAACTGGAAAGAAACGCACAAGCAATTAACGAGTGCTCAAGGTCTTTCTCCTTGGATGCTTAACCTCATCCGTATCGGTATCGGTGTGATTTCTCCGATCGTGATTGTGACGGTTGTGCTTCGCAGTATTTAAGCGACAGGCCTTAATTCGAAAAGAGGCTTCTCCAAATGGGGAAGCCTCGTTTTCGTTATAAAGCAAACGATTTAGTCGTTAGCTAATTTTCAATTAGTCCTTCTTCTTACGGTTAGCAAAGAAATTCGCCTTTTGGATATCTTCCGTACGAATCGTAAAGACCTCATTCGTCAATTTTTCAGTCAGAGCCTCTGCATCCTTAATGACCTTCAGGTTGTAGTCATTTAAGAGTTTATTAGCGGCCTTAGGATTTTTCTTGACGACCTTCATGTACTCTTGTTCCATGGTCACTTGGCTCTTTGCCGTTTCGTCTTCAAAGTTCTTATAAGCAACCTTCACAATCGGAGCCAACTTTTGATAGTCCGTCATCACAAGCGTTTGAAGCTTGCGATACTTCCAGTAAATGGATTCGCTATCGGCCTTATCCGTACCCATTCCATAGTTTGCGGGGAAGGCCTTCAATCCGTGATAGTAGGGAACGTAGAGCGAGAGATCTGCCATACCAATACCGACATAGGTCACTGAACCAATTGCCATCGGCATCCAAGGACGAACTTGCATCACATGCGATTCGTACGTGCGGAATACGCTAATCGGACGCCAGGGTTCGTTACCATTGAGTTCGGGCGAATATGGATCGTGGTCGGTACCATCGTAGTGGTTACGCAACACCGTCTTCATATCAGCAACAGTGAGTTTCTTTTCCGGCGTGAGATAAACTGGGAATTGACGGCCATCCGTTACCTTTTGCTTCAAACTCGGGTTAAACATCTTTTGGATTTGCCAAACACGCGGATCGTTATAGTCGCGGTCACGATAGTCATCGCGGTGATATGCCTTGGCAAAATTAAATTCGCCATCCTTCTTCGGGTCGTAAAAACCGTTCTTGGTTGCGAACTCAATCAAGGTCTTTGACCCCATAAAGTTAGGATCATTGAGTTTGTATTCTTGGAAACGACCTTGGTTGCCAGAGGCGAAATACTTGTCTTTGGGAGTGCGATGAGCCATCCATTGGTGACCCGTCCCCGTTTCAAAGTACCAAATTTCCTTTTGGTCGACGAACACAACGCCAAAACCTTCACCGGCACCAATCGTTTCAACAATTGAACCCAAGGTAGCAATGGCTTCTCGAGCCGTCTTGGAGCGAGACAAAAGAACATCAGGAATATCATCTTCCGTAATGCCCGTTTCTTCGTTATAGGGGTCGATCTTCAAAGCATCATCACGAGCATAAATCGACTCCGTTCCTGAGATACCTACACCAAGTTCATTAAAACCCGTTGCTCCATGCAACTGCGTTTTCCAATTAGGAACCGTTGTATAGCGCAAAGAATTTTTCGGCAACGGATACTCGAAATTTGTGGCACCGTCGTAATCCTTCGTGCGATACATTCCTTTTTGATTCTTCTTTGCCGGATGAACAACAAAGTGTTGTGCTTTTAATGCACTGCTGTCAGCAGCGCGAGCAATCAAGAAGGAACCGTCAGCCGTAGCACCTTCGCCAACAACAACCGTTGTGCAAGCCAAAGCCGAAGCAGACAATGCGGTCGATACTGCAGCTGCTAAGACGAGTTTTTTGAAAAACATGAGTCGCATCTCCTAAAAGAGAAGCCTTAAGAGAGGGAGGTGAGTCGCATTTGCCTGTGTACGAAAACACAAAACAAAAATGAAAACCGCAGTACTGATAGCGGTTTTGCGGCGGATCTCGAAGACTTAAAGCGAAAAAATGAATATAGGTGGAATTAGCTTCCGGCTTTCAAGATATGCTACTTTCATCACAATGTCAACGATATATTGCGTTTTTACACTAAGCAAAATCCCTTATATCAAAAACCTTGCTTTATTAATTTAATATCAAAATCAATCTTCGATTAACTCGTGCTGGCTGAGCTTTTTGCCAGCCTTTAAATCCGCAAGAACACATTTCAGATGCTCAATATTGCCTTTACCATAGAAAGGCTCAGACAACGGTTCAAAAGGTAAGTCATTGCGGTGAATCATTTCCCCAATAAAAAGCTGAACTGCCATTTCCAAATCCATTCCTCGTGTTCCTGCTATTGACTGTGCCTTCGCGAAAATCTCATCATCCAATTGAATTTCGATGATTGCCATTGTCTTCTCCACGATTATTTAATCATTAACGGTTCAATCGGTTGCTCATTGACACTATCCAACGGCATCACC
>DYCH01000077.1:105626-116934 GCA_019418235.1 Sutterella sp.
ACCTGATATTTCACTTTGGCAAAATTGATGTTTTTCAATTCCACCGAACGTATCCGGTAGTTGGCATCCGTCTTGTAATAGAAAACACCATTGGTCATATCCGTGGCACTTGTCCACTGCGTTGCACTGATTAAGTCCGTCTTTTCGTCAGTCTTGTTTAACTCCAACCCGATCGGGATTTCAAAGCTATTTAAAATTGTGAAACTATAGAGAACAGCATCCTTAGCTTTTGCCAATTTTGGGGCCGTACTTTGCATGTAAGCCGCTCGAACAAAGCGAGAAGGCGGCGTAATGTCCCCAGGAATCCCCAGCATGCCGGCGCCCATCCCAAATTGACTCAGTTTGACGCCACTCCATTCGACTGATTCTGCTTTCCCCGTTTTGAGGTTTAAAAAGTTGTTGAGATTTTTTAAGTGCCACGGAAAGTCCGGAGAATTTGTCAGAACACCAACGGGATTATCAAAAATCTTGATTTTTCCCTCAATGGATTCAATCACAATCTGCTTACCGCTTTTATCAGCGACGCGGTAATGCACGGTTCCGGCCTCAGGAATGAGCGCTGTCAAACGCACGGATTTAATGCCTCGTTTAACGGCATCGATGGAATCGAAGTTGCCTAACATCCAGCCGACAAACTGCATATCCGAGAGCGTCTGAGCGCGACTTTTAGGTTGGTAAGCGGGGTACTCGCCGTAGCCCGGGAAAAAGAACAAACCCGCCGAAAGCCCCTTCTCGTTAATCCCTTCGACAACAAAGGCTTCCTCTTCAATGGATACGCCAACAAAACCCAACGAATTTGAATACTTCATGCCTTGGCCGTGTGCCGTGTGTGTTTGCACCATGCGACCCCGAGGAGAGATGACGAGTTGACTATTGAGTTTGCTGTCGCCCCACTCAATCGTTCGAGCCACAATCTGGGCCTTGTCTTCTGAGGACAAAGCAATGCCGGTACAGGCATGCGCCGAGGCGCCTAATACCAAACCGAAAACCACGGAATACTTGAAACACTTTTGAAAAAATTCTGACATTGAAAAACTCCTGATTATCACGAATTCTGAAAACACTCATTCACTATAGACGTTATTGACTTGAAAAAGGCTAACTGATACTTCTCCTCACATGTTTCTAGAAGCAAAAAAAATGGGACATCACGCTGTCAAAATTTGACTTTGTGATATCCCACTTTTGTGTCACCAAAACCATTGGTGACAAAGGATGTTATTCGTTCTTAGAAACGTCAATCGAGCCTTTCTTGCGACGAGACATAACGAGCTGAGCAAGCGCAACCACAGCGACTGCACCGATAGCAGCGGCACCGTAGTGAACAACCGGCGTTTGCGGGAGGTAGTCAGCAATGAAGATATCGCTTGCCAACAAACCACCACCAATCCAACCCAAGAGCGCACCACCCAAGGTGATGATGATCGGGAAGCGATCAAAGAGCTTCAAAATCACTTGGCTACCGAACACAATAAAGGGCACGCTCACCACGAGACCGAAGATAATCAAAGCCGTTTGGTGGTCAGCATGAGCGGCTTGCGCAGCACCGGCAATACCAATCACGTTATCGATACTCATCACCAAGTCAGCCACGATAATCGTCTTAATGGCGGCCAAAAGACGCGTACTGCCTTCAATGTGCTTTTCATCCTCATCGTGCGGAACCAAAAGCTTGACACCGATCCAAATCAACAAGAGACCGGCCACAAATTTGAGCATCGGCAAACTTAACAAGTAGACGGCGCAGGTAATGAGCACAACGCGCAAAGCGATAGCACCAAACACGCCCCAGAAAATACCTTGACGGCGTTGTTGCGGCGGCAAATTACGACATGCCAAAGCAATCACCACAGCATTGTCACCACCCAACAAAATATCAATCATGATGATCTGAGCTACGGCGCCCCAATGCATCGTCGTGATAATCTCAGTCAACCATTCCATAATGAAAAGTTCCTTTGTTCAAACGTAAAAATTAATATTTGTGTCAACGGACACAATTTAGCACGTATTTTAAAAAGAAAATGAGCCTTGTGCGCCCTTCTTTTTGCAACAATATATTGGTGCATAGGGTGCGGCCTGAGTAATGCTAATTAGACCTTCACGAGAAAGTTCTAAAATCGCCAAGAAACTCACCACTTTAGCTTGCATCGTGGTTTGCTTTTGCACTAACTCGTCAAAACTCACAAAAGGCGCATTTTCCACTTCACGAATCACCACAGACATGAATTCGTGAATCGAGAGCTCTTGTCGTGCCACCGTGTGATTAATCTTAAGATTGGCGTTTTTCATCACGCTCATCCACACACGAGCCAACTCTTGCGGCAACACCTCAGGCAACGGTGCCTCTTCTTCGGGTGGCTGCCCAATGTAACCACGCCAGAAACCGTCCCCGACAGTCGGCAAAGCATTTAATAGTTGCGCGGCCACCTGAATCTTTTCGTACTCCGCGACTTCTCGCAAAATGCGTGCTGTCGGATCTTCTTCCTCTTCCCCGTCTTCGCTCGGTGCAACCGGTAAAAGCAAGCGACTTTTAATCATCATTAAGTCGGCAGCCATCACAAGGTAGTCACTGGCCAATTCCATGTTATGCACACGGATTTGTTCCACATACTGCATGTATTGATCAGTGACCGCAGCAACCGAAATTTCAGTTAGATCTAAGCGTTGCTTACGAATGAGGTAGAGTAAAAGGTCAAAAGGCCCTTCAAAAGACTCTAAAAAAAGCTTGAGAGCATCCGGCGGAATATAAAGATCCTCAGGAAACGTGAGCAACGCTTCCCCCTTGAGACGAGCCACAACGGCCACGTCATCAAAAGAGGGCGTCATATCAGGAATCAATGACGGCTCAACGTCGATTAAAGGATTATTTTCTTTCACAGATGATCTCTAAAACGAGCTTGAGGCGGTCTTTGCCGCCTCAAGTTTCATTCCTTGTTTAAGACAAAGAATTAGTAGTGAGGCGTATACATGCTGGCCTTCACAGCAGCATCCAAATCTTGCGGTTTTTCAGCCGTTGCCAAACCGTTGTCATAAGCCCATTGAGCCACGGCCACAGAAACGGCTTCAGAAATCGGACGAATTTCCGTCAAGGACGGGTACAAACTGCCGTTATCCAAATCTTCCTGCGTCACCAACTCTGCCAACTTACGAGAGGCAGCCAAGAACATCCCCGTGGGCATGGTCTTTGCCTTAACAAAGGTAGCAGCGCGGCCCAAAGCCGGGAACACGTAGGAGTTGTTGCCTTGACGCGGCACAAAGGTCTTACCCTTGTAGTCAACCGTATTAAAGGGAGAACCGGACGCAAACAAAGCACGACCGTCAGAGAATTGGTAAGCCATTTCTGCCGTGCATTCAGCCTTCGAGGTCGGGTTAGACAAGGCAAAGATAATGGGACGCTCGTTAATGGCGCTCATTTCACCAATGACCATGGAGTCAAAGGCGTTGGGCAATGCGGCCACACCAACGATGGCGGTCGGGCGCAATTGTTGAACAGCTTGCAAGAAGCTCGTTGCAGGTTGTGCATCGTGCGCGAAGTCCTTCTTATGAGCGGTCAAGCCCGTGCGGGTGGATTCCACCAAACCCTTGGAGTCAAAGAGGAAGCAGCGCTTACGAGCTTCTTCCATCGGCATACCCGTTTCATCAGCAATAGCAGCTGCGATCAAATTGGCAATACCCGTTGCAGCTTCGCCAGCACCCAAGAACAAAACGCGTTGATCGGCGAGCTTGCCGCCCGTCACACGCATGGCAGAGTAAAAGCCCGTCAAAGCCACGCAAGCCGTGCCTTGAATGTCATCGTTAAAGCACAGGCTCTTATCTTTCCAACGATCCAACAAACGGAAGGCGTTAGCGTTACCGAAGTCTTCAAATTGAACCAAAACGTTGGGCCAGCGCTTACGCACGGCGTCCATGAATTCGTCAATCAATTCGTCATAAGCGGCACCACAGATGCGTTCATGGCGAAGACCGAGATACATCGGGTCAGCCAAGTACGTGGGATTATTGGTACCCACGTCAATCGTCACCGGCAACGTCTTTTCCGGAGCCACACCGGCGCAAGCCGTGTAAAGGGCCAACTTACCGATGGGAATGCCCATGCCATTAACGCCTTGGTCACCCAAGCCCAAAATGCGTTGGCCGTCCGTGACCACGATCACTTCGACATCGTCTTGAGCCACGTTATCCAACAACTGAGCAATACGGCCCTTGTCATTGATCGTGACATAGAGACCACGCGTTTGCATGAAGATGTGGCTGAACTCTTGGCAAGCTTCACCAACGGTCGGCGTGTAGATGATCGGCATCACTTCTTCAATGTAGTCAGAGACCACCTTGAAAAAGAGCGTTTCGTTCGTGTTGTGCAAGGCATCCAAATAGATGTAACGTTGCAATCCCGTGGGGAAGCGACGCATGACCGTAATGGCACGCTTCGCTTGCTCTTCCAATGTTTCAACTCGTGCCGGCAATAAACCGCGGAGGCCGCTTTGGCAGCGCTCCTCTTCGGTGAATGCCGAACCGCGATTCAAAAGCGGTGAGCGTAAAAACTTATGGCCGAGTGTAGAGCAAGTCATTTGAAATTCTCTTAAGAAAGTAGGAAATTGAACCGAGGCAAAGCCTCTTTAATGTACAGCTATTGATTTTAGCGAAATTCTCTATAGCTGGCCTGAAAAATATCGTACCAAGCGGAATTTTGCTCGTTTTTCTGCATGAAAAAGCTGTCAAGTTCTTCTTTCTCTACTCAGAAAAATTCACTCGACAGTTGTATATTAATGTTGAATTGAAGTCTAAATAAACTTAACTTCCAAACGTTTCCCTATAGCACTAGCATAACGTTTCAAAGAATTTAATGACGGCAAATGCCCATTAACCAATCCCAACTCCAAACGAGCAACGGCAGATTGACTTGTTCCCATTTTTTTGGCTACAGCCTCTTGCGTCAATCCAGCTTTAATACGTTCCTCAATTGCTGAACTCAGTTCTAAAAGTTCAGCCTTTGATTGTAAAAACTCTTCTTCAAACTGAGGGTCTTTCATTTCCTCAGCTAGCGTTTCTTCAAACGATTTAAGGGGTTTCATTTTTCACCTCCTTCAGTCGGCTATAAGCTAACTCTAATTCTTTTTTAGGAGTCTTTTGAGTTTTCTTTACGAAAGCTCTTAGGAGAATAATTTTCCTACCAATCAAAGTGCAAAAGAACACCCTTCCTATTCCCTCGACTCCCATTGCACGTATTTCAAATAATCCATTATCTAGAGCTCTTGTGTAAGGCATCCCTAGATTTGGTCCTACATCTTTCATTTGGTCCAATATAGCAAAAGCTTTTGCCCGTATTTTTAACGGTAATGCTAAAAGTTCCTGACGAGCTGTCTCGTTATAAAACTCAATACTGTAAAGAGATTCACTGTTTTTTAAATACTGATTCATGAAATACACCAATAGTTTTCAATCAAATTATCTCACATTTGATATAAATCTTTCAATAATTATCATAAAAAATTCCAGCCAACTTTTTTGACTGGAATTTGTTTTTAGAAAACTAAGAATAAAATCATTCTAAGAACTGAATTAACCTAGGCTCAAGTTATAGGGGCCTCTTAGAACTATTTATTATTTGATCGCAGCAATTTGCTTTAAACGTTCACGAGCGGTCTTGGCCTGATCGCTCTTGGGGAAACGTTTAACGATTTGATTGAGGCTTGCCTTGGCAGCATCCATCTTACCGTCAGAAAGCTCAGCAGAGGCCTTAAGCAAATAGGCATCGGCCACCTTCGGCGATCTTGGGAACTTGCGAATCATATTGGCCGTAATCTTCGCCGTTGCATCAAAATTATTTAATGCGTAGTAAGAGCTGGCGCGCCAATAATCAACGTTGGCTAAATAAGCCGATGACGGCCACGCTTTCTTAAAGGCATCCATCGCAGCGATACAGCCCTTAAAGTCACGGTCGCGGAACTGTTGAACGGCTTCATCAAAATCACGACGTTCAGCAGGCTTCACCGTAATGACCTTACCATCCAATTCAACACGGGCAGGCTCAATTTCAATCAAGCGCTTGTCCATCGTTTCAACCTTTCGGTGCAATTCTTCAATGTCGCCCATTAATTGTTGGTTTTGCGAGCGCAATTGCTCCAATTGGGAGATCATTCCCATCTGGGCTTCTTGAGAAGCTGCCAATTGCTGACGCAACTCTAAAATGGCCTTGCGAGCATCATCATCAGCGAATGCCCATGCGTTACTGGCGGCTAAACCCGTCAACACAATGGCAATGCTCAAAAGCGTTTGTCGCATGCTTATATCCTTTTTTAAAAGCAAAGAAGGGCCGATGCGCATCGACCCCTCCTCGCCATTGACTTTTTAATTAATTATTGAGCCAAGTACTTGATGTCGACGCGACGGTTTTCTTGGTAAGACTCTTCGTCATGACCCAAAGCACGGGGCTTTTCCTTACCGAAGCTCACGCTTTCCATACGGTCAGCAGGCACGCCCAACAATTGCAAGCGATCCTTAACGCTTTCGCTGCGCTTTTGACCCAAAGCCAAGTTGTATTCGCGACCGCCACGGGCATCGGTGTTACCTTCCAAGACAACCTTAGCGTTCGGGTGCGTCGTCAAATAACGAGCATGAGCTTGCATCTTGTCTTGAGAATCAGCGCCGACAGAGTAGCTATCGAAAGCAAAGTAAATGCTTTGTTGATTCAAGGGGTGATCAGGGTTCGTAGCCGGATCGCCCATCATGGCGATGTCTTCAGCAGAATTCGGGTTCAAATCCACAGAGGAGCAACCCGTCAACAAGCCGGTAGCCATGGCCATGCTCACGAATAAAATCTTGGTCTTAACTTGCATTTTTTAGACTCCTAAATAGTCAAAATTATTAAATCTTGTTCAATAACGGGCCCCAGGTCGGCTCGCGAATATCGCCTCGACGTCCCGTCAAACGGGTGCGTACTCGACCATCCAAACTGACCGTTGCCAAGACGCCCACGCCACGTTCTTCCGTTGCGTAAACAAGCACCTTGCCATTAGGGGCAAAGGTGGGCGACTCGTCACGCACCGTATCGGTCAACACGGTTTGAGCCATTGTGTTGAGATCCAAAAGCGTGACGCGGAAAGCACCCGCCATACGAGAAACAAAGGCCAAACGATCGCCCTTGGGGCTAATCGCCGGACTGATAGCGTAGTCGCAATTGTACGTGACACGCTGAGCCAAGCGGCTATCAACCGCTTGACGATAAATTTGGGGACTGCCGCCACGGTCAGACGTAAAGTACACATAGCGTCCGTCATGGCTAAACACGGGTTCCGTGTCAATGCCTTGACTGAACGTAAATTTGCGCACGTTGGTGCCATTGGTGCTCATCAAATAGATGTGCGTGCCGCCCCCCATCGACAAAGCCACGGCCATGGTCTTGCCGTCAGGGCTAAACGCCGGGGCTGAATTATTGCCCTTAAAGCTTGCGATCAAACGACGCTCACCCGAGCGCACATCGTGCAAATAAATCACAGGCTTATTGGCTTCAAAGGATACGTAGGTTAAAAGCGCACCGTTGGGTGACCACATGGGCGAAATAATGGATTGATTGCTCTTTAACGCCGTCTTCGGATTTTCACCGTCAGAGTCAGAAACGATCAACTCATAGGCTTTCGGTCCCGTTTGCAACACATAAGCTAAGCGAGAAGCAAAGATGCCCGATTCACCCGTGATTTTTTCATAGATGTCATCGGCCATTTGGTGAGCGGTCAAACGCAAGTCGGCTTTATCAACGACATAGCGCTTTTCGGTTAACACTGTTCCCTTAACCGTATCAAAAAGGCGTAACGTCGTTGCAAAGCGCGTCTCGGTAATCGCTTCAATCGTCCCAACGACCAAAGCGTTTGCCCCCATGGTTTGCCAGAAAGGTCCACGAGGCTTTTTTAAATCTTCTGCCGGGATTTCGCCCATGACCTTGATGGCACGGAAGGCGCCGCTTCGCTCAAGGTCAGCGGTGATAACCGAGGCGATATCCACCGGTGAGTTATGGGTTCCTTGAAATTGAGGGATGGCAATCGGAAACTGATTGGCACCCACCCCCGTAATTTCAATGCGAAGTTGAGCCCAAGCCGGCACCGCTACCGCACCGGTAGCCGCCACCCCTGTAGCCATAAACATTCGACGATTAACTTGCATGACAAATAAGCCCTAAATCAAGTCAAAAATACCAAGTATCGATTGTAAAGGAAAAGAGGCGTCGAACTGTTTCGAAGCGCCTCTTTTTTCTTTTAGTAACGAAACAAAGGGAAATTTTGTCTCGTTTTAAGAACGATTAGTGACGGAAGTGACGTTCACCCGTAAAGACCATCGTGATACCGCGTTCGTTAGCTGCAGCAATCACTTCGTCATCGCGAACGGAACCGCCCGGCTGAATAACGCAGGTCGCACCGGCGTCAATCACCACGTCCAAACCGTCGCGGAACGGGAAGAAGGCGTCGCTTGCAACGGCCGTACCCTTTAAGCAAAGACCGGCTTCTTCAGCCTTAATCGAAGCAATACGAGCAGAGTCCACACGGCTCATTTGGCCGGCGCCCACACCCATCGTCATGCCATCCTTAGCAAACACGATCGTGTTGGACTTCACAAACTTGGCAACCTTCCAAGCAAAGAGCATGTCCTTTAATTCTTGGGCCGTCGGTTGCTTTTGCGTCACAACGCGAAGTTGATCAGCCGTGACCACTTGCAAGTCAGGCGTTTGAACCAAAAGACCACCGCCCACACGCTTGAAGTCAAAGTCGTTAGCGTCCGTGCCCATTTCAATCGTCAACAAACGAAGGTTGGGTTTCTTTTCCAAAATTTCCAAAGCAGCAGCGTCAAAAGCCGGGGCCATGATCACTTCAGCAAATTGCTTGGAGATCATTTCAGCGCAAGCACCCGTCACCGGCGTGTTGAAAGCCAAAATGCCACCAAAGGCGCTCTTGGAGTCCGTCTTAAAGGCCTTGGCGTAAGCTTCGGCGCTATCGGCACCCACGGCGATACCACAGGGGTTAGCGTGCTTAATGATCACGCAAGCCGGTTCTTCAAATTGGCGAACAGCTTCCCAAGCAGCATCGCTATCGGCGATGTTGTTGTAAGACAAAGCCTTACCATGCAATTGCTTGTAGCTGGCCAACAAGCCCTTACCCACATTGGCTTCACGGTAGAAAGCGGCCTTTTGGTGCGGATTTTCACCGTAGCGCATATCTTGCACCTTCACCCATTGGCGAGAGAAGCTTTCCGGGAAGTCCTTCTTAGCATTGTCGTCATCCAAGCTCGTTAAGTAGTTGGAGATCATGCCGTCATAGCGAGCCGTGTGGCAGAACACCTTCTTAGCCAATTCCAAGCGCGTCTTAGCACTCACTTCGCCGTTGGCCTTCAATTCTTCAACCACGCGAGCATAGTCAGCAGGATCAACCACCACAGCGACGCTTTCATGATTCTTAGCAGCCGCACGAATCATCGTCGGGCCGCCGATATCGATATTTTCGATAGCGTCTTCGAACGTGCAATCGGCCTTAGCGATCGTGGCTTCAAACGGATAGAGGTTCACAACAACGATATCGATCGGATCGATGTTGTGTTCTTCCAAAGCCTTCATGTGTTCCGGATCCGGACGGCGGGCAAGAAGGCCTGCGTGGATCTTCGGGTTTAACGTCTTAACACGACCGTCGAGCATTTCCGGAAAACCCGTGTAGTCGGCCACTTCTTGCACTTCGATGCCGGCTTGAGCAATCAACTTTGCCGTACCGCCCGTCGAGAGCAAGTGGTAACCCAAGGCTGCCAATTCGCGAGCGAATTCAACAACACCGGTTTTGTCGGAGACACTTAACAATGCTTGTTTACGCATGGTAATAGTCCTAAAAAATTAAAAAGAAAAAAGAAATTCTTCCCTAACCTCAGATTAACTTGTACATCTGAAGTTTCTTGTGCAAGGTATTACGGTTAATGCCCAACAATTGTGCGGCCGCACACTTATTGTGGCCACAGTACTTCATCACGTATTCCAACATGGGCTTTTCAACCGCAGCCATCACCATCGGATAGACTTCCATCGGCTGAGAACCTTGCAAATTCGCAAAATAGCGTTGCAAACTGCGCACCACTGCTGCCTCAATCGTATCGCCTTGAGGCACATAATTTTCCGCTTGCACAGGATGATGCAAGGGATTGATTTGCGCTTGCTTTTGTTTGAGTTTATCGAAAACTACTTGATCGATCATAATTTTATTCCGCCTTGACTAAAAACGCTCAGACCGGCCTTAATCCAACCAGCCTTGATTGGCAAAATATTGCTCAAGAAGTGCCTTTTGCTCTTGGGCTGACTCCGCCCGACACAACACTTCGCGAACACTCTCAAAGTTGTCAAAATCTTTGAGGTACCAAAGTAAATGCTTGCGAAAATTTCGCACCGCCGTTAATTCATCGTAATCGGCAAAGTGCCAATCCTGATGTTTTAATACTGTTTGCGCCTTCTCTTTCATCGTCAGAGAAAGAGCGCCTTGCCCTGAAAGCACCGCTTTCATTTCTTGGAAAATCCAAGGCTGCCCCATGGCAGCTCGCCCCACCATCACGGCTGCTGCGCCCGTGTAGTCCAACACGCGCTTAGCTTCTTCACCCGTGGCAATATCGCCATTGGCGACCACCGGAATTGAAAGATGACTGACCACCTCGGCAATCGTGTCATATTCCACCGGGCTAATAAACCCACCGGCTCGTGTTCTTCCGTGCACCGTGACTAAAAGAAACCCATTATCTTGGGCCATCTTCGTAATGGTGAGCGCATTTTTATGTGCTTCATCCCACCCGGTTCGACACTTAAGCGTCACGGGTATACCTGCCGTTTGCGAGGCACGCCCCAACGCTTCCAAAATCGCTTGGGCTTGCGCTTCATCACGCATCAAGGCCGAGCCACAGGCCACTGAGCACACTTTCTTTGCCGGACACCCCATGTTGAAATCAATCACATCAGCCCCGGCTTCGGCCGCCCAATAAAAGGCCTTTTCCAACAAAACGGGATCAGCCCCTAAAAGTTGAACGACTTTGGGACTTTCGTTTTCGCCAAAAATCATGCGAGAACGGCTCTTGGCTGTTTCTCGAAGTTGTGGCTGACTGGCCACCATCTCTGCCACCGCATAATTGGCTCCAAACTCTCGACAAAGTTCTCGAAAAGCACGGTCAGTGACACCGGCCATCGGCGCCAAAAACAAGGGGCCGTCAATGCGTTGTTTTCCTAAAATGATTGCCATGGTTTAAAATCGAGTAGGGGGAGATTTTCATCTCGCCCCTCTCACACCGCAATTACAGG
>DYCH01000078.1 GCA_019418235.1 Sutterella sp.
TTAAATTATTCATTGATTTTCATAAGATTTATATAAAAATAACCAAGAGACACCAAAACTTCTCTTTATATTTGTCGACAAATAAGGGTAGAATTCTCTCACCAACCAATCAGAGGTTTTAACCTCAAATCCAATTACTGTAATTACCCCCTTTTTACCCTTTAAGGAAAATTTAAAAATGGATAGCAAATCTCGTAGCGGTCGTTTTGATATGGCTGCCAATAAACTCGTGGAAGACTTCAACGCCACGATTATGATCGAACAACGCAACTGCCCGTTCGATATCAAAGGCAGCCAAGCTCACGCCACTATGCTCGGCCGTCAAGGCATCATCTCCACGGAAGATGCTCAAACGATCTGTCAAGGTCTTGAACAAGTCGCTCAAGAAATCCGTGATGGCAAGTTCGTTTTCCGTACGGCTGACGAAGATATTCACATGGCCATTGAAAAGCGCATGACCGAAATCGTTGGCCCCGTCGGCGGTCGTTTGCACACGGCTCGTTCCCGTAACGACCAAACGACGGTGACGACGAAGATGATGCTTCGCCACACGATTCGTGAAGTTCAAGAAGCCATCCGTGCTTTGCAAGCCGAATTCGTCGAAACGGCCGAAAAGAACATGGACGTCATCATGCCAGGTTACACCCACATGCAAACCGGCCAGCCGATTCTTTTCTCTCACTGGATGATGGCATTCTTTTGGATGTTGGAACGCGACTTCACGCGCTTTGACAACCTCCACACCCGCATGGGCCGCTGCCCCTTGGGTTCTGCTGCATTAGCGGGCACCGATTTCCCGATCGATCGTGAATTCACGGCTAAGGCTTTGGGCTTTGATGCCCCGACCGACAACTCCATTGATTCTGTGAGCGACCGTGACCATATGTGCGAATTCAACGCTTGCGCTGCCATGTGCCAAATGCACTTGAGCCGCTTGTCTGAAGAACTCGTCACGTTCTCTACGCAAGACTTTAAGTTCATTGAACTCTCTGACGACTTCTGCACAGGTTCTTCCATCATGCCGCAAAAGAAGAACCCTGATATCGCTGAAAAGATTCGTGGTAAGACCGGTCGCGTCTACGGCAACTTGATGGCCATGCTCACGATCATGAAGGGCTTGCCCTTGGCCTACAACACCGACCTTTCTGAAGACAAGGAACAAGTGTTTGACTCGATCGATACGCTTTTAGCCAGCCTTCGCATCATGGCTCCGATGATCGCCAAGATGACGGTCAACGGCGAAAAGACCCGTTACAACGCTGACCTCGGTTACTCCAACGCCACGGACTTGGCCGACTACCTCGCTCGTAAGGGTGTGCCCTTCCGTGACGCTCACCACATTGTGGGCTCTATGGTCAATTACTGCATCAAGCAAGGCAAGCGCTTGGACGATTTGACGATGGACGAATACCGTCAATTTAACGACAAGATCGAAGAAGACATCCGTCACGAAATCGCTCTTGAAACGTGCGTCAAAGCCCGTAAGTCCTTCGGTGGTACGGCGCCGGAAGCTGTGTGTCACCAAATCGGTACGGCTCGTGAAGTTTTAGCTCGCGAAGAAGCTGTCTTGGCTTAATCAAACTATCGACCGGCTCTCCTTGCGTGGAGTGCCGGTCACTCTATTCATCTTTTGAGGTTTAATCATGGAAACCGATTTAAATTTCTGGCTGCAACTGGCTGTGATGCTTGTCTGTATCGGCGTCGGCGGTCGTTTCGGTGGCGTTGGTTTAGGTGCCGCTGGTGGCTTAGGTGTCAGTATTCTCGTCTTGGGCTTTGGTCTTCAACCGGGCTCGCCTCCCACCTCTACGCTCTTGATTATCGTGGCCGTGATCGCTTGTACCAGCATCTTACAAGGTGCGGGCGGTTTGGATCTTTTGGTTCGCGTCGCAGAGCGTATGCTTCGTAGGTTCCCCGGTGCCATCACGATTGTCGGCCCCTTCGTTTGCTCACTTTTCGTTGTTTTGTGCGGTACGGCTTATGTGGCTTTTGCCGTGTATCCGGTGGTGGCCGAAGTGGCCGCCTCCGCTAAGATCCGTCCTGAACGTCCGATTGCTGCCTCTGTGATTTCTGCCGGTATCGCTGTTGTGGCGAGCCCCATGAGTGCCGCAACGGCCGCTATGGTGGCTAGCTTGGCTGTTATGGATATCTCCTTGATCACCATCTTGGCTATCTCCATCCCTGCCTTCATCGTTGCAACGCTTTGCACGTGTTTGGCCGTCTTCTGGAAGGGTACGGAACTTGAAAAGGATCCGGAATTCATCCGTCGCGTTCAAGCCGGCGAATACCAAGAATTGGTCGTTAAGCAAGACAAGGGCCCGATTGAAGCCACCAAGGGTGAAAAGCTCTCTGTTGCCATCTTCTTGATGGGCGTTTTGACCGTGATTATCTTCGGTACGTTTAAGGGTCTTTTGCCTGCATGGGAAATCGCCGGCAAGATGAAGACGTTGCCCATCCCCTCTTTGATCCAAATGTTGATGTTGGGCGTGGGTCTTTTCATCATCGTCTTCTGTAAGGTTCCGAGTCACAAGTTTGCTTCCGGCTCCGTCTTCCGCTCCGGTCTTATCGGTGTGGTAGGTGTCTTCGGTGTGTCTTGGTTGACGGATACGTTCTTTACGGCCTATAAGCCCTTGTTCCTCGACCTCTTCACGACGATGGCTCAATCGGCTCCGATGCTCTTCGGTGTGGTGCTCTTCTGTTTCTCTGCCGTGATTTTGAGCCCCTCTGCCACGGTTGCTTCTTTGATGCCTTTGGGTGTTGCCATCGGTATCCCGGCCCCGTTGTTGATCGCTTTGTATCCGGCGACCTGCGGTGACTTCATCATCCCGGGCGGTGCCCAAATCGGTTGTACGGCCTTTGACCGCACGGGTACGACTCGCTTAGGTAAGTACGTTGTGAACCACAGCTACATCATTCCGGGCTTTGTCCACATTCTCACCGGTGTGGCTGCCGGTTGGGTTTTGGCTCAAATTTTCTACTAAAATTGTTTAGTTGAATGATCTCAGTGCCGATCTTTCGCAAAAAGGATCGGCACTTAACCTTTTTCTACGATCGAGCACTCACTATGCCAGACACGAATCCTAACTTAATTTCTGAACAATTGGCTCGTTTTGTCGTTTGGACGAAATTCGAAGATATTCCCACGGAATTGATCACAAAGGCCCAACGCCACATCTTAGATAGCGTCGGTGCCGGTATCGCAGGGGCCGTTAGCCCTGAGACGCGACTTTTAAATCAAGTCTTCACGATTTGTGGAGAACAAAGTGGCGATGTCCCGCTTTGGGGTAAAGGCATTAAAGTTTCTGCTCGTAACGCAGCTTTAAGTAACGGCGTTTCCGCTCACACGTTTGAGTTGGACGATACCAACGGTTGTGACCACTCCGGTGCCGTTGTGGTACCGGCTGCTTTTGCTGCGCTCTCGCTTTGCAATCGCCCGATCACCGGTAAAGAATTCATTGTTGCCGTCGTTTTGGGCTATGACTTGGCTCGTCGTGCGTTGGAGTCTTGCGGCGCTTACGAACCGCATAACGGCGCCGGTTGGCACTCCACGGGGACGTGCGGTGTGTTTGGTGCAACGGCTGCTGTCGGTCGCCTCTTGGGACTTGACGTTGAAAAAATGCAAGCTGCATTGGGCATTGCCACGAGTTTTGCCGCAGGCCAATGGTCTTTCGTTCACGATGGCGCACAAAATAAACGCTTGCATGTGGGTAACGCCTCTCACGGCGGTCTTCTTGCCTGCCTTTTGGCTCGTGAAGGCTTCACCGGCCCCAAGATGGCTTTCGAAGAAGTTTGGGGTGGTTTTTCGAAGACCTTTGCACCTGAGAGCCAAGACCCAGACGCTTGGCTTCGCGACTTAGGAAAAAATTGGAAACTTGGTCGCGTGTCGATCAAGCCGCACGCCTCTTGCCGCAGCTCTCACTCCTCCATTGATGCCGTGAACATCATCATGGCTGCTCAAAAATTGGAACCTGCTGACATTGCCAAGATTCACATCAAGATTAATCCGTTTGTGCACGGCATGTGCGGTGGTCGCAAGCTCGACCCGATGCCCGCTGCTCAAATGAGTATTGCCTACGGGATTGCCGCGCGCTTAGTTTTTGGTGCTGCCAATTTAACGGCTTACACACGCACGAACCGCCACGATGCTCGCATCCGTCGCGGTATGGATTTGGTGGAATTTGAAATCGATCCGACGCAAAAAGATGACGATGAACCGATCGTGACGATTCATACGACCGACGGTCGCAGCTTCACCGAATGCGTGCAATTCCCCTTGGGAGCTCCGCAAAATCCGGTGAGCGATGAAGCCTTAATGGCCAAATATCGTGATATCGCCGGTATGGTCTTTTCTAACGACATCGTGGAAGCGATTGCGGACTTCTTACTTAACTTGCAACACCAAGAAAACTTAACACCCATCATGAAACTCTTGGGTAGTAAACCGATTATGACCAATCAATTCGATATTTAAAAAAATCGATTGAAATCAAACCGATCCCGCAAGTTTCAATGCTTGCGGGATTTTTTTGACTGTTAAGCAAACTACTTCGAAGTGCCTAGTTGTCTGCATTTGTGGGTTGTAACACGAAAAAAACTGAGGTACAGTAAAAAATACAAATACCCGACATACCCTCATGATCGGCGTTATAACAAAGTTTTTCTGTGGAGTTTCATCATGTGTAACTGTTTAGTACGACTGGCACTGCCAGACTATTTGAACCTTATTGCTAATGCTTGCATGGCTTGTGCCCGCTCTTCCTCCTCTAGCACATCCACATCCACTTCATCATCTCGTAGCTCTCGCTAAGTAGCTACGCGATTCAGGTCAGTGATGGACCTCCTCCTCTCGAGCCAATCATCACAATCTCAACCAAACAACTAACAATTTAATCGCCGACTTGTCGGAATTGTCTTACACATAGCCCGAAATGTATGGGTTAGTTAAGAAACAATCCTCAGGTATTAACAAAAACCCAAGCGGCTTTGTATCTACCGATACAAAAACTATGGAGCATTGCATCATGCAAGCAGTCAAGAATCTCAAATTGCATCTATTGGCGGCCATCGTTGTCGTCTTAGCCGAAATGATCGGTATCCAAAAGTTTGGCCTGGTCGTCCTTCTCCCTCTTCTCTACGCCTTAGTGATCGGCGGTATCTTGAGTGCCCCGGCCTTGCGTATTTTGAATGGCAAGCAAATGGATCGCGCTGCCAAATTCATGCCGATTGCCATGTTGGTTCTCATTGCCAAGATCGGTCTCGATATTGGCCCGAACTTAGAAACGCTCTTAAATTCGGGTTGGGCCCTTATTTTGCAAGAATTCGGTCACTTCTTCGGTACGATCATCTTCGGTTTGCCTGTGGCACTTTTGTTGAAGATGAAGCGCGAAGCGATCGGTGCTTGCTACTCGATTGACCGTGAGGCCAACGTCGCCATCATCGGTGAAAAGTTCGGTTTATCGAGCCCGGAAGGTCGTGGCGTGATGGGTATGTACATCTGCGGTACGGTTTTTGGCGCCTTATGGATTTCGCTCTTAGCGGGCATCGTTGCTCAAATGGGTATTTTCCACCCGCATGCTTTAGCCATGGGTGTGGGTATCGGTTCGGCCAGTATGATGGCTGCCGGTATGGGTTCGATCATCGCTGCCTATCCTGCTGACGCTCAACTTATTCAAGCTTACGCAGCTGCCGCTAACTTAATGACCTCGATTCTCGGCATCTACTTTGCCCTCTTTGTCTCGTTGCCCGTGACGATCAAGGTTTATGAATTCTTTACGGGCGATCGTCGTCAAAATAACGAGGCTATCGAAAACAATGTCGAAGCCCCTGCCAATAACTAAGAAAAAATTCATGTCGGAGAATCATCATGTTAGAAAACATCGCCAAATTAAAAGACTATCTCTTCATTTTGTTGGTCACGGCCGCTTACTCGTTATTGGCTAATGTCGTTGGTTACGATTCGCCCCTAGCCGGCCCCTCGATTGGTTGCTTGCTCTTAGTGGTTATCGCCTTTGTGGGGATCGTCATCAGTATGCTCCCGGGCTTTCGTGCGCTTCCCATGGTCTTTTGGGTCTCGGTCGTTGCCGTGGTTGTTTCGGTTCCGGGTTTCCCGGGCGGTGATTGGCTTTTGTCCTACACTAAGCAAGTGAGCTTCTTAGCAATCACGACGCCCATCTTGGCTTACGGTGGCCTGTGCTTAGGTAAAGATTTTGAAGCCTTCAAGCAATTGTCGTGGCGTATTGTTCCCGTCGCATTAGCAGTGGCTGCCGGTAGCTTCCTTTGCGCAACGATCTTGGCTGAATTTGTGTTGCACCTCGAAGGTATCTTCTAATTAGGAAAATTAAATCATGAATAAACAAGAACTCAAAAACAAGGTCTTTGATGCCATTGATGCTCGCTTTGCTGACATCGAAGCCTTTGGTGAAAACATCTTCCAAGAACCCGAATTGGGCTTTAAAGAAAATGTCACGCAAGAAAAAGTGAAAAAGGCGCTTCAAGCCCTTGGGATGCAATGTGAATGTGGTGCAGCTTTGACGGCAGTAAAGGCCCGAGCAAAAGGCAAGGCCTCTCGAAAGACCCTCGCGCTTTTAGCTGAGCTCGACGCCATCATCTGTCGTGATCACCCCAATAGTGATGCAAAAACGGGGGCCGCTCACTGCTGTGGTCACAACGTCCAACTCGCCAATCTCTTGGGCGTTGCCATGGCCTTTAAAGATGCTGACGTCATGAAGTACCTCGGAGGCGACGTGGTCTTTTTCGCCGTTCCCGCTGAAGAATATGTCGAAATTGACTACCGCAATGAACTCAAAAAGGAAGGAAAGCTTCGCTACCTTGGCGGTAAGGCTCAATTGATTGCCGAAGGCGCTTTTGAAGACATTGACATGGCCATGCAAATGCATGCGAATACGACCGAAGACAAAGAAGGTGACTTCGCCGTTGGCGCTTCCTGCAATGGCTTTATCGGCAAACTCATTGAATACCGCGGTAAGGCCGCTCACGCCGCTGGCGCCCCCGATCAAGGCGTTAATGCCTTAAACGCTGCCATGATGGGTGTGATGGGCGTTAACGCTATTCGTGAAACCTTTAGAGAAGCCGATTGCGTGCGTTTCCACCCGATTATCACTGCGGGTGGCGACTTGGTTAACGTCATCCCCGATCGCGTCAAAATGGAAAGCTATGTGCGAGCTTCCAATATCGAAGCGCTTGCCGGTTACAACAAAGCGATTAACCGCGCGCTTAAGGCAGGCGCCGATGCCATTGGTGCCACGTGCGAAATTAAGGATTTGCCGGGCTACCTTCCTTTGCGCCCTGATGAAGCCTTCAAGGGATTCTTACGTGACAACGCCATTGAAATTTTTGGTGCCGAACACGTCTTTAACGGTGAACACTCCGCAGGCAGTACCGACATGGGTGATGTGAGCCACTTAATGCCCGTGGTTCATCCATGGGTGGGTTGTGCTCGAGGCGTTTTGCACGGTGCAAACTACGTCTTAGAAGATCATAAGACCGCTTACAACAAAACGGTCAAGGTGCTTGCCGGTTGCATTATTGATTTGCTCTGGGACGATGCCCAAGAGGCGGTGAAGATTTGCGATAACTTCAAACCGATTCTCAATCGTGACTCTTATTGTCATTTTATGGACAAGATTTAATTAGACGTCCTAATGAAAAAAGGGAGCAGCCTTAAAACTGTTCCCTTTTTTCGTTGAATTGATGCTTTTGATTAGAGTGGCAACAATTGCGATTGTTCCATCAAGTGAGAACGCAAAAGGTCAGAAGCTTTTTGAGCTTCGCCCATGCGAATGGCGTGCAAAATTTCACGTTCTTGACGGGCCACTTCTAAGAAAAAGGCGCGATCCATTTTAGCGACACGGTGAGCGGTCTTTTCAAAGTAGGTAACCAAAACACCGGAAAAGACCTGTAAAACACGATTGCCACAGCCTTCTAATAATAGAAGGTGAAATTCTCGGTCAAAACGGTCAGCTACCAACGGTTCATCAGCATGCTCTTCAATCTTATTGAGTGTACCTTCTAGGCGAGAGGCCAATGCCGGCGTAATGCGACGCGTAATTAAAGGCATCAAAGAACATTCCACCAAGGCACGAGCCTCGATAAATTCCCCAATATCAAAGTTGGCAACGTCAAAGCGCATTTGGATTTGATTCCGAAGGCTGTTGGCCCCAACCTCACGAACGGTCGTACCGCGCTTGGGCGTTCGAACCAAAATCCCCATTTGCGTGAGCACGTCCAATTCTTTACGAATGCGATAACGCGTGACACCAAATTGCTTAGCAAGCTCCGTTTCCGTGTCAATGCGCTCACCGTTTCTGGCTTGAGCTTGCAAATGATCTCGGATCTGTTCGAACAAATTGTCGTTGTGTTGCATTTTTGTTCTTTACAAAAAATTAATTATGTCTGTGATTATAGGACAACACATTCAAAATAGCCGTAATCTCAAATACTTACAGGATTTCACCTAATAGAACGTTTTTTCAAATTGTCGACAATTTAGTAAATTCCCTACTAGCATTACAAAAGTCATTGTAATAATTCTTGCTATTTTTCTAGGAAAATCGAATACTTATCAACAGATTGTCGAGCAATTCTTGGCTTTTGTCGATATTTGTTCAGGTATTTGTCGTCGAATTTTCGTTAAAAGACGCTTACAATTCGACCTAATTAATAGAGTGACCATTGTACGGCGCTCTTTTTCTTATATCTTCTATCTACTATCAAGGACAAAAAATGGTCGATCTTGAGTTTTGGCTTCAGCTCGCCGTTGTGCTCTTCTGCCTTGCTATCGGTGGTCGCTTCGGCGGTGTTGGCTTGGGCGCTGCCGGTGGTTTCGGTGTGAGCATTTTGGTTTTAGGCTTTGACATGCAACCGGGCTCTCCTCCGGTGTCTGTTTTGTTGATTATCACCGCTGTGATTGCTTGTACGAGTGTGTTGCAAGGCTCCGGTGGTTTGGACTTCTTGGTGGGTTTGGCTGAAAAACTGCTTCGCAAATGGCCCCGCGCCATTAACTTTGTGGGGCCGGTCGTTTGCTCCATGTTCGTGATTTTCGTGGGGACGGCCTATGTGGCTTTTGCCGTCTATCCGGTGGTCGCTGAAGTGGCAGCCTCTGCCAAAATCCGTCCTGAACGTGCCGTCTCGGCTTCTGTGATCTGCGCAGGGATCGGCGTGATGGCTAGCCCCATGAGTGCTGCCATGGCCGCCATGGTGGGCATCATGTCCGCTTACGGCTACACGCTCTTAGACATCCTTTCTGTTTCCGTGCCGACGTACTTCATTGCTATTCTTTGCGCTTGCTTGTCCGTGAACTGGCGCGGTAGCGAATTGGAAAAGGATCCCGTGTTCTTGCATCGTGTGGAAACGGGTCAATACACGGAATTGCACGCTAACATTTCTGATCGCTTCAATGTTGAACCCTCTAAGGGTGCCAAGCTTGGCGTCTTGATCTTTGCCTTGGGCATTTTAACGTCCATCACGGTGGGCTCTGTCGACGCCCTTCGCCCGTCTTGGGAAGTGGCCGGTAAGATCAGCAAGTTGCCGATCCCGTCTTTGATTCAAATGGTCATGTTGGCCACGGCTCTCGTGATTATTGTTTTGTGTAAGGTGCCGAGCGACAAGTTTGCCTCCGGTTCCGTTTTCCGCTCCGGTCTTATCGGTGTGGTGGGCGTCTTCGGTATTTCTTGGTTGACGGGTACGTTCTTTGATACGCACAAGGACGTTTTCGTTCACTACTTCTCCGATATCGCTAGCTCCTCCCCGATCATCTTCTGTGTGGTTTGCTTCTGCTTTAGCTCCGTGATCTTCTCGCCGACCGTCAGTACGACGATCTTGATGCCGATCGGCTTGGCTTTGGGCTTGCAACCGCAATTGTTGATTGGTATTTGGGCCAGCTGCTACGGCGACTTCGTGATCCCGGGCGGTGCTCAAATCGGCTGTACGGCATTTGACCGTACCGGTACCACCAAGTTAGGTAGCTTTGTGTTTAACCACAGTTACATGCGACCGGGTTTGGTCTTTGTAACGAGCGGTACCATTGTCGGTTACTTTATCTCTCAAATCATGCTCTAATTAGTAACTACTCCTAATTAGTATTTGATCAAGAAAAGCGCTTCGTCATGAGGCGCTTTTTTCATGTCTTTTGCCCTAACTTTCTCGTCAAACAAAGGCTTTGAGCGAGATTTGACGCAAAATAGCTTAGAAATGAATAGGTAGTTCTATCTACCACCTTTTCTCAAAAATAAGGGGTAACCCCTAAGACTTTTGTGAGTTTTTGTAAAGATTATTATCCAAACTCGTAATAGCACAAAAAAGCAACGATAACGGGGCGTCAATGGACAAATGACATCGTAAAATTGCACTGTCTAAAAAAGTGACTGTTTGTAACTTTTTTACCAATTTTCTTATTACAGTAAAAGGAAACTACCATGATTGGTTTAGACTTTTGGCTGCAGATCCTTCTCGTATTGGTCTGTTTGTTCTACGGTGCCCGTAAAGGCGGTATGGCCCTTGGCCTTATCGGCGGTATCGGCCTTATCATTTTGATCTTCGGTTGCGGCTTGAAGCCGGGTAAGCCGCCGGTCGACGTGATCCTCACGATTTTGGCCGTGGTTTGCGGTTCTGCAACGTTGCAAGCCGCTGGTGGTTTGGACTGCTTGCTCCAAATCGCTGAAAAGATCCTTCGTCGTAACCCGCGCTACGTCTGCTTCTTGGCTCCGTACATCTGCTGGTTCTTGACGATCCTTTGCGGTACGGGTCACGTTGTTTACACGATGCTCCCGATTATCTATGACGTTGCTATCAAGAATGGCATCCGTCCGGAACGTCCGATGGCTGGTTCTACGATCGCTTCCCAAATGGGCGTGATCTGCTCTCCGGCTGCTGTGGCTGCTGTGTCCATGATCGCTTTGATGGACGGTTACACCATCAACGGCATGCACTTCGGTTTCGTTGAACTCTTCTCCATCACGATTCCTGCTGGTTTCGTTGGTGTCTTCGCTGTTGGTACCTTCTCTTGGTTCCGCGGTAAGGACTTGGACAAGGACGAAGAATTCCAAAAATTGATTTCTGATCCGGAAACGAAGAACTATGTTTACGGTGACTCCACGACCTTGATCGGTCGCACGTTCTCCAAGACGCAATGGGCTTCTTTGTTCATCTTCTTGGCCGTGATCGTTATCGTTGCTCTTCTCGGTATGTTCCCTGAATTGCGTCCGCAAGTTGGTGCTAAGCGCTTGTCCATGACGTTGGCCATCCAAATGTTCATGTTGGCTGCCGGTGCCTTGATGGTGATCTTCTGTGGCGTTAAGGCCTCCAGCGTTGCTAGCAACTCCGTGTTCCGCGCCGGTTGCGTGGCCATCGTTGCTGTGTACGGTGTGGCTTGGATGTGCGACACGATGTTCGCTGCTCACTTGCCCACGTTGAAGGCTGGCTTGACGGAAGCCGTTAAGGAAGCTCCGTGGTTGTACGCTGTTGTGTTGCTCTTGACCTCTAAGCTCGTGAACTCTCAAGCTGCTGCTGTGGCTACGATCGTTCCGGCCGCTTTGAGCGTCGGTGTTCCTCCGGGCATCGTGGTGGCTTTCTCTGCCGCTTGCTACGGTTACTACATCCTTCCGACGTACCCGTCTGACTTGGCTGCTATCCAATTCGACCGCTCTGGTACGACGCACATCGGTAAGTTTGTGATTAACCACTCCTTCATCATCCCGGGTTTGATCGGTGTGATTACGGCTTCTGTGATTGGTTACATCCTCGCCATGATCTACGGTTTCGTATAAATCATCAGTATTGTTGATTAATATGAAATGAATAAACGGCAAGTAGTCTTCACTAGGTTACTTGCCGTTTTAATTTAGTCTTGTGTCTACGGGTACATAAGACGATAATAAAAATACCCCTTGATCGAAAGATCGACTCATTGAAATCGGTTAGGAAAGACAAAAACGTTTGCCATCCCTAACTAATAGTGCACTAGAAAGGAGAGATAAAAGATGTCTCAATTACCTGAATTCAAATACGCTCCGATGTTCCAAATGGGCAAAGACGACACGGAATACGAATTAATCACCAAAGACTACGTCTCCGTGAGCGAATTTGAAGGTAAGCCGATTCTTAAGGTTCAACCCGAAGCATTGACCACGTTGATTAACACTGCTTTCCATAACGTTAACTTCTTGTTGCGTCGCTCCCATAACGAAGCCGTCGCCAAGATTTTGAACGACCCGGAATCTTCTGATAACGACAAATACGTTGCCTTGACGATGTTGCGCAACGCCGAAATCTCCGCCAAGGGCATCCTCCCGATCTGCCAAGACACGGGTACGGCCATTGTTCATGGTGAAAAGGGTCAACAAGTTTGGACGGACTTCTGTGATGAAGAAGCCATCAGCTTGGGCGTTTACAATACCTACACGCAAGACGCTTTGCGTTATTCCCAAAACGCTCCCTTGACGATGTACAAGGAAGTCAACACCAAGTGCAACCTCCCGGCTCAAATCGACATTGAAGCCACGGAAGGCGACGAATACAAGTTCTTGTGCGTTGTGAAGGGTGGTGGTTCTGCCAACAAGTCCTACCTCTTCCAAAAGACCAAGGCCATCTTGAACCCAGACGCTCTCGTTCCGTTCTTGGTTGACCAAATTAAGGACCTCGGCACGGCTGCTTGCCCGCCGTATCACATCGCTGTTGTCGTTGGCGGTACGTCTGCTGAAAAGACGATGTTGACGG
Source organism: Sutterella sp. (assembly GCA_019418235.1). Classification (GTDB taxonomy): domain Bacteria; phylum Pseudomonadota; class Gammaproteobacteria; order Burkholderiales; family Burkholderiaceae_F; genus Aphodousia. The sequence goes on from DYCH01000078.1 coordinate 12,730, forward strand.
TGAAGTTGGCCTCCACGAAGTTCTATGACAATTTGCCCACGACGGGTGATGAAACGGGTCGTGCCTTCCGCGACGTCGAATTGGAAAACACGTTGCTCGAAGCTGCTAACAGCATCGGCCTCGGCGCTCAATTCGGTGGTAAGTACATGGCTCACGACGTTCGCGTTGTTCGTTTGCCGCGTCACGGCGCCAGCTGCCCGATCGGTATCGGTGTGAGCTGCTCTGCTGACCGTAACGTCAAGTGCAAGATCAACAAGGACGGTTTGTGGATTGAAAAGCTCGACACGCATCCGGAAGAATTGATTCCTGAAGCTTTCCGTAAGGACAGCGAAGGTCAAACCGTGAAGATTGACTTGAGCATGCCGATGGATCAAATCCGCGCTGAATTGTCCAAGTACCCGGTCTCTACCCGTGTTTCCATGACGGGTACGATCATTGTGGGTCGTGACATCGCTCACGCTCGCATTAAGGAACGTCTTGACAAGGGCGAAGGTTTGCCCGATTACATCAAGAATCACCCGATCCTCTACGCAGGTCCTGCTAAGACTCCTGAAGGCTATGCTTGCGGTTCTATGGGCCCGACGACGGCTAACCGTATGGACCCGTACGCTGATCCCTTCATGGCTTCTGGTGGCTCCTTCGTGATGATCGCTAAGGGTAACCGTACGCAAGTCGTGACCGACGCTTGTAAGAAGTGGGGCGGTTTCTATCTCGGTACGATCGGTGGTGTGGCTGCTGCTTTGTCTGAAGCCGCTATTAAGAGCATCGAATGCATCGAATATCCGGAATTGGGTATGGAAGCTGTCTACAAGATCGAAGTTGAAGACTTCCCGGCCTTCATCTTGGTTGACGACAAGGGTAACGACTTCTTCAAGCAATTGAAGCCGCGTTGCGTTTGCAAGTGCGAATCTAAGTAATTCGTCATTGCTCCAGGGCGCATTCATTGCGCCCTAAAACAGAAGAACCACACCTCAAAATCGAGCGTGTGGTTCTTTTTTGGTTTCAAACTTTATGAATTAAATTTGATACCCGGCCTTACGGGCAAAGCGAACCGTTGCATCCAAGAAACCTTGCTTGGAACCACAGTCGTAGCGAATACCTTCAAAGCGATGCGCATAGGTCGTGCCTAAATCCAATTGGCTGGCGATCCCGTCCGTTAATTGAATTTCACCGCCCACACCCTTTTGAACATTCTTTAATTTTTCAAAAATTTCAGGTTCCAACACGTAGCGACCGATGACGGCCAACTGTGACGGCGCCACTTCAGGTTCGGGCTTTTCCACCATCGTGCGAACGCAGCTTGAGGCTGCAGTCGGGTCATCCACCCCCACAATCCCGTACTTCTTCGTATCGGCTAAGGGCACGTCTTGAACGGCCAACACATTACCACCGCCCATTTGACGGCGCACGTCAATTAATTGACCGATTGCAGACTTTTGCGCATCAATTAAGTCGTCTGCCAACATCACAGCAAACGGTTCATCGCCCACCACCGGTTGAGCGCACAAAATGGCATGGCCAAGACCCAGAGGTTCAGGTTGACGGATGTAGACAAAGGTCACTCCCATCGGCGCAATGGAGCGCACCGTTTGCAAAAGTTCTTCCTTGCCCTTCTCGATGAGTTCTTTTTCCAACATCGGAGCCTTATCGAAATGGTCTTCAATGGCACGCTTGTAGCGCCCCGTAATGAAAATCATGTCCGTGATACCGGCGGCATACGCTTCTTCCACGGCGTACTGAATCAAAGGCTTATCAACAACCGGCAACATTTCTTTGGGCATGGCCTTGGTGGCCGGTAAAAAGCGCGTCCCTAACCCTGCAACCGGGAAGACGACTTTACGAACTTCTTTCATGGGGAAAACCTACGAAAATAAATGAATCAACATCTATAAGTATAGACAAAGAGCGAATAGAAAACGCAAAGAGAAACGCTTTGAAAAACACTGACACTTTAAGGTCACTGCCTTAGACTTTTTAAAACAAACTTCAATATACTGACAGCATTCAATAGGGGTGTTTTGAACTATGCAATCGGCTCAAAAAATTTTAGTCATCGGTGATGTCCACGGCTGTCTGCCAACGCTTGAAGAGTTGCTCGACAAAGTGCAAGAGGAGATGCCTTTGCTCTTTTTGGGAGATGTCATCAATCGTGGCCCGCAATCGCTTTCCACCTTGCGTCTTATTAAGACTTTAGGGACTCGCGCAAAGTTTCTCTTGGGTAACCACGAGATGCACCTATTAGCCTCTGCAGCAGGTGCCGGTAAAGTCAATCGTCGAGATACGATTGATGAAATCTTAAATGCCCCCGACAGTGAAGAACTTATCGACTATATTCGTCATCAACCCCTTCTTTACCAATGGCAAGACTACACGTTTGTGCACGCAAGCATTGACCCTGCGTGGACTTTAGAGGAAGCCAAGTCCCTCGCCCAAGAAGTACAAACCCATCTTCAAGGCAACGATTGGAAAGCCTATTTGCAACACATGTACGGCAAAGACTTGTGGGATAAGAAACTTACGGGTGACGCTCGCATGCGAGCCATCTTAAATGGCTTCACACGCATTCGTTTCGTGGATAAAAAAGGGATTCCTGACTACAAGATTAAAGAGGGTTTAGCGCAAAAACCCGATCATTTAATGCCGTGGTTTGTGTGCCCGGTCAGAAAAACCAAAAATGACCGCATTGTTTTTGGTCATTGGTCAACGTTGGGGCTTGTTGTTCAAGACAACGTCATTGCGCTTGATACGGGCTGCGTTTGGGGCGGAGCTCTGACGGCCATTGAATTGCCCGCTCGCAAAGTCTTGAGTGTTAAAGCCCCTCAATACCTTGACCCACTTGCTTAAAAAGAAAGGCGTCAATCGTGTGATATGGCGCCTTCTTTTTTCAATTAATTCGATCCTGGATTTTCTAGCATGGGATCAGGTACTCCCATCGCTTCGCTCATGCTGGCTGACGCTACTTTTGCCACTTCTCGACGATCTTTACCTTGCGTATCGATGACAGGCAAGAATTTCATTGTCAACGCCAAATTAGGCGTACTCACGATCGTCCACAAGCAGGCAAAAATGGAAATATTGGCATAAGAAGCCTTGGTCGTTTTTTCACCGTTTTCCGTGTAGCAAAGCACCACGGGTTGAATGGGGGTGCCCGACATCACGGCCGGTTCCATCAAATTGGCTTTTAAGGGCAATAGCGACAAACCTAAGCTCGTGCGACCTTCCGGGAAAAGCATAACGGTTTGACCCGCTTGCAGGGCAAGACTTAATTGTTCATTGACTTCAACAATGGAGCGACGGTTCTTGCGTTCAATAAAAAGCGTATCCACGCCCTTGGCAATGCGACCGAAAATCGGCCAATTGGCAATTTCACTCTTGGCAATAAAGCGGCCCGGCTTTTGAGAGTCCAAGGCAAAGATATCTAAGAAAGACACGTGATTGGCAACAAGCAAACAATGAGAGGGATAAACCTCACCCTCGCACTTTAAGTCAATGCCCACGATCTTAATAAGAAAGGCGGCCCACGAACGAATGATGCCAACTTTCTTTTCAGGCTTTACCCATTGCAAATAAACCAACACCATCGTGATACAAGCCACGACATACAAAAGCGCCGCTACAAAGCGAAACGCACCACTAATCTTGTGCATAACGATTAATTTTCTTCGAAATATTGTTGCAAGATGACGCTTGCGGCCTCATCATCGATAAACTCTTCATCGCTATCGACAACCGCTGAGGAGTAGCGCTCATCAACGCGAAAAACGGGTAAATGATAACGCCCTTCAAGCTGTCGGGCAAAACGCTCACAACGCGCGGTCATCTCGTGCGCTGTACCATCGGGGTGTGAGGGAATCCCTACCACAAAAGCCACGGGGAACCACTCTTTAACTAACTTCTCGACCCCTTTCCAACGGGCGTCATTTGTGCGAGAGTCCACAATCGTCAAAGGAGAAGCCTGACGCATCATGGTGTTGCCAATCGCAACACCAATGCGCTTTTCACCAAAATCAAAACCAATAATCGAACCGTCCATTATGCGTGTCCTGAACCATCCATCCAATTGCCGAAATCGTTCGGCGTCAATCCAATCGAAGCCAAAGCCGCTTCATACCGACGCTCGGCCGGCACATCGAAAATAATGGCCTCATCGGCTGGCGCAATCAACCACCCCGAAACCGACAGCTCATCTTCTAACTGCCCTTCGCTCCAGCCGGCGTAGCCCAGACTAACAAAGAATTTCTCCGGACACCGTTCAGCGTCAGCCATGGCCTCGAGAACGTCTTTTGACGTCGATAACGTCATGTTGTCCGTGAGCATGAGCGAAGAATGATACTTCTTTTGAGGTGAATGCAACACAAAACCACGCTCAACCTGAACGGGCCCACCATCAAAAAGCATCGCTTCTTCTAAGCGCTCATTGTGGTTTTCAATGCCCACTCGTTCCATGAGTGAGGCCACACTTAAAGCCACCGCACGATTAATTACCAACCCCATTGCCCCTTTGGGTGAATGCTCACAAAGATAAATGACACTTTGAGCAAAGATGGGATCCTTCATATTGGGAGCGGCGACTAAAAATTGTCCTTTGAAAGAAACAAAATCTGCCATTAAAATTCCTCCCTGATTGTCTATATTCTTGCATGTTTTTTCTTTTCTCAAAAGAAAAGACACACTTTGTTTCGAGGCTTACCATGGTTGAAAACGTTTTAGAAAAGTTAATCGCTCTCTTTACGCAAGGAAATGCGCAGTTTCGCGTCCTCGAACACACCGCCAGTGGCAAATCCAGTCAATCGGTCGCTGAAATCCGTGGCACCCAACTCGGCCAAGGGGCTAAAGCCCTCGTCTGCCACGTCAAAGGCAATGGTATCAAGCAACACGTCCTTGCGATTTTGCCCGCAGACAAGCAAGCCGATTTAACGAAATTAGCCGTAGCCTTGGGAGCGCGTCGCGCGTCGCTCGCAAGCCCCGTGGAAGTCACTGAACTCACCGGTTGCGTCTTTGGTGCCGTGCCCCCTGTGAGTTTTCACCCCGACCTTAAACTCGTAGCCGACCCTTACCTTTATGAACGCTACGATGAACTTGCCTTTAACGCCGGTCACTTGGATCACTCCATCATCATTAAGACCGATGATTATCGCCGCATCGTAGCACCTGAACTCATTGAATTCATCAAACCTGATGAAGCGCCCAAAGTTGAGGTAACTCCTGAAAAAGAATAATGTATTTGTCCTTTCTTAATTGCGTAAAAGGGACTATCATTTTGGGTCACCCTGATTAATTTTCCGTCTTTTACCAAAAAGACAAAGCTGACTTGCGTAATGATTGATTACAGCACCGTTTTATCTGCGGCCCTCACTCCGATTACTTTGATTTCGGGCGTTGGCCTTTTGTTGGTCTCCATGACCAATCGCTACAACCACTCCACCGACCGTTTGCGTCAACTTTTGCGTGAAAGTAATGCCATCGCTCCGCGCCGTGACGATGAGTTAGAGCACGCCATTGACCTCATTTTCCTGCGGGTGACGCTACTGCGTCGAGCGATTTTGCTTGTTGTCCTCTCGGGGATGTTCTCGGCCCTCCTCGTGTTGATGAGCGTTATCGAAATCGCCATGGGTTTTGACTTGGTGATGGTCAAATCCACGCTTTTGTTACTGGCCGTGGTTTTGGTCGTCGCTTCCACGCTGATTTTTGCCGAAGAAGTCTCCACCTCAATGAAGGCGTTGGGCTTGAGCGTTCACCACTAAGGAGAGTGTCATGGTTGAATATCATCAAATGTTATCCACGGCACTTCCGCCCGTGACGTTAATTTCCGGTGTCGGTCTTTTGCTCTTAGCAATGACCGCCCGCTACAACCACTCCACCAATCGAGTGCGTCAACTTTTGCGTGAAAAAAATGCCATCGCTCCGCGTGAAGACAAGGATTTGAACCACGCCATTGAACTGATTTTCGAGCGCGCCGCCTTACTTCGTATGTCCATTTTGACGGTGGTGTTATCGGCCACCTTCAGTGGGCTTCAAGTCTTGTGCGGCATCGTTGAGAGCATGGTCTCAATTGACATGGGCGTTGTAAAGCTCGGCATGCTTTTTATCTCCATCGGCTTTTTATTGATTTCTACGATTTACTTCGTTCGTGAAGTCTCGCTATCGACCAAAGCCATTGGCTTGAGCATGCACCACTAACCATCACACGCAGTTTACCGGAAGGGACGCCCCCAGAAGAAGTAAATCGCCGTGTCTTGATCGCTCGTTTGACCCACGGCCAAATAAAGCGGTCCCACGATTGAGTCGGCAGCCACAAAAACGCTGCCGGCTTTTTTCCAACTGTCCCAATCCGAATTAATGAATTTGCTCTTGGCCGATTCTTGATTGAGGTGTGCTGCTTCAACACTCGCTCCCACATACACCGGAACGCCCCAGAAACCACCACGATTAATACGCTTCATACCGATAAGGCTCGTTGTAAACATATCAGAGCCCGTATAGCGTCCATAGTAAGCACCCGACATATTAAAGAGACCACCGATCGCAAAGCGCCCTGGAATCGTTGAAGAGCCTGCACGCGCAGCCAAAATGCTCACGTAGTCATTACCCCAGTCGTAGGGCAGGATGGCACTTAAGTAATAGTCACTGACTTCCGGTTTTTCGGGACTTTCATCAACGTGCATGTAGCGTCTTGCCTTAAAGTCCACAAACGCCCCTTTCTTTGGGAAATTCACGTCGTCTAAATTGTCGTAGCGGAAATTCAATTCCACAAAGGGGGCCGTCGTATCAAAACGTTCCCAATTCGGAACCGTCCCTACGGTGGGCTTCGTTTTCAACTGCGCATAACCTGCACCAACAGAAAAGGCGGCATTGCGAGAAAGCTCGGCCCCAAAAGCGATCGAACCTTCGAAAATACTATTTTCAATCGTGCCCAAAGCATGACCGCCGTCGTTATAGAGATCATAAGACTGCGTTTCGTAATAAAGCTTCGGACGGGCAAAAAACGGACTATTGACACCAAGGGGCTGATAGAACATAGAGGAGAAATAACTCATCTCCCCAATTTGGAGTTCGTTGCGCCACTCGCCACCCCATTGGTTGACCCAACCCAAGGTGTGAGCTAAGAGAAAATCAAACGTGTGTTCTCGGTTAAAGTCGCTTGAAAGTTTCCCACCAATGCGAAGCGTGTTGTAACCCCAAGGCTTTTCTTGCGGTTGAATGACGAGCACTTCCGTGCCGTTAGGACCGGGCTCAAAGACAAAGGGCACCACAGAAAAATCGTCCGTTGCCCATACACGGTCGCTGGCGCGATTAAGCGTTGCCACATTGACTTTGTCTCCGGGCTTAATATCAACGATTTCTTTCACAAACTCCGGATTGACGGTCTTTAAGCCCTCGACTCGAACGTCGGCAATCGTCATATCTCGCGGTTCACTCACAATCGATTGACGAGCCAAATTCCACGTTTGGAATTCTTTTTTAGAAACAGCCAAGCGTTTCAGTGCTTTTTCATACTGACGTGCGCTCTTTTCCCCGGCGTCCATAATGGCTTGGGCCTTATCAAAGTCTGCGGCTGTCAATTCTCCCAAATCCACCGTAATCAAAATGTCTTTGGGCCCTAGCTTTTTCTTTGATTCCACCAAGTTGCGATCGGTCAAAATAGCAACCATCTGACCCATCACGGCCGTCACGGAACTCACCTGGCGCTTTTTTTCCAATGGCGTACTCGCATCCACCGCAATAATGATGTCGGCGCCCATCTCTTTAGCAAGTTCTACGGGTAAGTTTTGGGCCAACCCACCGTCAACTAAGAGATGATCTTTGTAAGGATAGGGAGAAAAGGCACCCGGTACTGACATCGATGCCCGCATGGCCGTCGCAAGGTTAACGTCATCTCGCATTACGACCAACGAGCCATCAGACAAATCCGTTGCAATGGCACCAAAGGGAATCGGCAACTGCTTTAAGTCATTAACGGAGCGAACGTGCTCTGTGATTTTGGCTAAAAAGGTCGTTAAGTGTTGAGAGGGTACAACAGAGTCAGGAAAAGCCAACCCCTTATCCGTGATCCCCACTTCTTTAATGGCTAAATTTTTGTAGTCATCTTCTCGACGCAGACGATTGAGCGATGAACGATCTGGACGAACCGCAAACATCTCGCGCCAATCCACACCCAAAATAATCTCGCTCATTTGATCGACGGAATAGCCCGATGCATAACCGCCACCCACCATGGAACCCATGCTGGTGCCCGTAACCAAGTCCACCTTAATACCTAAGTCTTCCAAAACCTTAATGACGCCAACGTGCGCAAAGCCACGCGCACCGCCACCGGACAAAACCAGGGCGACCTTGGGACGGTCTTTGTCTGCGGTAACGGGGACATCGGCCAAGGCAGAACCACTGACCAATACCAAAGCAGACATGACCCATAGGACGAAGGGAGTAAAAATACGTTGCATAAGCTTTTATTGAATTTCTTCGAATCTATTGGCACATCTTACTACATAGCTTTGCGATCTGAATATTCGTTCACTCGTTTTCTTTGTAACGCCATTTCCAAGAAAATTTAAACACGGTATCATTTTTAGATTAACTTTTTTGATTTCTCACTTTGGAGAATTCTGACTCATGCGTATTTTATTGACGGGCGGCGCTGGTTTTATCGGCTCTCATACCGCCGTTGAAATGACTCAAGCCGGCCACGATGTGGTGATCTTTGATAACTTCTGCAATAGCGATGCCACGGTGCTTGACCGCTTGGAAACGATTCTTGGTAAGCGCCTTGCCTTTGAAGAGGGCGATATCCGCGACTACGATCGCATGCGTGAAGTCCTTGAGAAGCACCAAATCGAAGCCGTGGTGCATTTTGCCGGGCTCAAGGCCGTGGGCGAATCTTGCGAAAAGCCCCTTGAATATTTCGATAACAACATCACGGGCACGCTTGTGCTTTTGCAAGCCATGAAGTCCCTTGGCATTAAGCGCATTATCTTTTCTTCTTCTGCGACGGTTTACGGCACGCCCCAATACCTTCCCTTGGATGAAGAGCATCCTTTGTCGGTCACAAACCCCTATGGTCGCACTAAACTTCAAGTGGAAGAAATCTTGTCAGACCTCTGTGCATCTGATGCCGAATGGTCGGCCGTGTGCTTGCGCTACTTCAACCCCATCGGCGCTCATGAGAGCGGTTTGATCGGTGAAAATCCTCGCGGTATCCCGAATAACCTTTTGCCCTACGTCGCACGTGTAGCTGCCGGTCAATTAGAAGCGCTTCAAGTCTTCGGTAACGACTACGATACGCCTGACGGCACGGGTGTGCGTGACTACATCCACGTGGTTGACTTGGCTAAGGGCCACGTTTTGGCTGCTCAATATGCTCTTACCCACACCGGTTGGATTGCCATTAACTTAGGTACGGGCATCGGCTACTCGGTCTTAGACATCGTGAAGGCTTATGAAAAGGCCTGCGGTAAGCCCGTGCCCTATAAGATCGTGGCTCGTCGCCCAGGGGATGTTGCGAGCAACTGGGCCGATCCGAAGCTTGCAAAAGAACTTTTAGGTTGGGAAGCTCAATACACCTTGCAAGACATGTGTGAGCATTCTTGGAACTTCCAAAAGAATTGCTAATGGCGTACAGATAGTCCCGCTCAAACGAGCGGGATTATTTTTATCTATTAAAGTTTTTCTGTTGATAAGTTACTCCTACCTTGTGTATACTATGGTATACATTAAAGAAATTATTAAAAATGCCCTATACAGTTAAATTCACAGAAACTTTCCAAAAGTGGCTTGGCTCTTTTAAGCCGAAAGATAGGTTGGTCAGACAATTGATTGTGTCTCGAATCAGAAATATGGAAGATGGTCATTTTGGACAGGTTCGATCCTTAGGCGAAGGCGTAAGTGAATCGAAAATTGACTACGGTCCTGGCTATCGGTTGTATTACACAATTCGAGATTTGGAAATCGTGCTTTTACTCGTAGGGGGTGATAAGCGAACTCAAGATGTCGACATTCAAAAGGCAAAACGCCTTCTTAAAAATATGGAGAGTGAATAGATGTCTAAAGAAAAATTAATTCCATTTGATGTACAAGATTACTTGGAAGACGAAGAAGATTGCCGCCTTTACCTTCAAGCTTGCTTCATGGAAGATGTCGGAGATGGGAAACTGATAAAAAAAGCACTTGGGGATATTGCACGAGCTCGTGGAATCTCACAGCTTGCCAAAGAAGCTGGTATGACTCGTGCAGGCCTTTACAGAGCATTAAGTGATGAAGGCGACCCTAAACTGTCTACCTTCCTTCATATTCTCAAGGCTCTGAATATCAGTCTCAACCCAGTATCCGTTTAAGAAGAAATCACAAGAGGTCAACAAAACGATACTGAGTTAACATAGCGTGATTGAGTGTTTTTTATAGCTCAGGGTTAATTCTGAGCTGTTGAATCTGTTATTCGTTCACGCATCCGTTTTATGATCTCGTAACCTTTAAGGTGATGAAAACAGTTTCCGTCACGCCCTCTTGCCAAGACTGGGGCGTAAAGCCAAACGTCGCCTGAAATTTATTCGTATTCAAAACCACGCAAGAAGGACGCGTTGCTGGCGTCGGGAAAACGTCACTCTTAACAGCTTCAATTTCAACATCAGGAGAGAGACGCTTCGTCTCCACCAACACCTTTTTCACCCACTGAGCATACTCATAGCGATGGCAAAAACCGGTGTTAGCAAAGTGGTAAATTCCTCGGTCAAAGACTTCCCCCTTCTCGAAACTCAAAAGCACAGCTAAGAGCCCTCTAGCCACTTCCGTGGCGCTTGTCGGCGTTCCCCATTGGTCATCCACCACACAAAGTTTCTCTTTTTCAGAAAACCAGCGAATAAGCGAAGTCACAAAATTGGTATGACCCGGCGCATGCACCCACGTCAAGCGCAAAATCATAGCTTCGGGATTCACTTCTAATACCAAGCGTTCACCTTCCAATTTACTTTGGCCATAAACGTTTAAGGGATGAGTGGTATCCGTTTCGTCATAAGGCGTCGACTGCACGCCATCGAACACATAGTCCGTTGATAAGTGAACAAAGAAGGCATTGATGTCTCTAGCCACTTGGGCTAACGCTTGCGGTGCGAGGGCATTTACTTGAAATGCCGTTTCTTGATCGTTTTGAGCGGCATCCACTGCCGTATAAGCCGCCGCATTGATGATGACATCGGGCAAGTTGGCTTTAATCGTCTCAACGAGCGCCGGTACATCTAAAAGATCCCCGCCTTTGTCCTCGCGCCCTAAAGCAATGACGTCAAAGTAAAGCGCAAGCGCTTTTACAACCGCTTGCCCCACTTGACCGTTTTTACCCAAAATCAACACACGCATGGACGATTACTCCTTGAGTTTCGCCAAATGCTTTTTAAGATAAAACCCCGTTGCACTGCCCTTGACTCGAGCGATTTGCGCAGGCGTCCCCGTTGCAATGATTTCGCCCCCGGCTGCACCCCCTTCAGGGCCTAAATCCACAACCCAATCGGCCGAAGCAATCACATCCAAATTGTGCTCAATGATGACAATCGTGTTTCCTGCATCACGCAATTGTTGAATCACTGAAATCAACATTTGTACATCTTCAAAATGTAACCCTGTAGTCGGCTCATCCAAAATGTAAAGCGTCTTCGTGGTATCGCGTTTTGAAAGTTCCAGCGCAAGCTTCATGCGTTGGGCTTCGCCACCGGAAAGCGTCAAAGCGCTTTGCCCCAATTTGATGTAACCTAAACCCACATCCATTAAGGTTTGAAGTTTGCGTTTTAAGGCCGGATGAGAGCTAAAGAAATCCAGGGCTTGCTCAACGGTTAACTCCAACACTTCAGCGATGTTTTTGCCCTTATAGAGCACGTCCAACGTTTCTCTTGCATAGCGCTGTCCGTGACAGACTTCACACGGCACGTACATATCGGGCAAGAAGTTCATTTCCACCTTAATGAACCCTTCGCCTTGGCAGGCTTCGCAGCGTCCGCCCTTGACGTTAAAACTAAAGCGACCGACGTCATAACCTCGTTCTCTGGCCACAGGCGTTTGAGCGAAAAGCTCACGAATGTGCGTGAAAAGCCCCGTATAGGTCGCAGGGTTAGAGCGAGGAGAACGACCGATCGGGCTTTGGTCAACATCAATCACTTTATCAAAGCGTTCCAGGCCTTCGATGCGCTCATAGGGTTCAGGCGATATGCTCGCACGGTAAAGCGATTGAGCGGCAATGCGGTAGAGCGTATCGTTAATGAGCGTGGATTTGCCCGATCCCGAGACCCCCGTCACAACCGTGATTAACCCTTCGGGAATTTCTAAGGTTACGTTCTTTAAATTGTGGCCGCTCGCGCCCACCAGTCGCAAAACGTTATCGGTCTTGCGTTTGGCTTTTCTGGAAAGATCAATGTGCTTGGTGCCGTTAAGGTAAGCGCCCGTTAATGAATTAGGATTTTTTTGAATTTCTTCTGGCGTCCCAGAAGCAATTACTTCGCCCCCTAAAAAGCCCGCCCTGGGCCCCATGTCCACGACGTAATCAGCCTCACGGATCGTGTCTTCATCATGCTCAACGACAATGACGGAATTGCCCAAATCACGCAGTTGTTTGAGTGTCTCAATGAGGCGATCATTGTCTCTTTGATGTAAGCCGATCGAGGGTTCGTCTAAGACGTACATCACCCCCGTTAAACCGGAACCGATTTGGCTTGCCAACCGAATGCGTTGACCTTCACCGCCCGAGAGCGTATCGGCACGACGATCCAACGATAAATACCCCAAACCCACATCGGTTAAAAACTTCAATCGTAAGGCGATGCCGTCAATTAACTTCTGTGCAATGTCTTTTTTCGTACCATCAATGGTAAGTGCATCAAAATAGCTTTTAGCTTCTTGCAAACTCATGCCCGTGATATCGGAAATGGCTTTCTTTTGTTCGCCCAAACCGATAAAGACATTGCGAGCGGCTTCTCTTAAGCGAGTTCCGTGGCAAGAAGCGCAGGGCTTTAATACGCGGTAGCGGTTGAGTTCTTCTCGTACGGCTTCGTTGTTGGTTTCGGCATATCGACGATTAAGAATCGCCAAAACACCGTCAAAGGGTTCAGTCTGATAAGTCACCTTCCCGGCACTTCGATAGGGCATCTTGATCTTTCTATCGCCCAAACCGTAGAGAATATCGCGACGATTGTCTTCCGTTAAATCACACCACGGGGTATCAATGTCAAAATCACAAGCTTTAGCCACCGCAGACATCATGTCAAAGTTGTAAAGGTTGCGACGATCCCAACCGTGGATGGCGCCGGAGGCCAAAGAAAGCTCAGGGTGGTTAACGACACTATCTTCAGTAAAGACCATCGATTCCCCCATCCCGTTGCAATCGGGGCATGCGCCTAAGGGGTTATTAAAGGAGAAAATTCGAGGCTCTAACTCTTCAACGCTATAGCCACATTCGGGGCAGCAGTAGTGACTCGAAAAACTTAACTTTTCCCGCGTGTCCATCTCTTCGACTTGCACACGCCCGTCCGTTAAACGAAGCGCCGTTTCAAAGCTCTCTGCCAAGCGTTGTTGTGCATCATCTCTGACCTTTAATCGGTCCACAATCACATCGACATCGTGACGCTCTTTAGGATCAAGATCGGGCAAAGTCTCAGCATCATAGCGTTTACCGTCAATTTGGAAACGAATGAAGCCTTGCGTTTGCATGTCTTGGAAAAAGCGTGCGAAATCCATCTTCTTTTGACGGACAACAGGGGCCACAATCATGATTTTGCTACCCACAGGCATTTGCATCACACGATCAACCATCGCAGAGATGGGTGTGACTTCTAAGGGCAAGCCGTGCACAGGGCAATAAGGGGTACCCACGCGAGCAAAAAGTAAACGCAAATAATCCAAAATTTCGGTGATCGTTCCAACGGTTGAGCGCGGGTTGGTTGTAACGGCTTTTTGCTCAATGGCAATAGCTGGCGACAAACCATCAATCAAATCAACGTCCGGTCGCTCCATGAGGTCTAAAAATTGGCGAGCATAGGCCGAGAGGCTTTCAACGTAACGACGTTGCCCTTCGGCGTAGAGCGTATCAAACGCAAGAGAACTTTTCCCAGAGCCAGATAACCCCGTAATCACCACGAGTTGATGGCGTGGGATGTCCAAATCAATATTTTTTAAGTTATGCGTACGTGCGCCGCGAATGCGAATTGCCGAACCCATCTTTATCCCCAAAATTTTGGCTAAACCAATACATTTTATCGGTTTTCTTTTACTGAAATGAAATGTGAATGTGTTATTTACGTAAAACTCAGCCTTTAGGTGTGGACATTTTCAGTCAGTTACTACAAAATAGTGAATAGCATATTTTTGGATATGCTCACCAAACGCATCAAAAGCGACGGGTGAGTTAACTCCCTGTCTGAAGCCTTTGGATTGGTTAGGTTTGTTGTCATTTTTATGACAACGTTTTTTTGGAAATGAAAGATTATGGCTTCGGTTAATAAAGTCATCATTATCGGTAATTTGGGACGTGATCCCGATACCCGTTATACCGCTGAAGGCGGTACGGCCATTACCACGATCACTGTTGCAACGTCTCGTCGCTACAAGGATTCTAATGGTCAACCTCAAGAAGAAACCGAATGGCACCGCGTTGTGTTCTTCGGTCGTCAAGCTGAAATTGCTTCCGAGTACTTGCGTAAGGGCCGACCGGTTTATGTGGAAGGTCGTTTGCGCACGCGTAAGTGGCAAGGTCCGGATGGACAAGATCGCTACTCCACGGAAATCATCGCTGAAACGATGCAAATGTTGGGTACGCGTGAACGCTCTGAAGGCGCTCCGGCCGCTGGCGGTTTTGAATCCGCTCCGCGTCGTCCGATGCAAAGCGAAGGGGGCTACCATCAAGCTCCTTCTCGCCAAGCTGACCCGATGCCCGCTCCCGTGGGTGGCCTCGACAATTTAGACGAAGATATTCCGTTCTAAATTTTGCTTGCCGCAAAAAATAACTCCCTCACATTCCGTTTGGGAGTTATTTTTTTGTGCCTTGTAAGACTTAAAGAGCACAGACTACGTCTTCAATGAAGGCCTTTTGTACAAACTCACTCACAGGCATGGGTTTAAAGCACACGTACCCTTGAATAAGATCGCAAGTCGTGGTTTTAAGAAAGTCCAATTGCTCTTGCGTTTCGACCCCTTCGGCAACAACTTGTAGCCCAAGTTTCGTCAATAACGCCGTGATGGCGCTCAATACGATACAAGCCCTCTCACCACCCCCTAAGAAGAAGCTTCTATCTAACTTCGCAGCATCGACAATTAATTCTTTCAGGCAAACGAGCGATGAATAACCGATTCCAAAATCGTCCACAGAACTTCTAAAGCCAATCTTGCGAAGCTCTCTTAGGAATTCCTTTGTACTGGCAAAATCTCGAATCACGTCCGTTTCGGTGATTTCTAACTCAATTTCCTCGGGCGATACACCGTAGCGTGTGCATACCGACTTCAAATGCTCTAAAAGACCGGGAATTGTAATCGTTTGACGGGATAAATTAACTGAGATTGGACACACACGATGGTTTTCCTCATGCCACTTGGCAATCATCTGGCAAACCGCTTCAAAAATGAACATATCCAAGCGGTGAATCAAGCGATATTTTTCAAGCGTTGCGATGAAGTGGGCGGGTGATAAAAGTCCCTTCTTAGGGTGCTTCCAACGAGCGAGCGCCTCTGCCCCCACAATACGACCATCTCTCATGGACACTTTGGGCTGTAAATACACCTCAAAAGCGTCTTCTTTAAGCGACGTGACCAACTGCGTAAAGACTTCACGTTCTTCTAACGTCCTGGCCGCTCGATTGGGATCAAAGAAGCACGACTCGTTGCAACCTACGACATCATCGGAGTGCTTACGAGCCATGTTGGCATACTCATACATGCGCTCATAATCCGTTTTGTCGTTTTCTGGTAAATAAATACCGAAACGCAATACCAAATGCGGGCCAACTAAAGCGTGAGTAATGATTTTTTCATCGACCTTTTGACGAATGAAGGTCAAACGATTAAGAATTTCTTGACGGTTGCGAGTCTTCATTAAGACGTAGAAAACGTCACCCGCATCACGAACGAGAAGCTCGTCCTCAGACAGCGATTGCTTGATACAACGATAGATATGATCGAGGATGATATTGCCAACTTTTCGACCAAAACTGACATTAATCAGTTTGAATTGGCGGATATCGATTGAGACAATGGCAAAGGCCGTACGATCAGTTTCAAGTAATTGTCTTGCTTGTTTGGAAAATTGCAAACGCCCCATCCCGCCCGTTACTGGGTCAATGGATGCACGAGTTTCGGATTGATCCATTTGCAATAACTCCTAATCTAACCAAAAAAGGACCTATTGGCCCTTTTTCATCAACATGCTTCAGTTTTCCTCAATAGTGAAGCAAAAAACTGGAAGCGCCATTGATAGAGCAACGCAACGGAAGCATTCACCTATCAATAGCGACTCAATGCGCATTTCTGAGATTAGATACCTCTTGTTACATTGTACGAATTTTTATCAAAACAAAGCAAATTTCTTCTTTAAATTCTTAGCGTTAAGGTCTTTCTATTAGATAGACTTATATCAATAAATTGTTATTTAGGAGTTGTCTCCGGAATCTCTTTTAACATGACTTTCTCCCATTCGCCTTCCGAGTTTCGAATATATGTAAAACATTCAGCCCTCTTGGTGTTTTGATTCTTATTGGTATCTACCCAAAGTTGGTTACCTTCAACCTTTGTATTGGCATCTTTCAAGAGTTGAACTTTTTTTAAATCCCCCTCTCCTGCCCAACCTTCCGATTGAACCCAAACATACAACACTCCATCTTTAACAAAAACAAGACCCGGTTCCGGCTTTTTTTCTTGATCAACAGCTAAATCATCCCAAGTGATCATTCCATCAAATGAATCGGGAGTATCAGGTTTAACCTCAATCTCAGGGAAATTAATCTCCACACACTTAGGCACCTCTAGCATGGCAATATCATGAAACTTACGTTTAGAACTCGGAGAGAACGCTGAAACAGAAATCCCCTCCGATGTGATTTCATCACCTGCAATAGAGAGCTCAAAGTCTCCAAATTGGAATTTCCCGTCATCGCTAATTTGTTGCAAAGTCTTAACTTTATCTACTGCGCTTGTACATGAATTCCCTTGAGCCATGTAACGTGTAAAGCGAGAATTAATTTTGACTTGTGCGGCATCTACAGTGGCTTTGGCTAACTTTCGTTCCGCTTCTTCACGCAGGTCAAAGTAATGCTGAGCAACCAACGTCCCAAGTACACCCAAAATAATGAGTGAAAACACAATTTCGATCAGTGTAAAACCTTGCGTATTAGCGATTCTCTTCATCGTTAATAACCTCAATTAACCCGAAGTTGCAATGTTCTCGAACGGCTCAAAACCGTCCCATCCTCTAATTCAATTTTGAAGTTCACATCTTCCACAATTATTTTTTTTACAATACCCACTTCCGGATTTTGAATGGCCTCTTCGGCAGATATCCCTGAGTTTATTCTTGTAACAATTGCCGTCCCAATCTTGAACGTCTTCATTTCATTAAGACGATTGACCACTTGGACATCATCGTTAAAATCAATCGTTTCAGCAGACAAAAGATGGTTATTCAAAATATGGTTCACTGAATCTAAAAGATATTCCACTTCATATTGGTGGCACGTGTCGGCAATATGCGAAAACACAGGCGTAGAAGAACCTCTGAGAAAAACGGCCAATCCAGCAAAAAAAACAATGATAAGCACAGCATAGACCAAAATGCTGCCTCGTTGAGAGAATGATAAGAAATGATTGTTTTTAACACTCATCACTACTCTCCTCGATTAGAGCTAACGTAAAAAACGAACGTTTTTTCTTTTGCACCAGCGGCACCAGCGTGCATCACTAAAGTCACTTTACTGACATTATTATTTCCTGCTTTGCCAAATGTACTAACTTGTTCAATCTTAAAAGATTTAACCTTATCTAAAAGCATTTTTCCGTTATTACCAGCCTGGCCTAATTGCAACTTGTCTGAGGTTCCGCTAGCCCCCCAAACATCACTGTCCTTCTTTTCTCGAATTTTTTGGGTAATGACATTCATTGCGACATCAACTTGAGGCATGATAACTTCAATACCTTGGATGGAGCGATAAATACTTACGCCATACACCAGTCCATACGTTCCGACGACACCAATAAACCCAACGATCACCAAAGTAATGATCATTTCTAAAAGCGTAAAACCGGCTGAGGTGCGAAACTTACTGACGGAGAACATAATCAAACTTCACGCCTCCTCTCGAAACAGAAATAAACCACAAAGAACAAGCAACCCCGGTCTCTTCTCCACACTTCACTAACGTAACTTCCTTATATTTGTCGCTAGTAGTCGTTGTATTCACATCTATACCTACTGATTGAACAGATATGTCTAATCCACAAACTCTTTTGATACTGTCTTCATCAATACTTGATACTTTTTGTCCTGCATATTCCGCTTTAATACGTTCAACACAGCTGGCAACGTCTCTTACGTCTTCTTGTTGCGTCACAATTTGTTCAACGCGCAAATACCCAGCACCCAAAACCGTAGCAGCAATCAACCCAGCAAACGAGAAAATGACTAGCGTTGCTATCACTTCAATTAATGTGAAACCGGCAATCATAAAAGGACGTCTTTTACTCATTTTCCCGACTCCACAAAACCGGTCGATTCTACTTTCAGGGTTATCGACTCTTGGCCATCTAGCGTTTTGATCTGCAGTGTTTGGGAGGTATTGATCGTTCCCAATCTATCAAACGTCAAATCAACAATTTCTGGTTCAACAATGACATCTTTCAATTCTGTGGTTGCCATAACATTACCATTTGACCAACGTTGTGTGATGACGCCCTCTTCAGTAATGGACATTGACAACGTATCTTCCATCAAAATGGCTTTATTTCTTGTTTGAACAAATGCAGAAATCAATTGCACTTTAGCCCTTTCTAATTGGCTATCGGCAACTCTTAAGGACGCATAATGAGAACCGATCATCGTTGAGGCGATACCGATGATGATCAGTACAAAGATAATTTCAAGAAGTGTAAAACCGGCGTCTTTTCTGGCCATCGCGCACTCCTTTTTAACCCACAATCCAATTAAACCACATCTGCCACAGCATTGGGCCCCATAACAGGGTGACCCACGCGCCCATGCAAAGAAACGGTCCAAAAGGAAGGGCCATGGAATGAACATCTTCTGTGCGCTTCTTAGCAACCCCAACCACTGCAAAACCAACAAGCGCCAAAACGCCGGCTAAGAAAATCATCATGCTCAGATACGGAAACGTGCAAAGCGCCCCCAGCATGAACATCAACTTCACATCACCCCAGCCTAACCCGTCAATGCCACGAAGTCGCTTATAGCCCCATGCGAGCGCTCCAAAAAGTCCTCCGCCCACAAGTGCCCCTAAAAGCACATCAATCCATGCATTACCCAATCCATAGACTGACGCAAAGATAGCAATCACCGCTCCCGGTAACGTGAAACGGTCGGGCAATAAGTAGGCTTTAAAGTCAATCAAAGAAAGGATTAAGAAAAGGCCCGTAAAAATCAATACGGTTAAATAGGCAAAACTCACACCGAATCGCAAACCCACGAAATAGGCAAGAAGCGCAGAAATGAGTTCAGCCAAGGGGTATTGAAAACTGACTTTTTCTCCACAGTGAACGCAACGCCCACGTAAACACACCCAACTCACCACAGGAATCAATTCCCAGGGTTTTAAAGGAGTTTGACAGGCTTCACAATGAGATGGTGGCCAAAGAATGGACTGCCCTGCGAGATAACGATCGGCGCAGACGTTATAAAAGCTTCCTAAAAAGAGGCCTAAGATTGCGGAAAAAATCGCAAAATCCTCTTTTGGAATTTGAGCTAAAAGGGCAAAGCTATCCATGACGGTCATTTCTTAGTCTCCTAAGAATGGCCACCTGAGCACGACAAAAGAGCAGGGTTCGTTGCAAACTTCTTCACTTCGTTTGCATCCACCACACCCTTTTCATAAAAGCCCTTCAGACAATCATCCATGCTCACCATGCCCAAGGCACGAGACGTTTGAATGACGTTCGGAATTTGATAGGTCTTGCCTTCACGAATAAGGTTACGAACCGCAGGCGTTGCCATCATGATTTCCATGGCTTGAACGCGACCGGTGCGGTCGGCCTTTTTCAATAAAGCCACTGACAAGACGGCACGAAGGCTATCGGCCAACATCGAACGAATTTGTTGACCATCGCTATCAGGGAAAATCGCCAAAATACGTTCCACGGTTTGCGCAGCCGTGCGGGTGTGAAGCGTTGCAAAAACAAGGTGACCGGTTTCAGCGGCTTCAAGCGCTAATTGGACGGTTTCACGGTCTCGCATTTCGCCAACAACAATGATATCGGGATCTTCACGCAAAGCCATGCGAAGAGCGTCAGCAAAAGAAGGTGTGTGCGTGCCCACTTCGCGTTGGCTCACCAAACAAGACTTATTTTGATAAACGAATTCGATCGGATCTTCGATCGTAATAATGTGGTCTTTGCGATGCGTATTGGCGTAGTCAATGATGGCAGCCGTTGCAGTGGATTTACCGCTACCCGTAGCCCCCGTGACCAACACAAGGCCACTAGAGAGCATCGCCAAAGAATTTAATCGTTCAGGAATGCCCAACGCCTGCATCGTTGGAATTTCTTGAGGAATCACACGAAAAGAGGCCGCAACACCTTAAATCGTTTGATAAATGTTGACACGGAAACTGCAACAATCAATGGCCCAACGGCAATCAATGCCGCCACGAGTTTGAAGATCATCACGTCTTGAGGGACCAGCCACCTTATCAATGAGCGCTTGCATGTCGGTTTCTGTGACAGGATCAGCGTCTAACTGCTCCAGTTGACCGACAAAACGCCCCATGGGTCGGTGACCGACGCTGAGATGAAGGTCAGAGCCACCTCGCAAGAAAACTTCACGCAGGGATTGTTCTAAATTGAGTGACATGCCATCACCTCGAAACTCTTAAATTTAAAAGTGGACCTAAATTATTTTAAAATCTAGATCCACTCTGAAGTAAAAACCACAGTTAAGCGATTACAAAAATCAGATTACATTACTTAACTGATTTGTCTCTTGTGCATTAAGGGGTGTCGGCTTCACAAACTGGCAATACCACTTCTTGAGACCAAACTTCCTTACTACTTTGCTTGGAAACAACGGTCAAATTCTTAGCGGTAGTACTCACCGTCTCCCCATCCTTCCACTGCATCTTACTATCAGACGGGAAAATGCTATTCTTTTCAGTGGCAGCATTCATCGTTGTTAGGGCATCAGTACGAGCCGTTTGACAATCTTTATCCCCTAGCAATTCCTTTGCAAATTGTGCATTGAAGCGAGCCTGCCATTCTGCAACAGCCGCTTTTGCCGTTTGCTTTAATGCATCTTCTTGAAGGTCAAAATACTTCGGTGCGGCCACAGCCATCAAAATGCCCAAGAGCACTAACACCATCACAATTTCAATGAGTGTGAAACCCGATTCTTTTTTACTCATCATATTGGTCTCCTTATAGATGAATCAAAAATATAAAATTGGTAAGTCAAATTTTACTCCCTAACCCCTGGTACTACTCATCTTTCGATCAATAAATTTACCTAATTAAGGGTAATTTCTAACCCCAAAACGTTGCTTATTTGTCCTTAGACAAATTTCACCATATCCCACATCGGCAAGAAGATTGCCAATGCAAAGAAAAGCACCACCACACCTAGACAAATAATCAAGATGGGCCCAATCCAATCAGTCAACTCTTCAACGGCTAATTCCACTTCTTGGTCATAGTGTTTAGCGAGTTCCGATAGCATTTCTTCCAAGTTCCCGGCGTTTTCACCCACCGTTACCAAACTCACCGCTAAAGGGGTAAAACCTTGCGTTTTTTGCATAGCAGGCGCAATCCCGATACCGGCCTTTAAATCCGTCTTGATGACTTCAAATTGTTTTCTATAAAACGCGTTATTGACCGTATCGGCAATGATGTCCATGCTGTCCAAAACGGAAATGCCACTACTTTGCAAAATACTAAAAATCGAAGCAAAGCGAGCAATAGCGGCCTTTTGCACCACCTTACCCACTAACGGTAATTTAAGAGAATAAGTGTCTCTGAGATAAACGCCCTGTTCGGTCTTAAAGTACGAACGACAAAACGCAATGATCGCAATCGTCACTGCCAAAACAAGCCACCAATAGTCCATAAAGAGGACATTGAGCTTCATGGCAATCACAGTGGGCAACGGCAAATCCACGCGAGCAGAAGCGTAAAGCGAAGCAAATGTCGGAATAACGAAATTCAAAAGCAGTAAAAACGCCCCCACCATGACAGCCACCACCATCTTGGGGTAGCGAACGGCCGATTCAATCTTCGTGCGAATCTTTTCTTCGTGCTCAAGCAAATAAACTAAGCGCCCTAACACTTCAGGCAAGGCGCCGCTATTTTCACCCGCAACCACCATGGCGCAGTAAAGCGATGAGAAGACTTTTTTGTGAGCACTAAAAGCTTGTTGAAGACTTTCCCCTTCACGGATGCGTCGATGCATGTCTTCAATCACCAACGCAAAGGAGCGATTACTGACTTGACCTTGGAGCGTTTCAAAGATTTCTGGCAATGCAATACCGGCATTAAAAAGCGTTCTGAATTGTTGCGTAAACAAAATCAAGTCACGCGTAGAAAGACGCTTTTCAAAGTACCGACGCCACCCCTGAGCTTGATTGGAACTTTTTTCTTCAATTTCGGTGGCAACAAGCCCCGCCTCGAAAAGCTTTTGTTTCGCTTCGAGGGCGTTTTCAGCGCTGATGCTATCGGTGACATGGCGTCCCGTTGCATCAATGGCTTTGTATTGGAACTCTTTTGCCATCGCCTGCTCCCAACTACACCATCGTCACGCGACGAGCTTCTTCCACCGTGGTGATACCGGCCTTAATCTTATCGGCCGCATCGTTGAGCATTGTCTTTTGACCATGTTTAGCGGCTTCTTGATAAAGCGCTTGCATGGGTTGACCGTGCGTGACCATGTCTTGGTAGGTCTCATTCATCGGGAAGACTTCGAAAATAGCCGTACGCCCAATAAAGCCCGTGTGACCGCAGTGGTGACAGCCCGTACCATGGTAGAAAGGCCCATCCTCAGGCTTTAATCCGAATTCAGCTAAAAGCGCCGGATCGGGTTGATACACTTGACGACAATGCGGGCAGACTTTTCTCACCAAGCGTTGAGCAAAACTGCAAAGTAAGACTGAGGACACCAAGTAAGGTTCAATGCCCATGTCCATCAAACGGTAAACCGCTGACAAGGCATCGTTTGTGTGCAAAGTCGAGAGCACCAAGTGACCTGTTAAAGCGGCCTGAACAGCAATTTCAGCCGTTTCTCGGTCGCGAATTTCACCCACCATCAAGATGTCCGGGTCTTGACGCAAAATAGCGCGTAAGCCTGATGAGAACGTCATCCCGGCTCGGGTATTTAATTGAACCTGATTCACACCTTTGATACGGTATTCGACCGGATCTTCCAAGGTCACAATGTTGACTTCTTCACGATTAAGAAGTTGCAAAATGGCGTATAAGCTCGAACTCTTACCGCTCCCTGTCGGCCCCGTTGACAAAATCATGCCGTAGGGTTTTCTTACGCACTTCAAAAGCGCTTGATAGTCGGTGTCATTCATGCCCAACTGAGGCAAGGCGTACACGCGATTGGCGCTCATATCGAGCAAACGCATCACAATCGTCTCACCGTACATTGTGGGTAGCGTGGACACACGAACGTTAATTTCTCGGCCTTCAATCTTGATCGTGAAACGCCCATCTTGTGGTAAGCGCGTTTCAGCGATGTCCATATTGGCCATAATCTTGATACGAGACACGACCGAGGGCCCCATCGCATAGGGCACGGTACTGGCCTTTCTCAAAAGACCTTCCACACGGTAGCGCACATTAATTTCTGCTCTTTCAGGCTTAATGTGAATGTCGCTTGCGGCCATCTTGACGCCTTCGGTGAGAATCAAGTTCACCAAGCGAATGACAGGCACCTCAGAAGCACCTTCAACGATTTCTTCTTCGATCTGCGTCTTTAATTCTTCACTCGTGTCTTTTTGCTCTAACTCTTCGAGCATTTCATGGAAAGCAGAATACTGACCATAAACGGCGCTAAAAAGGTGCACGAAGTCGCTCTTGGAGCACAAAACCGGCTCCATCTGCAGGTGCGTGAGTTCTTCCACGGCATCAAACGTCGGGAAGTGATTGGCGTCCAACAATGCGATATAGAGTAAACCGTCACGAATGCACAAAGGCACCACGCGATTGCGACGTGCGAAATCCTCAGGAACGAGCTCTTTTAGGCTCACATCAAGCGTATAGTCGCTCGCCCGATACACCGGAATATGAGATTGCTCGGCCACGGCCGTTAAGACATCGGTTTCTTTAACAAGACCGACATTGACCAAATAGTCCCCCAAGCGCATCTTTTGCGCTTGAGCATCAGTCAAAGCTTGCGTGAGCTGCTCTTGTGTCAACAACCCTTTTTTGAGAAGTTGTTCACCCAAGCGAACAGGCTTTTGTGAAAATGACAAATGGCGTTCTGACATTACACACCCTCTCTGAGCGTCACGACTTGGTCGTCAGTCACCTTTTTTTCTTCTTTTTTCGGCGCTTCCTTCACAATCGGAGCCATCTTCAAGGGCTTAGCCTTGCGATCGGCTTCCGTGCGCGTCGGCAAAATCGTGGGCGTAATGAAGATCAACACTTCTTCCATGGACACCGTGCGGTTGGTCGAACCAAAGGCATACTTGCCACCCGGCAAATCACGCATACCCGGAACGCCAGCTTCACTGTCGTTACCCTTTTCCTTGGTTAAACCGGACAACACAATCGTTTCGCCGCTACGAACCATGACCGTCGTTTCGGTTTGCTTCTTGATGATGTAAGGATTGCCCTCAACATTACGAGAGGAGTCCACTTCGTCCTTCTTGATCAAGACTTTGAGTTTCATATTGGAGCGGTCAATGACGTTAGGTGTCATCTCTAAACGCAACACCGCTTCTTCAAACTTCACATCATTGTCGCCTTCATCATCGCGGCTGACATAAGGCACCTTTTCACCGTTTTCGGTGTAGGCCATCTTATTGTCAAGCGTGGTAATCGAGGGCGAAGACAAGATGTTCAACACGCCTTCGCGTTCCATCAAATTGAGTTGCGTTTCCAAAATGTTGCCACCCAATTGACCGAACGCTAAACCGATGTTACCCACACCGGAGCTATTGACTAAAGAACCGTAGTTAAGACCCATCGGGAATTGAGAGATCGTGTTTTCAGCGCCGTCTCCACCCGGATTTAAGTTGGTACCACCCGAGCCGCCGATAATTTGATTGTTATGACCGCCTCGGCCCACGTAACGACCACCCCATTGCATACCCAATTCACGAGCTTTTTCTTTGGTGGTTTCCACGATGTAGGCTTTCAACAAAACCTGCGGACGCGGACGATCCAAGTGTTCGACTAAAGCAAGCATACGGGCTTGCTCTACGGCCGTACCTTGAAGAATCAAAGCATTGTTATGCTCATCAATTTCAATAACAGCATCTTTATTGCGAGAGACAAACTTCTCAAGGCTCTTTTTCAAGGCTGCGGCGTCCGAATAACGGACATTAACCACTTGCACGGTCATGGGGCCGGAGTGAGAAGCGGTCATGTATTGCTCTGCCAATTGATTGTTGAGCGTCATCATACCCACTTCGCGTTGCTTTTCTTCCGCCGTGAGCACTTGCAAAATCTTGCCTTGCCAACGCCAATCCAAACCGTGAGATCGCAAAAGACCTTCAAACACGTCGCTCCACTTGGCATTTTCAACGTTTACGCTCACGTTTTCAGACAAATTGCCCGAGAACAAAATACTGACATCAACCGTTGCAGCCAACGCACGCAAAACGGTAGCGATCGGCGCATTTTGCAATTTCAGAGAAACGGCTTTCGTCGGCAACGGTCGTTGAGAGCCTTCCAAAACCTTATCGGTTTGCTTCATCAAAACGCGAGGCTCCGGCATCAAGTCTTCTTCAGCCGGCGAAAAGCCTTGGCGCTCAATGGCTTGTTCTTTCCAATGATCCATAAAGGGATCGGGTTGAGGATTTTTGTCGCGCGTTGCGCACCCCGTCAACAATGCCGTCACACAAACAGCAAGGATGGCGGGTTTAAATAAAACCCCCGCTTCAGAGAAGCTTTGTTGAGTCATTTTTTTCTTATCAAACATGATTCATTCTCACTGTTTTGTTATCGACGACTCGGCGTATCAGCCAAGGACACTCCCTCTAAAGCGACATCATTATCGCTATAGAGCAAACGTCTTCTGGCTCCTGTCGAAGGAAGCTCCAAGACCACCCCGGTCTCATCGATCTTAATAACGTTTTCTCCCGTCTCGACAATCGTGTCACCCACGACATACTCTTGGGAGTTAATAATGGCGATGTACTTTTTCCCGACCAAAACAAAGCCGGAACAAGACAAGAAAGGCAACTGATCACCCACTTGATAAACCGTCGCGTCGACCTTAGGCGTTGCCAACACATCCTTTTCATAAGGGGCGTTGGCCAATTCCAACACTCGACTTTCATCCATCTTGATGGAAGGTGAGACCAATTGAGCGCCAACAGACGCAATCACGGTCTTAGCCTCCTGAAGTTCGGACTTCCCTGAAGTCGCCCCCTCGGTGTCAGTCAACGAGGTATAAATGAAATCCGCCACCGCAAAGATGGAAACACCAATGACGGCGAGCATGAGTTTTTTCTCACGTGGGGTCATTTGCTACTCTCCTTTGCGTTTTTAACACCGGAAAAAGAGGCTCTCATTCGAATCTCAAAACTGTCTTCCGGTTCACCGTAACGAGCCTCAAAAAATTCAAATTCATGAATCCAACTTTGATGGCTTAATATCACAATAAAACGACGGAAATTTTCACTGTTGCCGCTGGCCTTTCCCGTAATACGAATCGTCGGATAGTCAATCATTGAAACCGCCTGCGGCATGAATTGTGCATTGGGTAAACCCGACTTTACCGCCAACTTATGAAGTTCGGTTAAAAGTCCCGGAATCGTTGCCGGCTGAGCCACGGCTTCTTTTCGTTGCATTAAATTCTTTAACAACGTTTGACGATTTTGTGCGGCCTGCACGAATTTTGAAAGCTCAGCATGTGCTTGCAATCGGTCATTGACACTGTCTAAACGCGCTTGCGTAGCGTTTAATCCGTAAAGTAAAGCGCAGACAGCCAACACGCACACCACCAACGGAATGGCCAGCGTTACTACAGAGCGGGTAGGAAAATTCTTGAAGAATTGCGTATCAACCATCATTAGAATCCCCCCGTTACACGGATGTCATAAGAGACACCTCTTAAATCCGCGCGGCCCGTAACCACTTGAATTTTGTTACCCGGATGCAGGGCTTTGATTTGATTAATCAACTCGGCCAACGTCGATTCACGTTGTTGAGCATTACCCAAAAGAAGAATCTGAATCAGTAATTCTTCATTACTTGCATTTTGAGTCGCATTTCGATCGCGTTGACGAGTCATGACAGGGATGCGACCCAATCGGATATCCGTGAAATAAAGTCGATCGTTTTGCCATTGACCCAATTGCCCCAAAATAGCGGCAAATCGTTGATGCTGAGCAACTTCACGCGCTTGAGCCTGTAAGCGTGCCAAAGCTTGCGTTTCACGAACCAAACTTTGTGCCGTTAACGGCTCTTTAATTTGATCCAACTGATTTTGCTTTTGAGTAAGTTCACTACTTACTCCAAACCACATGAATGCCAAAACTGCACAGGCAATCACCGCCAAGGCGCAAACGCCCAACGCAACCTGACGAGCAATGGTGATCACTTTTTGAGTTTGGCCCTGTTGACGGCGACTTGCCGGCAAATCCAATAAATTCGGAATCGTCTCAGAAGCGGCCACCAAAGCAACACCTTCCAAAATAGAAGCGTTTTTCAATTGATCACGAAGCTTTTGGATTTCCTCTTGCGCCTGAGCACTCATTTTCAAGGAAGAATAGGCCACATGACAGGGCAAATCGATAGCTTGTTCAAACGCATGACTTAGAACGCGACCGACACCATTGTCGGCCACCAATAAAACGCCCTCAGGAATACTTCCATGCTCAACGCGTTCATAGTAATTAAACGTTCTTTCGAGGTATTGAACGGCACGCTCAAGATTGGGTTCAATGGCCTTATTGATAATGTCACGTTCGCACTCAATCAACTCTTCAGAGTTAAAGAGACGTTTGACTTCATTGAGAACCGTATGTTCATGAAGCGAAGTCGTTAAATCTTCTGCCGAGAGATTTAATGTCAACTGTTCAGCCACATCGCCAAAAAGCTGCTTATTCCCATAATTGAAAGACCGCACCAAAACCGGCACACCTTGATCGACGATGGTCAAGTAGCTGACTTCGGCAGCAACCGACCAAATGGCATAAGTTTTCCAAGGAATTTGTTCAATATCCGGATTAAACGCACTGGCTGCGGCCAACTTAAGCGACGTAAGGCCTTTTAAAGATAAGCCGTTGGCCTCAAAAATCTTCACGAGCGTCTCAACCGCTTCACGATAAGCCGTCAACACTAAAACACTGATTTGGTCAACGCCGCGCTCCAAAATCCGATAGTCAATCACCATCGTCTGCGGATCGAACTTCATTTGCTTATTGGCATGAAGCTGAACCACAGAATCCATTTCCGCATCCCCGACTGTAGGAATCTTTAAGACATTAACTTCGTTGGGCTCTAAATACGTCCAAAGATCGTAGTTTGCATATTGGGGGAAGTGTTTGCGCAGCACCGTAGCAGCAAAGTGAACTTTGCTCTCAACTTGAGAATTGACCTCTTCCGTGTAGGCAAAATAGCGTGCCTCATCAATCGAGAGTTCTACGGTCGGTTTTAACATTAAAACCAAACCATCCTCATCGAAAACGAGACCGAGACGAGGCCTAGAAGAGACCGACATTTCGGGCACTTCCATTTTCTGAAGTATCGGTGCAAAAAATTGACAAACAGGCTTCATTCAATAACCTTATTATCTAGTCGGACTTTACAGTTGAACCGCTATAACGGTCCCTATCTCCTAGCCAAGCGTTTTGAGAAAAACGCCACTTACAAATCAATACAAAGATTAACAATAAGTATAACGGTTCAGGGCTACTTCCTTAGGAAAAACAAGGGAAAAACTATCGTTTAAAGAGGCAAACTATATCGAAAATGAGTTGCATTCACGTCAGGATTTTCCCCGTTTGTACAACATCGTTAGTCGCCCTCATCCGTTAAAGAAAAGGGCCACTAACGTCCAAAGTCATCGTCTTCTTGTTGCGAGATTCTCTCCATTTTTCGGAGATGCTTTTCTAAGTACATGTTTTCGTCGGCCAAATGCATAAGGTCGCGGAATTCGCCACTGTCTCTCGGATACACAGCACAACCTAATGAGAATTCAACCGTCTCCGTCGCATTGTCTCGACCCACATCAAAGGGGACGTGACGACGAGACTTCAATTCGGCAATAACCATATCAATGGCTTCATAAGACGTCTGATTGTGAATAAAGATCGCAAATTCATCACCACCTAAACGTGCACAAACAGCGTCTTTTCCACAAACATCCTTAATGATATTGGCCACTTCTTGTAAGTAGAGGTCTCCAACATGATGGCCATAAACGTCATTAATCTTCTTCAAACCATCAGCATCCACCATAATCACGGCGGAGAATCCGAGTCTTCCCGGTTCAGAGAAAAGCTTTGAGACCTGAGCGGTATAACCACGACGGTTATAAAGACCAGTTAATTCGTCTTGGTTACTGCGGCCTCTCAAAATGTAGATTTCCGACCACCAATTGGAGACTGAAATAAGGTCGTAGATTCGGAATTTTGATTCTCATTTTTTAAAATCTGAT
>DYCH01000079.1 GCA_019418235.1 Sutterella sp.
CGTGAATATGAACGGTCTTGCGATAAACTGCACTGGACTTGATGAGTTTTTCAAAAGAACGGAAATAGTTGGGCTCCGTTTTTACCCCTTCACAAAAGATGTAATGGGTGACACCTGTCAGTTCACGAAAACCAACACGTCTTTTAACTTTCCAACGATCACTAGAGTGCTTTTTCATTGTTCAATTCGCCCCATTCGATGATGCGCTTTAAATACGGATCCGCCCCATATTTCCCTTCCAAATATTGTTTTGCGTACTGAGCATCCTTACGCACCTCTTTAAAGTCTGCGAGCGAATAAAGATTAGAGTTTTGTTCTTCTCCTTTAGCGACAAACCAAATTTCATCTCGACGGAACACTTCATTATTCATCGTCGTTAAATCGTGAGATGTGAAAATCAATTGCGAATGTTTTTGATTAATTTGCGGATCGTTGTACAAACCAAGGATGTATTTCAAAAGCATCGGATGCAATTTGGCATCTAATTCATCGATTATCAACACCCCACCGTTTAATAGACTAGTAGCAATCACGGGCAACAGTCCGAACAACTTTTTCGTGCCGCTTGATTCATCTCGTAATGTCAATTCAACATAGTCATCACCGACACGGTGTTTTGTGAACACTTCGATATTGTTATCCGGACGCTCTTCAGTTCGGAAATCAACAATATCGACATCCATTTCTTTAAGCATTTCCAATACGAGTTTTTTTACCGACTCAGAACGGGAGATGGCAATTTGCAATTCCTGAATAGGATTGCCGTAATTGACAAACATAATCTTGGAGCGGAACCAATCAATAACGTCTTTGATAATCGGGTTCTTTAAATTCGTAATCGCAAGATAAGATAACAAAGGAAGATTTGAAGACAAAGCATCCGAAATCTTTATCTCTTTAAAATCACCCATCAAGTTTGTTGTTTCGTTTGTTCGGATGAAAAGTTTCGAGGGTCTCTTTGTCGAGTATTTAAGTCGTCTCAAACTCTCAAAAACAACCTCATCATTGAGTAGTTGCAATTCATAGCAATACTCTGCCAACTCGGCTTGAAAATATATTTCAAAGCAAGTTGGTTCTGATTTCATTTTCGGATCAAAGGCAAACGGAACAATTTCCTGATCTGAATAGTGACGTTTCTTCCCCTGTGATGTGTTTATCGTTAAGTCAATAGGAACGATAACTTTATCAAGCAACGCTCCCATAGCTTGCAACACATTGGACTTACCTCCACCGTTTGGCCCATAAACGACGGCTAACGGAAGTAGTTTCTCGCCCAATTGTGACGGAATGAGTTTATCTTCCAACTCTGTAATATTGGTCGCTTGCATATCAAGCGTGATTGTGTCTTTAATACTTCTGAAGTTTGAGACGGAGAATTGCGATAGCATAAAAACCTCCCTTTTTTCACGATTATACTCAGTTTTATGAGATTTTTTCTCACAAAACGACATATAATGACCGATTTTTCAATTTTTAAAAGAATTTGGGTGCTCTCAAAATTGAAGACATCTTCCTTAAAACAAGAAAACTGAGTCGTTAAAACGAATTTTCCAAAGCCGATCAACCAGTCTGTGATATAGTCAAAGAAGAACGCCATTTTGAGGAACCTCACGATGCCAAAGAATCAAAAACAAACACAACCCGTGCGCAATGGCACGGCATTCTCTGACCTTTTCCAAGATGTCTTCGGACTTGAAGCTTGGGCGGAGCAAAAAAAGACCCCCAACGCCCGTCGAACTGTTCCCTGGCAATGGGTCATCTGGGGCGGTTTAATCTTCTTTTGCTTGGGCTGGGGCATTAGCCACAGTGCCAACTCTTTCTGGATTTTAGTGGTGGCTGTCGCTGCAGCGGTCATTGTCTTTTTGGCCCGCTCCACGGAAACCGTTGAACCGCAGGTCTTCCTTTTAACGGATAACCGTACGGAAGAGCAAAAGAAGGCCTATCGCAACCAAGCTCCCAAAAAAGCCGCTTCACGCAAGCGCCCTGCCCGTCGCCCTCAAGCTGCAAATCAAGCCGCTAAGACTGAACAAACACAAGTGAAGGTTGCCGAGACCGCTCCTGTTCAACCGGCCGCGAAGTCTGAAGAAGCTACTACCGAAAAAGCCACGGCGACTGCTAAACCGAAGCGCCAACCTCGTAAGAAACCTGCACCTAAGGCAACGACGACGGCTGCTCCTAAATCGACTTCAAAAACAACTCCGAAGGCAACCACTAAAACTGCACCCAAGGCCACACCTAAGGTAGCAGAGGTGAAAGAACCGGTAGCTGCAACGCCTGTTGCGACGGATGCAAAACCTGCGGAGTCCAAGACTAAGCCTGCTGCTAAAAAGCCGGCAATGACTAAGCCCAAAGCACCGCGCGCTCGTAAGCCTCGTACACCATCGACTAACCGAGCACCTCGCGCAGCCAAAGAGGCAAAGCCAGTGGCTCCCGAAGCACCGGTAACGCCTGCCCAAAACTAGAAGCGATTTAATGCGATCGGCCCGAGAAGATTTCCTTCTCGGGCTTTTTCTTACCGTTAACCCGTAGTCTAAACACCTTAGAACTGCCTAAAGTCCTTATAGATAAACCTTAATTCTTAACGGTACGATTGAGGAGAACTGTTTGTGGAATCTCTGTCCACGCATAAGAGTTTTTGAGCAAGAAAGGAGTTTCAAATATGTACTTTGACAGTATGCTCTGGTATCTCTTTATCTGTTTGTTGTTCTTTGGTATCGGTGACTTTTTGGGTGTTGCCACCAAGGCCAAACTTTCTGCCGTTTTCGTGAGCTTATTGCTCTTCTTAGTAAGCTTCATGAGCGGCCTTATTCCGCCTGACATTATTAACCAAGCCGGTCTTTCCCAAATGGGCAAGTGGGCTGTGGGTTTCATTGTCTTTAGTATGGGCACCTCCATCAATTTGAAGGAACTCGCCCAAGAATGGCGCACCGTCACCACCGCTGTTCTTTCCATGTTGGTTGTGGCCGCAGCCATGTTCGTCTTGGTGCCGATCATCGGCTACAACGAAGTAATCGTCAGCGTGCCGATTATCAATGGCGGTATTGTCGCAACGCAAATCATGACGTCGGCTGCCATGGAAAACGGTCTTACGATCGCTGCTGCTTTGGGCACGATTTTGTACGCCGTGCAAAAGTTCTTCGGAACGCCTTTTGCCTCTTTCTTCGGTATGAAGGAAGCCAAGCGCATCTTGGAAATTTACCGTGAAACGGGTGTGAACCCCAATGCACAAAAGAAGTCGGCTGACGGCAAGGATGCCAAGCCCACGTTCTTTGAAACGCACAAGAAGTACTACGGTGCTTTTGTTTGCTTGGCCATTACCGCTTTCTTTGCTTGGGTGGCCTTCTGCATCGGCAAGTGGACGGGTTTGAGCCACACGATTTGGGCCTTGGTGTTGGGCGCTTGCGTAAGTTCCACCGGCTTGGTTCCGAAAAACATCTTGATGCAAGCCAAGTCCTCCGGCATTTTCAATGTGGCCGTGTTTGCCACGATTATTCCGAGTTTGGCCAAGATTCAACTCGCTGACTTGATTGTCTTGAGTTACAGCACGGCTGCGGTTTTCGTCGTGGTGTTTATTTCCCTTTATGTCGCGTTTGGCATTCTCCCCTTGTGGAAGATTCAAGGCTCGAAGAACGTCGCCTTGGGTGTGGCTGCCGGCCAACTCTTAGGGTTCCCCGCTACGTACTTGATTGCCAATGAAGTGGCACAAGCTGCCAGCGAAAACGAAGAAGAAAAGCAAGTCGTGCTTGACGCTTTGATGTCGAAGTACTTGGTGGCAGGCTTTGCTACGGTGACCTCGTTCTCGGTCATTATCGCCGGTTTCTTCGAAAAGTTTATTGTTATTTAATGCTCGTATTTGAAAAAGAAAGTGAGGATTTAACATGTTTAAGTTTGATGCTCAAGACTACCCCTACGCCTCTAAGCGCAATGTGGTTTACGCCAAAAACGGCATGAGCTGCGTGGGTAACCCCTCTGGTGCCGCAGCGGGTTTAAAGGTATTGCTTGAAGGCGGTAACGCCATTGACGCAGCCGTTGCCGTCGCCTGCGCACAGCCCGTTGTTGAACCCACGGGTAATGGTTTGGGGGCTGACTGCTTTGCCTTGATTTGGTACAAGGGCAAGCTCTACGCCATCAACGGCTCCGGCCCCTTGCCGATGGCCGCTTCCATTGATGCATTGAAGAAACGTGGCTTTGATTCCATTCCCCCGTACGGTGTGGAACCGATTAACGTGCCAGGCGCCGTCGGCGGTTGGATGGCCATGCATGAACGCTTCGGTCAATTGCCCCTTGAAAAGGTGATGGCTCCTGCTATTGATTACGCAGAAAACGGCTACCCTGTTTCTCCTAACATCAGCCGCTTGTGGGAAGAAGCTTTCAAGACCTACAGCAAATACAAAGATCGTCCAGAATTCCAAGGTTTCTTTGATACGTTCTGCCCCAATGGCACGTGGATGAAGCCGGGTGACGTCTTTAAGAACCAAGACATGGCAGAGACCTTGCGTGAACTCTGTCGCACCAAGGGTGAATCCTTCTACCGTGGCGAACTTGCCCAAAAGATGGATGCTTTCATGAAAAAGCATAACGGCTTCTTGCGTGCAGAAGACTTGGCGAAGTACCAACCGGAATGGGTTGAACCTTTGAAGACCAACTACCGCGGCTACGATGTTTGGGAAATTCCGCCCAACAGTCACGGCATCACCGTCTTGATGGCATTGAACATCTTAAAGGGTTTTGAATTCGGTGAACGCGACACGGTCGATACGATGCACAAGCAAATCGAAGCCATGAAGTTGGCCTTCGTTGACACGATGGAATACGTGGCTGAACCCTCTCGTATGTTGGTCACGAACGAACAACTCTTGTCTGAACGTTATGCTGAAGATCGTCGTAAGCTCATCAAGATGGATAGCGCTTTGATGCCTGAAGTGGGTGACCCGCGCTACAGCTCCACCGTCTACTTTGCCACGGCCGACGCCGAAGGCAACATGGTGAGCATGATTCAAAGTAACTTCCGTGGCTTTGGTTCCGGTATCGTGATTCCGGGCACGGGTATTTCTTTGAACGACCGCGCTCAAAACTTCCGCTTCGACCCGACTCACCCGAACGCCTACGAAGGTGGCAAGCGTCCGTACCACACGATTATTCCGGCCTTCATCAGCCAAGGTGATAAGCCCATCTCCGCTTTGGGCATCATGGGCGGCTGGATGCAACCGCAAGCTCACTTGCAAGTCATTATGAACATGATTGACTTTGGCTTGAATCCCCAACAAGCGTTGGATGCACCGCGTTGGCAATGGATTGGCGGCAAGAAGGTGGAAGTTGAGCAAGATACGCCCAACCACATCATTCGCAAACTTCAACGCATGGGCCACGACATTGTGGTTCAACCCGATCCCTATCACATGGGTCGCGGTCAAGTGATTTTGCGTGATGACAACGGTGTCTTGTGCGCCGGTACCGAAAAACGTACTGACGGTCACATCGCAGCGTTCTAATTCCCAAAAGCATTCGTGCTTTAGGCAAAACGGCAAGGGTTTAAAAGCTCTTGCCGTTTTTGTGTATTAAACTACACTTTTACATCCTCTTTAATGAAAAGTGTAGTAAAATACACAATATCTACTTTTATCGGAAAAAGTGTACTTTAATACACTTATTATATAACAATGCAAAAACCCTTTTTTCATGCCTACGCCTTAAAACCGGAAATACTCGGGGCAACCTTGCGTCAACGTCGCGAGCAGTTGGGGTACACCTTGACAGAAATGGAAGAGAGCACCGGTATCAGTAAGAAAACGATTATTAAGATTGAGAAAGGGGGAGATGCGAAATTTTCAACCATCTCAACCTTGTTAAGTTACATGGGGCTTACGCTGGATTTTTCCGATGCAACAAAAGAACTTCTAGCACGACCGGAAAAGGAAAAAGAGGACGAAAACTATGGCTGGTATTAATTGTCAGGTTTTGTTAGGTACTCAAGTCGTCGGCCATCTGTCTTTGAGCGATGACCAAGAGTCTTTGCAATTTACGTACAGTGACGATTGGAAAAAGGCAGGGTTTGCTCTTACCCCTCATTTGCCTCTTAACGATTCTATTTCCGGGGAGAATATTTTAATTTTCTTGGAAAACTTCCTACCGGAAGGTCAAGCACTGGAACATTTATCCATCTTTCATTCGATTTCAAAAGGCAATATTTTTGCTTTGGCTTTGGCCATTCGCAATGACCTGACAGGGGCGCTGCATTTAAGTCTGGACACTGTAAACCCATCAGACGATCAAATTCGAGTCATTACAGAGAAAGAGATTTTGGAACGCTTGACGTACCCGGAACAAATGCCCATGGACATTTGGGATGGTAGACCACGCTTATCCATTGCCGGAATGCAAACAAAACTTAATGTTTTTAAAACAGATGACAACTGGGCGTTGGTCGATGGCCCCAACCTTTCGTCGACGCATATTCTCAAATTCGAAAGTTCTTCACAAAAGCACCTGTTGCTCAATGAATTCTTGACAATGCAATTAGCCAAAGTCTTGGGGCACCCTATCGCTAACGTTCAACTTGATCGCATCGACAATCAACGCCTTTTGGTGATTGATCGTTTTGATCGCAAGCTAATTAAAAAAGAGGGAACTCTGAAAGTCCTTCGTCGCTACATGATTGACGGTTGCCAAGCGTGCGGCGTTTCCAGTAGCAAAAAATACGAGCGAAATTTTGGAGACGGTAAAGATGTTGCTCATATTCGCGAAGGAGTCAGTTTTTCAAAACTTTTTGCCCTTTATCAATATGCGCAAAATGCTCGTCAATTCCGAGAAAACCTTTTTGATTGGCTCGCGTTCAATCTCTTAGTCGGCAACTCCGATGCTCACGGCAAAAACATCAGTTTTTTTGTGGATCGAAGCGGATTGAGCATAACGCCTTGGTATGACCTCGTGAGTGTTCAACAAATTCAGAACATTGAACACTCGATGGCAATGGCAATCGGTGACGAGTTCAACCCTACTCATCTGCACCCGCTTCAAGTACTTTATGAAGTCGACACAAACGGTTTACCCCTGACGTGGGCGACAGAGCGATTCCTGTGGGTTCTTGAAAGACTTCAAGAGGGATTGGAAGAACTCCACCCCCCTGAAGATTTAGATAATGACGAAAAACGATTCTTTGATAGCTACAGGGCTTTCATTGAAAAGCGTTTAGCGCTTTGGACAAAAGAAGCCAAACTCATGCCGGAATTGGCGGCCGACAAAAGCCTGTTTTAACCAAAAGATTAGAACGTCGGCTCCCCTTCTCGATAAAGCGGAAGCTTGGCACCCATCATATAAAAGGCAGCTTCAACTTTTCGCACTGCGTTCCCCTCTTTAATCCACGCAGGACAATCTTGAGATTGTCTTGCCAGACGAATGGATTCATTGACTAACCAAGAGGCCAAAATGTTGGATTTTGCGTAGCTTCTTTCTTTTAAGGGGCGCTTTTTAATCTTGTCAATGGACGGGAATTCATTCGTTCCCCAACCGGCATTGCGCCCGTTTTCCTTTTTATCTTTCCCCCACCCTTGAAGTCGGATCAAGCACAACTCTTCCGGCAGATTGATTTTGTGAAGCACACAAAACTCTCGGATAAACAACCCCATCGTTGCCGCCACGCGACTGTCGTACGTGATGCTATCGGGCAGCAAAATGGAATAAAGGCGAGATAAGAATGAACTCATGCGTGGCCCGTATTGACGACCGAAGGCATCGTAGTCGGGGCTCTCGTCAGAAAATTGCTCACAAGCAAACTTCACCAATGTGCACAAATCGTTTTCTTGATTTTGAAGCCATTGCGTGTTGTTTTTAACGATTAAGCGCGAAGGCATCACATCCAAAATTAACTCATGAAGTTTTACTGAATCATTGGCTTTAAGCGCTTCAATCATCAAAGGGCGCATCTCTTCGCTTCGTTCAATTAAGGCCGCGTTGTCAGGCTCTTGCATGTACTGCTCATAAGCATCTTCCAAATTCACAAAACAATAGTGCACTTTGGGGCGCAAGGTCTCTGTCGTGTAAGCAGGATCAAAGGTGCGACCGTTTAAGTAGCAAGCAAGGTAGCGGCAGAAGTTTTCAATCACCGGAATGCTGAGGTAATGTTCACGGGCAGAGATTAAAGAATAGGACTCAGACATAGCGATCCTTTCAATTAAAGAAGCGTTTCCTTCATCTTACGGAAAACTACTCAACATCGGTGAAAAAATTTCGATTTCCTGTGGTTTACCCTTGATTACAAACGATTATTTTGCATGCCAAAATAAATTATTCATTTCTCTGAGGCTTGCATCATGGCTGATATTCTCGTTACTCCTCATGTTCTTCAATCCTATGCATTATTTGGTACAGCAATTCGCCATCAATTGCACACTCACCCCGAAGAGGGGCTGCAACTGACTCACACGCAAGAGATCATCGTCAAAACTTTGCAATCCTTTGGTTGCGAAGAAATCCACTCTCAAGTGGGTGGCCCCAATGTCGCAGGGGTCGTTGCTGTCATTCGAGGAACCAAAGAAGGTCGAACGATCGGACTTCGCGCCGATAGCGATGCGTTGCCGCTTGTTGAAAAAACGGAAAAGCCTTACGCCAGTCAAATTGAAGGTTGCATGCACGCCTGCGGTCATGACGGCCACGTCGCCACCCTTTTAACCGTTTGCCACTACTTAATGGATCATCGAGACTTTGCGGGCACCGTAGTTGCCATCTTTCAACCTGGTGAAGAAGGTTACGCGGGTGCCCGTCATATGTTGGAAGATGGGTTAACAGAACGATTCGGCATTGATGAATATTACGCACTTCATTCCGACCCCATGATTCCCTTGGGTCAAGTGGGGTTTATTTCGGGTTACGCCACGGCCAACACGGACGGGTTTGAGGTGAAGTTTAAAGGCACGGGCGGTCATGGCTCGCGTCCACAACACGCGCATGACAGTATCGTAGCCATGGGTGAAGCAATCGGCGCCGTGCAAAGTATTGTCTCGAGAAATTGTGCACCCGACAAAGTGTGTGTGGTTTCCATTTGCTACGTGAAGTCAGGCGACTCTAAGGGTATCAGTGTTATTCCGCAAGAAGCCATCTTTGGCGGTACAACACGCTCTTACGAACCAGAAATTCGCGATCTTATTGAAAAGCGAATTGGAGAGATTTGTCACGGTGTCGCCATGGCGCATGGTGTGGACGTTGATTATCGCTACACACGACTCTACCCGTCTCTTTATAACGATCCCCAATGCGTTAAAGAAGCCAAACGCTTGACCAAGTGTTCGTTGGGTGAAGAAAGTGCCATTGACATCGAAAGGCTTTTGGGCGGAGAAGACTTCTCCTTTATGCTCCAGTCGCGTCCTGGGTGCTTTTTCCGGTTAGGTTTAAGAGACGATGAGCACCAAGTCTCATTGCACAATAACGCCTTTGACTTTAACGATAAAGGCATTGCTTATGGTGCTGCCGTTCTTTTAACCGTTGCTTTAAATCGTGCAAACGCTAAGGTTAATTAACGGTTAGAAGCGTCTCTGCATTTAACAAATTAATCATTAAGACATTGATATAGGAACACTTTTTTCATGGAAGTGTTCCTATCGTTTTATGCGGACTTTCGTTTTTGATTTTTTCCATTGATACCTCCTCACTCAGCCTATTGAAATTTTAATTCCATCATTCACCCACTTAATCGGCAATCAGGAATTGCCTCTTCACTACTTTTGTTTTCTTAAGGTTTTTCCTTGATTACAAAGGGATATCGCTTGTGTCAGAATAAATTATTCGTTTCAATGAGGCACTTATCATGGCTGACATTCTCGTTACTCCCCAAGCTCTTCAATCCTATGCGTTAAACGGCGCTGATATTCGCCATCAAATTCACGCCCATCCTGAAGAAGGACTTCAACTCACCCACACGCAAGACACTATCGTCAAAAGTTTGAAGTCTTTTGGTTGCAAAGACATTCACACGCAAGTGGGTGGCCCCAATGTCGCTGGCGTCGTTGCTGTAATTAAGGGCACAAAAGAAGGCCGTACGATCGGGCTGCGTGCCGATAGCGATGCGTTGCCGCTCGTTGAAAAAACAGGAAAACCTTACGCCAGTCAAATTGAAGGTTGCATGCACGCCTGCGGTCATGACGGGCACGTGGCAACACTTTTAACCGTTTGCCACTACTTAATGAATCATCGCGATTTTGCAGGAACGGTTGTCGCTATTTTCCAGCCTGGCGAAGAAGGTTATGCGGGCGCCCGTCATATGTTGGATGACGGTTTAACGGATCGCTTTGGTATTGATGAATACTACGCCCTTCACTCCGAACCGATGGTTCCTCTTGGTCAAGTGGGCTTTATCTCGGGTTTTGCAACAGCCAATGCAGACGGCTTTGAAGTGCGATTTAAAGGCACGGGCGGACACGGCTCTCGCCCCCAACTCGTGCAAGACAGCATTGTGGCGATGGGCGAAGCGATCAGCGCCATTCAAACGATTGCTTCTCGCAATTGCTCCCCTGACAAGGCTTGCGTGGTCTCCGTTTGCTATGTAAAAGCCGGTGACTCTAAGGGCATCAGCGTCATCCCTCAAGAAGCTGTTTTCGGTGGCACGACGCGCTCATATGAACCGGAAGTTCGAGCACTCATTGAAAAGCGCATCGGTGAAATCTGTCAAGGGGTCGGTATGGCACACGGCGTAGAGGTCGACTATCGCTACAACAAGCTTTACCCTTCGATGTACAACACGCCTGAACGCGTCACGGAAGCCAAGCGCCTAGCGAAGTTGGCCTTGGGTGAAAACAATGTCCTTGACCTTGAACGCAAACCCGGCGGAGAAGACTTCTCCTTTATGCTTCAAGCGCGCCCGGGATGCCTTTTTAGACTCGGTTTAGGTGATCCTGAACACCAAGATGCGCTCCATAGCAGCACCTTTGACTTCAATGACAAAGGCATTGCTTATGGTGCCTCCGTTCTTTTAACGGTTGCTTTAAATCGTGCAAACGCCAAGGACGAATAATGAACAAAACACTTCCGCTTTTAATGGGTTTAACGCTGGCAATTGCGATTCAATCAACGTCAGCTCATGCGGCTACACGAGACGAAATTGCTCAGTTAGCAGCGCCTCAACAAAGCTCTTTTCATTATTGGGAAATAGACTCTGTTACGGTTAAGAAGCTCAAGAGTTACGTGAGTCAAGTGATAGACACAAAAGCCAAAACCTTTGTCCCCATTGAAAACCGTATTGCCGTTTTTGATGTGGATGGCACACTCTTGGATGAAAGGGGACCTTTTTATTTCGATTGGATGATTTTCCTGCATCGCGTGTTGCACGACTCAACCTATCAAGCGCCCCAAAATATCCGTGATTTTGCGCTCAAAGGCGAAAAAGCCCTTCAAAAGGGTGAGAGATTCCCCGATTACGGCCCTGGCGAATTTGAGATGCACATGAGCGTCTTTGAAGGAATGACGGACACGGTTTTTGCCCAATACGTATTGGATTTTGCCAAAACACCCAACCCCTATTACACCCATCTCAAATACGGCGAAGCGTTTTTCTTACCGATGGTGGAAATTATTAGCTACCTCAAAGCCCACCACTTCTCGATCTATGCGGTCACGGGCTCTGATCGTGCAATGATCAGAAGTCTTGTGAACGGCTTAAATCTCATGGCGCATAATCACGTGATTGGTTCTGATGTAAAGCTTTTAGCCACGGGGCAAAAAGAAACGAACGGTTTGAGTTATCGCTTTAATCCCGAAGATGAAGTGGTGCGGGGTGCTTTGGTTATCAAAAACCTTCAGCAAAACAAGGTCGAAGCCATTGCAAAAGAGATCGGTCAAAAGCCCATTTTGGCCTTTGGCAATAGCAATGGGGATGCGAGCATGATGCAGTACACGATCCACAATAATCCTTACCCAGCCATGGCTTTTAGGCTCATGTGCGACGACAAGGCTCGAGCCTACTGTCGAGAAAACGTAGAGAAGTCGAAAAACGCTGCTCAAAAGTACGGTTGGGAGACGATTTCGATGACGGCAGAATGGAAAACGATTTTTGGTGAAAAGGTGAAGAAAACCAAACCTTAAAGTCAAGGAGAGAAACGAGAGTACGCTATTTCTCATAGTCTTTTGAAAAAAAGCTTGTCTAGTGAAGATTATCGCTTTCGTTTCTTTTCTGTAAACATTAAAATCACTCTATTCTTAATCCCTTTCTTTATGTGAACAACTATGTCATCTATTGAAAATGTTTTACAAATGATTGAAGACAACGACGTCAAGTTC
Source organism: Sutterella sp. (assembly GCA_019418235.1). Taxonomy (GTDB): domain Bacteria; phylum Pseudomonadota; class Gammaproteobacteria; order Burkholderiales; family Burkholderiaceae_F; genus Aphodousia. Next base: position 12,265 of record DYCH01000079.1, read on the forward strand.
GTTGATCTTCGCTTTACCGATATGAAAGGTAAAGAGCAACACGTCAGCATCCCCGCTCGTAAGGTCGATGAAGACTTTTTTGAAGAAGGTCAACCCTTTGACGGTTCTTCGATGGCTGGTTGGAAGGGCATTGAAGCAAGCGACATGATTTTGATCGCCGATCCTGACAGTGCTCGTTTGGACCCGTTCCGTGAAGAAAACACGTTGATCTTGACGTGCGATGCTGCCGACCCCATCACGGGTAAGGGCTATGAACGCGATCCGCGTTCGATCGCTAAGCGCGCTGAAGCTTATTTGAAGTCCACGGGTGTGGGCGATACGGCTTACTTTGGTCCCGAGCCCGAATTCTACATTTTTGATTCCATCATGTGGAATACGGCGCCTGAAAATTCTTTCTTTAAGATTGTTTCCGATGAATCCGGTTGGTCTTCCAAGATCGACTACGAACAAGGTAACCTTGGCCACCGTCCGGGTCACCAAGGTGGTTACTTCCCTGTTCCTCCCATTGACTCTTTCCAAGACATGCGCGCTGAAATGTGCTTGTTGACGGAACAACAAGGTGTGCCCATTGAGGTGCAACACCACGAAGTGGGGGCCGGTCAATGCGAAATCGGTACGCGTTTCAATACGTTAGTCAAGCGCGCTGACTGGACGCAAATCTTCAAGTACACGGTTTGGAACGTGGCCGCTGCCTACGGTAAGACCGCCACCTTTATGCCCAAACCCGTTACGGGTAGTGCCGGCAGTGGCATGCACGTTCATCAATCCATTTGGAAGGATGGTCAAAACCTCTTTGCCGGTAACGGTTATGCGGGTTTGAGCGACATGGCCCTTTACTACATCGGCGGCGTGATTAAGCACGCTCGTGCTTTAAACGCCATTACGAACCCTTCTACTAACTCCTATAAGCGTTTGGTGCCGGGTTTTGAAGCACCAGTGAAGTTGGCTTATTCTGCTCGCAACCGTTCTGCTTCCATCCGTATCCCGCACGTTGCAGGCGACAAGGCTCGTCGTATTGAAGTTCGATTCCCCGATCCGATGGCCAATCCCTACTTGTGCTTTAGCGCTTTGTTGATGGCGGGTCTCGATGGCATCATGAATAAGATTCATCCGGGTGAAGCCGCTGACAAGAATCTCTACGACTTGCCGCCCGAAGAAAACGCCAAGATCCCGACCGTTTGCGCTTCCTTAGAAGAAGCATTGGATGCATTGGCTGCAGACCACGAGTTCTTAACGCGTGGCGGCGTCTTCACCGAAGACATGATCCAAGCCTACATCCAATTAAAGGCAAAGGAAGTGGAACGCTTCCGCTTGGCGGTGGCTCCGGTTGAATTTGATATGTACTACAAGTACTAATTCAAAGACGCTTTCCGATACAATGGGCGTTGAAAACACTCAACGCCCATTTCTTTTATTTGAAATTTCATGACCTTAGACGCTCTTAACGATTGGTTGCTTGATAAGGGGTGTAAGCCCCAGCACCTCCAACATATGTATCGTGCAATGTTGGGTGTGGTGCCGTGGCCTTCTGACGATAATGAAAAGTTCCCCAAAAAACTGCGTGAGCATTTACCCGAACTTCATCGTCTCTTGGACGAGCTTTTAACACTCGTTCAAACGCAAGAAGGGGCAGAGGAAAAAGAGTCTGCCAAACTTTTATTAGCGTTAAAGGACGGTCACACGATTGAAAGCGTGATTTTGCCTCGAGAAGGTGTTTGCGTTTCCTCTCAAGTGGGGTGCGCCGTAGGTTGCGTTTTTTGCATGACGGGTAAAGGCGGTTTGATTCGTCAATTAACGGACTTAGAAATCGTGGCGCAAGTGATGCGTGCCCGCGCCCTTCGCCCCGAAACCCGAAAGGTTGCGTTCATGGGGATGGGTGAACCTTCGCACAACCTTCAAAACGTGATGCGTGCGATTAATTTCTTAGGCACCTACGGGCAATTTCCTCATAAGAATTTAGTACTCTCAACGGTGGGCGATGCTCGCGTCTTTGATGCGTTAAAAGCTTCGAAAGTAAAACCTGCGCTTGCGATATCTCTTCATACGACGAACGCCGATAAGCGCAAAACGCTTTTACCTAAAGCCGGGAAAATTGCGATTGAAACGTTGGTTGAAGAAGCCGAGCGCTATGCTCGAGAAACGGGCTATCCCATTCAATACCAATGGACGTTGATTGATGGGTTAAACGATGGTGAGGATGAGGTTAATCGTTTGATTGAATTACTCTCGGGCAAATACGCCATGATGAACTTTATCCCCGTTAACGTCGTTGAAAAAAATAGCTATCAACGTCCTTCGATTGAGCGTTGTGCTCAGATGGCACGACACCTTCATCAAGCACACATCATTGCCAAACTTCGTCATTCTGCTGCCCAAGACGTTGAAGGCGGTTGCGGCCAATTACGAAGCCGCTATATCCAATTACAGGAAAACAAGTAAATGTCCAAATTTGAAGAACTCGGTCTGTCCGCTCCCCTTTTGATGGCCTTAAACGACTTGTCGTTTGAGACACCAACCCCTGTGCAGGAGCAAGCCATTCCGGCGCTTTTAGACGGGCGAGACGTTTTGGGCATTGCTCAAACCGGTACCGGCAAAACGGCAGCCTTTGGATTGCCCTTATTGATGCAACTTTCTCAATCCAAAAAGCGTGCCCAACGCTACAAGGCCAAGGCGTTGATTTTGGCGCCCACGCGTGAATTGGCGGCTCAAATTGAAGCGGCACTTCTGTCTTATGCCAAGTATTTGAAATTAAAGATGTGTGTGATCGTCGGGGGCGTGGGTTTTGGTAAGCAATTAAAGAACCTTGAAGAAGGCATGGACATTGTGATTGCCACGCCCGGTCGCCTTTTAGATCATGCCAAAGACGGTCACTTCTTTTTCAATGACACGCACTTCTTGGTGATGGACGAAGCCGACCGTATGCTTGACATGGGCTTTATTGCCGACATTCGAGCTATTTTGAAAAATTGCCCTGAGAATCGTCAATCCATGCTTTTTTCTGCCACGTTCTCAGAAGACATCCGGAATTTGGCCGAACGCCTTTTAGACGCTCCTGTGATGGTAGAAATTGCCGCAAACCGTGACGTGAGCAAAATCGCTCAAACAATCTATCAGGTGAAAAAAGAACACAAGCGCGATTTCTTGCGCGACTTGATTGTGGACAATCAATGGCGTCAAGTGTTGATTTTCACAAAGCTTAAATCCGGAGCGGCACGCTTAGCCAAACACTTGGAAAAAGACGGTTTTACGGTGGATTGCATCCACGGAGATCGTACGCAATCGGCCCGCTCCAAGGCTCTTGCCAAATTTAAGAGCGGAGAAGTGCAGATTTTGGTTGCCACCGACGTTGTGGCCCGTGGGATCGACATTAAAGAATTGCCACATGTGGTCAATTACGATCTTCCGAACAACGCCGAAGACTATGTGCACCGCATTGGTCGCACGGGTCGCGCCGGTATGGATGGCGAAGCGGTCTCCTTGATGCAACCCGAAGATCGCTATTTGTTGCGCTCCATTGAGCGGCTCATTAAGAAAAAGTTTGACGTTCAAGTCATTGATGAAGCCGATCCTGCTGATTTTGTTGATGAAGCGCCACAAAAGCGTCGAGGGCGCACAAGCGAACGAAGCATAGGTGAGGCCCGAGGACGAGCAGCCGGCAAAGGCCGTCGCGAGAAAAAAGAAGATGAACGTGAGACCTACGCTTATGCCACGCGTCGCACGGATGAACGACGTCCCTCTCGAGAAGAGAAAAAGACCACGCGCGGAAACATTCGTGTAAAGGGAAGTGTTAAGGGAGGTACCAAATCTGCCACTCCCAAACGTCCCGTGAAAAAGTTATCTGAATTTGACTATGTGTTACCAGGCTTTGATAAGTAAGGTTTTGCCTTCGAAAAAACGATACAATCGTTTCGTTAACGGATTGGATTTTTATCGATGAAGCGTTTTTTTTACTTATTGGTTCCCGTATTGTTGGCCGGTTGCAGTCAAGGGTTTAATGACCCCCTGTACGATGCTCCTATTGGTCAGCGCGTCACGTGTTCAGCCTTAAAGCCCTTGCAAAGCCAAGAGGCTTTAAGCACGGTTCCCATGAATTGCCCCGACATTAATGTCTCGGCCTCTTTAAATGAATTGCGTGATGCCGGCTGGCGCTTAGAGACCATTAACTTGGGTGCAGAAGCTAAAGTGGGTAACACAATGGCAAGCGAAGTGGACGTTGTTGTTCGAAAGATTTATTAAGGAAAGACAATGAGTGATTCGGTTTTAGGGGCATTGCGAGCCAAACTTCAAGAAAAAGGCTGCAATGCCTTTTTTATTTCTTTGTGCGATCCGCATTTATCGGAATACATCCCGAATCACTACCAATTTATTCAACCACTTTCGGGCTTTATGGGCTCAAACGCCACTGTCGTTGTCACGATGGAAGAAGCCCTTCTTTGGACAGATTCTCGCTATTGGGAACAAGCTTCTAATGAACTTCTTGAGGGCTTTACTCTTATGCGCGATGGCGATCCTAAGTGCATAAAGCTTGTTGATTGGTTAAAGGCCAAAAATGAAACGACGCCTTTAACGCTTGCAGCACCCTTAAGTTGCGTGAGCTCAGGACGCTATAAAGAACTTCTTGAAGCCGTTGACTCAGTGGTTGATTTTGAAAATACCGAGATTGACGATTTGTGGGTCAATCGTCCTGCTTTGGTCTTCAATCCCTCGTTTATTCATCATGCAAGCTCCGTTTCATCTAAAGATAAACTTCAACGCTTGCGTGACTATTTAAATGATCAAAAACTTAACGGCAGTCTTTTATTAACTCGCCTTGATGACATTGCGTGGATCACAAACCTTCGAGGGTCTGACATTGACTTTAATCCGGTCTTTTTGGGCTGGACTTTGGTTGGCCCAGACCGCGCAACGTTGTTTGTGAATATTGAGCAATTATCGCTTGAAGTAAAACGCCACTTAAAGACAAACGGCTGGGAAGTCTTGCCGTATGATGCGTTGGAAATGGTCTTAGACGCTGAAACACAAATCTTAGCGAAGACCTCTGACCTAAACGCGCGTCTTTATCAAAAGTTTGAAGCAAAGATTCGTGACATCAAACACCCTGTTGCCCTTTGGAAGTCCATTAAAACGCCCCAAGAAATTGAAGGGCTAAAGGCCGTCATGGTTGAAGACGGCCGTGCGTTGGAGCTTTTCATTGAAGAAGTCAAAGACCGATTAGCCGCCGGTGAAACACTCACAGAAAACGATGCCGTTGATATTCTTCATAAGTATCGCAGCCAAATTCCGGGGTTTATCGGTGAGAGTTTCGGCACCATTGCAGCGGTCAATGCCCATGCGGCACTCCCCCACTATGAACCTGTCTCTGGGGCAGGTGCGCCCATTGTTCCTCCTTGCGTTTTGTTGGTGGATTCCGGTGCTCATTATGACCGAGGCACGACGGATACGACGCGCACGTGGTTCTTGGGCGATGTGAAGGATCTTGATCCTGAGTTATTAAAGCAATTAAAAGCTGACTATCAAGCCGTTTATCAAGGGATGACCGATCTCATGAACACCGAATTTGAACCCGGCACGCGTGGGATTGATTTGGATGCGATTGCGCGTCGCCCCATTGAAGCCATTGGGGCAAATTACGGTCATGGGACAGGGCACGGCATTGGTTTGACGTTAAACGTCCATGAAACGCCGCCGAACATTTCCCCACGTCAGTCCGAAGGCTCAATGACACCCTTTATGCCAGGGATGATTGTGAGCGATGAACCGGGGATTTATCGCCCGGGACTTTGGGGGGTTCGTATTGAGAATATGCTTTTGTGTGTGGACAAAGGCAATGGGAAGTTGGGGTTTGAGTGTTTGACGAAGTGCAGAATTGATGACGTTTTATTGTGTCGTGAATAAACACAAAAAGCAGAAATGACATTTTTCTAATGACTTTTCTGCTATTTAGCCATCTGCAATGGCTAGGTGATCCCCAAGTATTCTGCTTAAATCATACTTTTAGATTATTGAACTCCAATTCAAGAGATTTGAGCAAACATTCTACTTTGCTCTCAATTTCAGAAATTGGACTATTTCTTGGCACGCTATGATCATCAAGACTATCTATCAATTTCGACAATTCCACTAGTTGTTCAAAAAGCTTATCCACATTTTGACTAGACACCCTTTGTTGCCACTCGCAAAGAGCCAAAAATGTTAGTCCGTGCAACGGTTCATCTGGAAAATTTTTATTTACAACCTTCAAGACATTTCTTTGCCAATTGATTCTATTTTCAAAGTTTGTCATATATAAACTTCTCAATAAAGTTAAGCCAATCAAGAATTATTTTATAGTCTTCATTGTTTAAACGTAGATTATTCATTAACGTTTTCCCACGTGTAGACGCTACTCGAGACTTTTTTAACAATCTGTATTTTTCAAGGGGCAATTCTAGGGACACAGTTGTTTTATAAGGTGAATATTTGGAGAAGGAGACACTTCCACCCAAATATGTCGCAATCATCGCCAGATCTCTCATACACATATAAAGAAGCCCCATTTCATACACTGTTGTACAACACTGTTGTTGTAGTTCGCATAATGAATAATGGGCAATATTCAGAAATTGCCTAGCATCCTCTTTAAAAGTCGAATACGGATGAGGATATCCTAATTTCCCTAATATATCAGAGCCATCAGTCGAAAAAACCAATTTGCTTTCTGAAAATAGATGATGAGCAAATAAGTCACCTCTTTGAAAGCATTCTTCGATTGACCTTTTTGTGTATTTCAAACAAAAAGATGGCAACGAAGTCAATTCTTCTTCTGTTCCAATCGTTAATATGTCAATATCAGAATCAGACTCAAATTCACCTCTTACCAACGAACCAAACACATACACCCACATAACTACCTATCTCCTACTTTGTCTTCTCACTAATGAAGCAATAAACATCCCCATTACGACATACCTCAATAAGATAAGAATAAATTCTGTAATAGTGTTCAATTGCAATTCTGATTTGCCTGTAATAAAAATGCTTAAAGCCGCTTCAGTTAACTCAATTAACGGTAGATATGAATTCAAGAAGAAAGCTTCAATATTGGATGACATCAAAATTGCAAAAATACTTAACCATAACAACCTCCATGGTTTCTCTCCACAACCCCAAATTAGATACATTACCCTTTCATAAAAATACTTCCAACCCATCCCTAGTCTAGAAAGGCCCACATACTTATTCCTATAGTACGGCTCATGGGACAGGAACGCTTTTCTGTAATGTTCAATAGAGGCACTGATTTCAATATCAATTGCAAAATTTACCCCTTCATAATCTCCCAATCCTTGATAGTTCACTCTTAAGGAACGAGCCAACAATCTCTTGAGGTTTTCTTCTGCTGGTAGATTCTTTCTCAATACATCAAGACTAATCTGTGTTTTTTCAAAAGTTGTGTAGTCAAATCTGCAATTGTTGAATGTAGACGACTGAAAGTTGGTATTTGAAATTCTAGCTCCAGTGAATGTACAAGAGTCAAACTTACAACGTCTAAAATAACAATACTCCACTTCAGACTGCGAAAAAGAAACATTCCTAAAAGTAATTCCTACTGCATATATTCTTCGTAAACGCTTTCGCTCAAAAGAAACTTTCTCCACTTTAGATTGATTAATTTCATAATCTTCCAATAATTCTTTTTTATGTTTTTGAGAAATCGATTCCATCTTTAACCAACCACACATCGAATACGCAACTACACCAATCTTAATAAAATCTAAATAAAAATTCAGTTACTTAAAATTTAAAGCAATTTTGCGCTCAACAAGAAAAATAACAATCTCTTTTAACCGAAGCAACGAACGCCCAAGAAGCAAGATACTATTTCTAATCCCCACGTGAGACACTTAACACAAAACCTTCAAAACAGCGTCAAATATCAGATACTATTCCCATCAATTAGAGCCGTAACAAATTTTGTCGCCTATTGATCGAATAATCGCTCATGTCTAATCTTCATATCTATTTTCCTTTACTCATTATCCCTGTGAAGATTTTGACTGATTGCATCAAAGTCAACCGTCATCGGCACCGGCACTCCACCGTAAAGCCCTCCGAGATAACGTTTTCTCAGATTCAAATTCGCATGAATGCGTCCATCTTCATAGGCCGTAAACGGTTGAATTTGTTTGTTGCCTTCTGAGCTTGCCGTCAGAACAAAAGCAACTTTCTTTAAAACATCGGATTCAAGCAACGTCGTGTTGTGGGTTGAGCCAATCAACTGTCCTTTAATGTGAGGCGCTAAGTTTTCCAACACGCTCGTCATTAATACTTCGTGAACACTCTTATCCATTCCATCCAATACAACGACACCGCCTTTTATTGCCGATACCAATAAAGGAAAGACTTCAAAGAGTTTCTTTGTCCCCTCAGACTCTTTTTCAAAAGGCACGGCAATCAAACGATCACCAATGCGTTTTCTTGCATAGAGGCGATAAAGCACGCGAGTCTGACCTTCATCGGAATAATTGGTTTGGTAAAACACTTCCTTGATGTCGGAGTACAAGGCCACAAAGAACTCATTAAGCGACCTCTCCCAATTTTTTAAGAGATTGAGTTGATTCTTCGAAATCGAACCTTTGTACTGCGGAGTAAATGCGTTGACTGACGTTTCGCGTTCTTCATTTTCAATATTGACAGAAAAGTCTGAGAGGCCTGAAACAATGGTAAGAAAGTCCGGATCAAAATTCTTTTCAATAAAGTCCGTGCGCTTCTTGGCACGCTCTTGATTCAAAATGGACAAAAATGAAAAGCGCCCCCAATACTGCTTCAGTAGCAGATGCACATCCTTGAAATAGTCCAATGACTTAATCACGCTCAGATGAATGGAGTAATCGTCATCTTTCATGGAAAAGAGTGTTTTCTCTTCACCTTTCTCTATCACACGAAGCTGCTCATTGACGATTTGAGAGTCATCGAACTCAATGAAATAGCTCCCTGAAAGTTTGTTAAAACGGAAACCAAACTCTATGGACATATTGTCAACGCTGCCGATGGTTTTACAGGTATGAATCAAATGTTCGGCCGTTGCTCGAGCCATGTTTCCAAATATCCCAACATCCTCGTCATCCATCGTGCCTTCATCTCTTCTGAATCTTTTAAATGACCCTAAATCCAAGTCTTGGCCGTGAGCGATATCTTGTAAGGTCAAAAAGGCTGACATAAGGTTTGTTTTGCCCACGCCGTTTTCACCGTAAACCAAGGTGATCTTTCTCGGCGTTCCTCGAGTAGACAACAGATTGAAACTTAAATTCGTAAGAGATCGATAATTTTTGAGTATAACGGATGTAAACATAAACACCTCAAGAAAATACTAACTAATGGTATAAATTATAACTTTAGCGCAATTTTATTTAAGTTATTTATGAGCAATGAAAAACCGAATAGAAATTATTCTTTATTTTTCAATTGATAAGAATATTATCTCAGTAGGAA
>DYCH01000008.1 GCA_019418235.1 Sutterella sp.
GATTTACAGGCAATCATTAGATGACAAATCTTTAGGGGGTCAAAAATTGTCGTTTTTGACAGAACCTCTCATCGTCAAATAACAAAAACTCACGATAAAAACCAACCAATCCAACTTAAACCATCATTTTTATAAATCACACAAAATGAAAATAATTCATTAATTTCAACGAATTAGATGGCATAACAAATTTTACAAATCAGTTTATAAATCATGTATCTGATTTATAACTGATGAGAAAATGGGAAGAACTGCAAAGAGAATCTTGCTCTTAGACAAACCGAGCGCACATGCGAAAAGTCCTCAGTATTTTTCAATACTAAGGACTGTAATTTGGTGGCGAGTCAGGGATTCGAACCCCGGACACAAGGATTATGATTCCTCTGCTCTAACCGACTGAGCTAACCCGCCGAGAAGTGAAATATTATAGTACTCTTTTTTAAAATGCAAGAGCATTCTTTAAAAAATTTTAAAAATCTTCACTTTTTTAAGTTTTAGTCTTCTTTGTCCCATAACGCTTCAAAGTGATGAACCGGCCCATGGCCATGACCCACCTGAAGTTCATCGGACTTCGCAATCGCTGCCGTAATGTAATCCTTGGCTTTGCGAGTTGCTTCGGCAACTGTTTCGCATTGCGGCAATAGCGTCGCCAACGCAGAGGATAACGTGCAGCCCGTGCCATGCGTATTCTTGGTTTCAATGCGAGTGCTATTAAAAACTAGCGCTTCATCTCCACGGATTAAAAGGTCTGGCACATCGCTACCGGATAAATGACCTGCTTTTAATAAGAGCCAAGCGTTTTCATTCATCAATCCCAAAAGGTCTTTGGCCAAGGCAAGCATTTCCTCTTGAGAGGAAATTTCCTTTTGATTGACCAATGCCGCCGCTTCAGGCAAATTCGGCGTCAACACGGTTGCCAGAGGTAAAAGGTAGGTTTTTAATGCCTCAACAGAATCTTCCGGTAATAAACGGTCGCCACTTTTAGCCACCATCACGGGATCCAACACAATGAATTTTGGTTGGTATTTCTTTAAAGTCTCGGCCACCACTTTGATGACTTCAACATCGGCCAGCATCCCGATCTTAACGGCATCAATACGGACATCTTCAAAAAGCGTATCGAGCTGCGCTTTCACAAACGCTGCCGGTATCGGCAAAACGCCCGTCACAGCTTGCGTATTTTGCGCCGTCAACGCCGCAATCACGCCACACCCGTAACCACCCAAAGCAGAAATCGCTTTGATATCAGCTAAAACACCAGCGCCACCCGAGGGGTCAACGCCGGCGATCGTTAACACATTAGGGATTACTTTTGCCATAACTCTTCCAATACTTTCATGTGACGCTCTGTCGAGCCAACATAGGCTTGAGAAAATGCACGAGCATTGTCTTTTCGCATCTTTAATTCTTCTTCGTCACCCAACCAAAGATGAGCCTTATCCACGGCTTCTTGGGCACTTTGAACTTGGTCAACGGCCCCCATTGAAATAGCACGTTCCACCACCGTTGAGAAATTAAACGTGCTGGGGCCCACGATCACCGGTACACCAACGGACGTCGGTTCTATGACGTTTTGGCAACCGAAATTCTCGAAACTTCCCCCCATGAGGGTTACGTCGGCCATGGCGCAAAAAAAGAACATCTCGCCCATCGTGTCACCAAAAATCACTTCGGTATCTGCCTTTAAATCATCAGACGTTTTCAACTCACTTCGTTTTTGATAACGCAAAGACGATTTCTTTAACAAGTCTTCCACTTCATTAAAGCGTTGCGGATGACGAGGCACTAATAAATACTTAACGTGAGTTTCGGGATTGACTTGACGGAAGCGTTCAATCGCTTCAATTAAGGGCGCTTCTTCACCATCACGCGTACTGGCCATCAAAAGAATTTTCTCTTCAATAGCTTCTTTCCAAATGGCTGCCATTTCCAAGGCTTTAGCGGGTGCTTGAATGTCAAACTTAAGACTTCCCACAACGACGGGTTCCACCGTTCCCATGGCGGTCAACCGCTTGGCATCGTTTTCGCTCTGAGCGCAGACCTTCGTGAACTTACTCATTGCATCGGTCATCACCGCTGCAAATTTCATGGCCTGGTTGTAGCTTTTCTCTGAAAGACGTGCATTGGCCAACACCATTGGGATGCCGTTGACTCGAGCTTCTTCTAAAAAAGTAGGCCAAACTTCAGTTTCCATGATGATGCCCATCACGGGCTTGGCTTGACGCAAGAATTTTCTGACCGCATAAACCGCATCGTAAGGCAACATGCATTGACGAATACGATCAGGGGCCAACTCAATAATCTTCTTGCCCGTATCTCGGCCCGTGGGCGTCATGTGCGTGAGCAAAATATCGCATTCTGGCCACTTCTCTAAAAGCGCCTTAACCAAAGGGCGCGTGGCATTGGTTTCACCAACGCTTACCGCATGAATCCAGATTTGAGGACGGTTGTTGCGAGGTGCGGGGAAATCTACCAAAGCAAAACGCTCCGGCCAATACTTTAAATAGTCCGGTTGTTTGCGAGCGCGCCACAAGAGATAGAGTGCTGCCAAAGGCAACAAACAAGGCACTAAAAATCGATAGCCTTTAGGAGAAATTTGCATCACGCACCTTCTTCAAAGCATCACAAACTTCAGAGACCGTCGGATTGGCTCCAACGCCACCTAAACTGGTGACACGCTCTCCTGTCAATCCCACCAATTCGATCGGAAAGTCCAAGAATAACCCCACCGTCGGCACAGCGGTAGCTGCTGCCAAATGCGTTAAACCCGTATCAACACCCACGGCAAATGCAGCCCCTTGAATGACTCGGGCACACTCTCCAATGAGCATGCGGGGCATCACGCAACAGAAGTCTCCTGCCGCCTTAGCAATACGCTCGACACGTTCGCGTTCTTCTTGCGCTCCCCACAGAAACTTCACATTCATGCCTTCTTCATGAACTTTCTTTGCTAATTCCACCCAACGGTCTTCGGCCCATAGTTTCGTCTCACGGCTTGTATTCACTAAAAAGACGGCATAAGGTGAAGCCTCTTTTTGGGCTTCTAGATTCTTCATGCCGAAGGCCAAAGCCTTTTCGTCATAGTCGTAGCCAACGGCCTTGGCTAAAAGTTCACGACAGCGTGTCACGGCTAAAAGGGACTTTGAAACCTCATAGCGTTGATCATAAAGACGACTCGCCATCGGTTCTTTAATACTTTGAGCATCGTAACCGGCAACCGGCACCTTTGCCCATTTAGCAATCAAAGCGCTCTTAAGAAGCCCTTGAAGGTCAACCACCAAATCGTAGTGCTCTGATACAAGGGCGTTTTTGACGGCACTAATTTCACGCCACGTTTGAGCATCAAATAGTTTTTTGCGCCATTGACGCACCGCCACTTCGTGGACATTTGTCACGTGCGCACTTAATCGCGGGATGTCGGCAAAACTTTTTTCAACAACCCAGTCAATCTGTGCTTGCGGGAAAGCTTTTGCCAAATCGTGCACAGCGGGCAATGCATGAATCACATCACCCATCGATGTCGTTTTAACAATCAAAATCTTTGAAGGACTCATCACATTAGCCCTCTAAAGCGGAGGCTTCGACTTGACGGCAAAGACGCTTACCTAACTCAACCCCGGGTTGGTCAAACGCATTGATGCCGTAAAGCGTTGCCAAAATGGTTGTCTTATGCTCGTACATCGCCATCATGGCACCCAACGTCTTGGGCGTGAGCTTACTGATACGCAAAGCTGTCACGGCATTGAAGTATTCTGAGTGACCACTTTCTCGCGTCACAAGAGCTTGCGCTTGAGCACGAGCGTTCGCCGTTAAAACACAATGGTGGTGATTGTGGTGGTGACCGGGATCTTCACACCACACGATGTCAATACTCGTGCGGCCCGTGCCTTCACGAAGCCATTGATAAAAAGAGTGTTGTGCTTCGTTACCGTGCCCGCCCCAAATGCCTTGCCCCGTGGGGCCGGAGGCCATACCGCCTTCAGGCGTATAGGTTTTACCCAGGCTTTCCATCTCTAACTGTTGAAGCCATGCCACCATCATGCGAAGGCGTTCATCGTAGGGCAAAAGACAATGCGCTTGCATCTTAAATTGGGTGGCATTCCAATAGGATAAAAGCGCCAACGTTACGGGAAGATTTTTCTCCAGCGACGCTTCCAACATATGGCAATCCATTTCATAAGCGCCATCTAAGAAGTCTTGGAATTTTTCTTCGCCCAATGCAATCAATAGCGGCAAACCCACGGCTCCCCAAACAGAAAAACGGCCTCCCACCCATGCCCACATGGGAAAGAGGTTTTCGGCAGGCAAATTCATTTCTTTATAGGCGTCCGTCTTTGCGCTCACCAACACCATGTGCTTGGCACGATCGGCAAAGGACGTAATCCCCGCCTCACCTAACCAATGATCCACGGTTTGGGCATTGACTTGCGTTTCACGCGTCGAAAAGCTTTTGCTCGAGACCACAACCAACGTTGTCTCGGGATTGACACTATCTAAAATACGATCAACCAAAATACCGTCAACGGCCGATAAGAAATGCAAGCGGATGGAAGGGTTCACATCTCGAAGTGCGTGATAGACCGCATGCGGTCCCATCTCAGAGCCTCCGATCCCCACATTAATAACGTCAGTGATGGCTTTGCCGGTTGCGCCAACCCATTGACCGCTTCGCACGTCACGAGCAAAGGCTTTCATGCGATCTAAAGCGGCTTGTACTTCTTCATAGTAAGGAGCAGACGCATCACGCGTACGCAATGAGGTGTGCAATGCCTGACGATTTTCCGTCTTATTCACAATGTCACCCGTCATCATGGAACGCTGTTTTCCAATGACGTCACGGGTGCGGGCATTATCCAAAATCCCTGTCCAATCCTTAGACGTCAGGCGTTGTCGGGCAATATCCAACGTTAAACCGCAAGCCGAGATTTCGCAGTCGGTGTACGTTTCTGATAAAAAAGCAATAGAGTCAGACATAGTCAAAAAGTGTTTCGCACGCTTAAAGCGCACGAAAATAGGCAAATTGTCGATATCGCTAATTGTCTCACGTATCGAATTGCCGTTTCAAAATATCCTGTTAACGAGAAGAGTTTTGTTGCAATTTTTGTCATTTGACGCTAATTCATACTCATTTTTCAACAAAAAACACTTCCAATGCTTAAAATTACTGACAGATTTAATGCGAAAAGGATTTGAGCGTGAACACGACTTTTGCTCAAAAGAAAATCTTAGTTGTTGGCGATGCCATGTTGGATCGCTATTGGTTTGGTGACGCAAACCGCATTTCTCCGGAAGCCCCCGTCCCCGTTGTACGCATCATGCGTTCAGAAGATCGACTTGGGGGAGCTGCCAACGTAGCACTTAACATTGCGAGTCTTGGGGCCCAAACCCAACTTTTATCCGTGATCGGTTGCGACGAAGCCGGTGAAACCGTCGAGCGCATTCTTCACGAAAATAACATTACACCGCACTTGCACCGCGATCCTGAAATTAAGACCACGGTGAAATTGCGTATCGTTGCCCGTCAACAACAAATGTTGCGTGCTGACTTTGAAAGTCGCCCCACAACAGAAGTGTTGGCCAATCACCTCTCCGCTTTCGAAAGCATCATTAGTGACAGTGACGTCATCGTCTTATCAGACTACGGTAAGGGGGGATTAAATCACATCACGAAGATGATTGAATTGGCTCGCGCCAAGAGTATCCCCATCATGATTGACCCCAAGGGTAGCTGCTATGACCGTTACCGTGGTGCCACGTTAATTACGCCAAACCGTGCCGAATTAGCCCAGGTCGTTGGTGATTGGGAAAGCGAAGAAGAGCTAACGCAAAAAGCCCAAGAACTTCGTCAAAAATTAGATCTCACGGCCATTTTGCTCACGCGAAGCGAAGAAGGCATGACGCTTTACACCAAAGACGGTCAAACGTCAGTGCCCGCTCAAGCTCGTGAAGTCTTTGACGTTTCAGGCGCAGGCGACACGGTGATTGGCGTGATGGCCACGATGGTTGCCATGGGCAAGACTTTGCAAGACGCCATGCGCATTGCCAACCGTGCCGGTGGCATTGTTGTCGGTAAATTAGGTACAGCCACGGTGAGCTTTGAAGAGCTCTTTGCCGATGGCTACGAAGAACTTTCCTTGGAGATGAGTAAGTGAGTATCGTTGTAACGGGTGCCGCTGGTTTTATCGGTGCCAATAATGTTTTAGCTTTGAACCAACGCGGCTACACCGATGTGATCGCCGTTGACAATCTCTCTAAGAGCGAAAAATTCCAAAATTTGGCCGAATGCCAAATCAGTGACTATTTCGATAAGCGTGACTTTATTGAATTAGTGAAGGCTCGCAAGATTGCCAAGCCCGAAGTCATTTTCCACCAAGGCGCGTGCTCGGATACGATGGAGTCCGACGGCCGCTACATGATGGAAAATAACTATCGCTACACGCTGGAACTTTTCAATTGGGCACAAGAATTGGGCATTCCCTTAATTTGTGCTTCTTCTGCTGCCACCTACGGCGCACGCACCACTTTCATTGAAGATCGTCAATACGAAGGTCCCTTGAATGTGTACGGCTACTCCAAATTCCTCTTTGACCAAGTGCTTCGTCACAAGATGGCCAAAGGTGAAGTGAAAGCCCCGGTGATCAACCTTCGCTACTTCAATGTTTATGGTCCCCATGAACAACACAAGGGTCGCATGGCAAGTGTCGCTTTCCAC
The DNA here is from genome assembly GCA_019418235.1 of Sutterella sp. Classification (GTDB taxonomy): domain Bacteria; phylum Pseudomonadota; class Gammaproteobacteria; order Burkholderiales; family Burkholderiaceae_F; genus Aphodousia. Next base: position 6,713 of record DYCH01000008.1, read on the forward strand.
CAATTCTTCCAAATGCGTAAAGAAGGTCATGTGCGTTTGTTTGAAGGGTGCTTGGGCTACGCCAACGGTGCTCAAGAACGTGACTTTGTTTACGTCGATGACGTCATTGCCGTGAACTTACACTTCTTTGATAAACCCGTTACCGGCATCTATAACTGCGGTACGGGTCGTGCACAACCCTTTAACGATGTCTCTTTGGGCGTCATTAACGGTTTGCGTGCCGCTGAAGGTCAAACGGCTTTGACTTTAGAAGAAGCTGTCAAACAAGAACTCATTCGCTACATCCCGTTCCCGGAATCTTTGAAGGGTAAATATCAAGCCTACACGCAAGCCAATTTGGAAAAGCTCCGTGCTGCCGGTTGCGATGTGAAGTTCCGCTCGGTCGAAGAAGGCACGCAAGACTACGTTCGCTTCTTACTTGAACGTTACCCCAACGTTGAAGACTCTTTGACGGTGGCTGAAGCCCGATGAGTTCTAAGGTTGCTTTTTTAGACCGCGATGGCGTGATCAATATTGATCACGCCTATGTGCATAAACCGGAAGAGTTCGAATTTATCGACGGTGTCTTAGAGGGCTGCGCCAAGCTTGTCTCAGAGGGCTTTAAATTGGTCATTGTGACCAATCAAAGCGGTATCGGTCGTGGCTATTACACCGAAGCTGATTTCCATCATCTGACCGATTGGATGAAGGGTGTTTTTAGTGATGCAAACGCCCCGATTTCTGCCGTTTATTTTTGTCCCCACCATCCTGAAAAAGCGCTTGAGGCTTATCGCTGTGATTGTGATTGCCGAAAGCCCCAACCGGGAATGCTTTTGAGAGCACAAAAAGACTTCGATATCGACATGACGCAAAGCGTGATGTTTGGTGACAAACGAGGCGATATGCAGGCCGCATTAGCTGCTGGCGTCACGACTCGCATCTTGGTGGGTAAAGACGGGAAAAATACACCTGAAGCCGTACCTGAGAGCACAAACGTCGCCTTAAATCTTAAGGAAGGCGTCTCTTTATTTTTAGGAAAATAACGATGAGCACCAGATTGCCGCCCCCCGAATTTGAAAACAAAATTACGGATTTTGAGCATTTAAATCGACGCGCTCAAGCGCTTCCTCACCCCGTGGTCATGACCAATGGGGTGTTTGACATTTTGCACCGCGGGCACGTGACTTATTTGGCTCAAGCCCGTGCTTTGGGTGAAAGCTTAGTGGTGGCGATTAATTCTGATGCGTCCGTTAAGATGCTCGGCAAAGGCGATGAACGCCCCATTAACGCCCAAGAAGATCGCGCTGCGGTTTTAGCCGCGTTAGAAAGCGTTGACTTGGTGGTTATTTTTGAAGACAAGGTGCCCTTAAAGGCCGTGGAATTGGCTCACCCTGATATTTATGTGAAGGGTGGCGACTATCGCATTGAAGATTTACCCGAAGCTAAATTGGTCTCAACTTGGGGCGCTAAAACGGTAACGGTGCAGTTTGAACATCAACGTTCTACCACTGCGCTTTTGAATAAAATTGCGAACCTTAACGCAAAAAGCAATACGTCCAAATAGGGATTTTTCGTTCTATTTCGATTACCAAGTGCCTTCATTTTGAGGGCACTTTTTTTATTTTTATTTAACCCCGATCATTTCAATATTTTCAGCCTAGTTTGCAAACAACGCAAAATTACATTGCCCAATCTTCGTTTACACCCTCATTGAGCACTTTTATGATGAACAAATGAGTTTCAACTCTAACCTTTCTCAATTTTTGTTCTCAAGGTACTACCATGAAAATCAAGCAATACCCCCCCCCTATTAATGACCGCCCTTTTACTCGCTCCTTTAGCAGCACAAGCTGCTACCGTTGAGCTTTACGGTTTAATTGACACCGGTTTGAAGTTTAAAAAAATTGATGGTCAAACATCAACCGTTGAAATGGCCTCTGGCCAACGTTCTGGCAGTCGCTGGGGCATTGAAGGTACCGAAGCGATTAACGATGATGTCAGCGTTGGTTTCGTGCTCGAAGCTGGATACGATTCTGACACTGGTGCTCAAGCAGATGAAGATAAAATCTTCAATCGTAATTCCTATTTGTTCATTAAGCACGATGCCTACGGTACCGTTCGTCTTGGTCGTACTGGTGCACTGGTTGGTGGTTGCAACGGCGGTATGTTTGCGGGTTCTGCTACACCCTTTGGTATCACTTGGGGTTTGGCGGGTTCCAATAAAACCTTGCAAGGTGCAACATCTCGCGTAGACAACTCGATCATGTACATTTCTCCGAAAATGGCTGGTTTCACTGGTTATGCACAATTCTCCAACGGTACCGATGGTGAAGATCACTCAAGTGAGGCTAACAAAGAACGCTACGCAGCCTTGGGTCTTCGCTATAACAACGGTCCGTTAGATGTTCGTGCTGTTGTCGATCAAACTCTGGCCAACGGTCATTTTGATGAAGATGACCAAGTCACCGCAGGTATTACGGCTAACTACAAGTTTGACTTTGCTCGAATCTATGCCACCTACCAATGGGCTGAAAATGTTGGCAAGATTGGTGATAAGGGAATTGCTCAAGCAACCAAATTGGAAGAAACGGAATCACATGCCTTCATCTTGGCTGCAACCAAAGAAATCAATAGCATCGATTTCATGACGCAAGTTGGTTACGTTGTCGCTGAGGATAAAGATGGTAAGAAATATGATCGAACCGGTCTCACCTTAGCGGCAAGCTACGATTTGAGCAAAAATGTCGATATCTACACGGCTGCAACCCACGTTTGGTATGGTAAGACTTTTGATAAGCCCTATGGCAAGAAGTTAGACAAAGAATACGCTCAAACCGCTTTTGAATTAATGGCTGGTTTGCGTTATAGCTTCTAACAAAACCATCCTTCCAAAAAAAGGAACACTGACATGAAAAAAATTATCCTCGCCGCAACAGCACTGTTATCGATGACAACAAGCGCTTTGGCCTTAGATAACACCGTCAAACCCACGGTCACCGATTTAGGTGTCACGGCCCCCAAGAGCGCTCTGATTGTCGGCAACTCCTACAGTTTCTACAACTGCGGCGTTCACAGCTATCTGCGCGAATTTACGAAAGAAGGGAAGGTCGAGTGGAAAACGCGTTTGCTCACCATGAGTTCGGCTCGTTTGTCTTTTCATAACGTCAAAGATTATTTGACGCCTGACAAAGCCATGGATCCGTACGCCAAAAACGTCAAAGAAGGTAAACCCATGTTTGATGTGGTCGTGCTCCAAGGTCAAAGTTCAGAACCCATTAATCCTAAGGGCATGAAGAACTTCCAAGCGGCTGCCAAAGCCCATATTGATACGATTCGCAAAGCTGGCTCCACGCCATTACTCGTTGCAACGTGGGCTCGTCAAGACAAACCTGAAGACACGAAGGCATTAGCCGATGAAACGATCAAGGTCGGTAACGCCAATAAGACGATGGTCTTGCCCGTGGGCTTAGCGTTTGCTGAAAGCTTAAAAGTGCGTCCCGACTTGGTGATGCATCAAGACGATAAGAGCCATCCGTCTGCCGCAGGCTCCTACCTATACGGTGCCATGCTCTATGCTGTGATTCACAAAAAGAACCCTGAAGGCTATAAGGCCTTGGGCGGTTGCGAAAAGCCCTTAAAACCTGAAGATGCCAAGCACCTTCAAACCATTGCTTGGAAGACCGTCAAAGAATTCTATGGCTGGTAAAAATTAATCCATTTGCTCCTTTTGTTTATCAGGCGAAAGTGTCAAAACTTTCGCCTGTTTTTTATTCAGAAAATCTCTCAAAAATGTTATTGCCGACAAATTAAATATTTTTAGCGTAAAACTTAAGCAAAAATTCAGCGATAAAATTACTTAAGGGATAGTCCTAATACTGTCTCTTATACACATCT
>DYCH01000080.1 GCA_019418235.1 Sutterella sp.
TTAAGCCTTAGCATTACCTTTTTTCGCAAAGCTCACAAAAACCTTCAAAGCCACCGGCAAGTTCGTTTCATCTTGCACGTCGAAGTCAGGACGGTGGTGGCCCTTATGTTCGCAACCGAACATGAAGAAACCGGCTTGACCGCCATGATTGGCGATACGGCGAATATGCCAAGAGCAGTCTTCAGAGCCGGAAGCCGCATGCGTACGAGGCAACACTTTGATGTCGGGAACATCGTGCATGGCTTCTTCTAACTTATCGAAAAGCTTCGGGCACGGAACGAGCGTCGAGGCTTCACCCACGCGTTCAACCTTGGCTTCAACTTGATAGGCTTTTTCAACGCCGGCAATGATGTGTTCGACGTTGTCAGCCAAGAAGTCGTTGACTTCTTGCGTTTCACCGCGCACTTCCATTTGCATGGTGGCGTGAGCAGCGACAATGTTTCGGCCTTCACCGGCAACTAACTTACCGATGGCCACACGGGAGTCACCGTCACCGTGACGAGGAATGCCTTGGATCATCATCGTAGCGCAAGCGGCAGCAACCAATGCGCTGTGGCCCTTGTGAGGAGCGTTACCGGCATGAGCTTCCAGGCCCTTAAAGGTAATGTCAAACTTAGAAGAAGCTAAAAAGCCCCCGTCCATCACAGCGACTTCACCGCTCTTGCAGGAGCCACCTACGTGGCTGCCGACGAACCAATCAATATCGTCCAAAATGCCGGATTCAGACATCGGGCGAGCACCGCGAACACCTTCTTCGGCCGGTTGGAACAAGATTTTAAATTTGCCGCAAAGTTCATCTTTGTGATCAACGAGCCAGTGAGCAAGGGCTAAGCCCGTCGCGGTATGAGCATCGTGACCGCAGGCGTGCATGAGGCCCGGGCGTTCGCTCGCAAAACCAAGTTTGGCAGGCAAGTGACTGGAATCGGTGGATTCACGAACGGGGAGAGCATCCATGTCAAAACGGAAACCCGTCGTGGGGCCGGGGCGACCCGTATCAATGATGGCAACGGCACCCGTGTAGCCTTCGCATTCATCAATGAAAGATTGCGGAACGCCTTGTTTGACAGCGCGGGCAATGGCGTCTTTTACCAATTGTTCATTACGACCCATGACGAATTGGGGATTGATCACTTTCGTGCCGACCAAATAGGGGATGCCCCAGTCTTTGAGTTGGCGGCAGACAAGCCACATCGTTTCAAATTCCGTCCAACCTTCTTCGGGACGACGGTGAATCGCACGGCGATTGGCGATGGCTTCTTGGATGTATTGATTCAACATTGAGAACTTCCTTTTAATCAAAGAACGTTGTCATTATCGTACTGAAATTTTGGAGACGATATAGGGGAAGTTCTCAAGTGAGTTAACTGTTATCACACTTTAAAGCGCTCTTGCCACTGCTCGGTGGCCACTCGATAAAACGCATCAAGGGAATCTGCACCAATTCTGGGGAATCCAAAGAAAGTCCATACCCATTCACACTGTGCCAATAAGTCATCCGTGAGTGGCGTAGCACCGGCTTGTTTGCTTAATTTTTCACTTCGATCATTTAAGACTAAGGGAATATGCATGTATTGAGGAACGGGGAAACCCAAAGCGCGATAGATGGCAATTTGGCGCGCAGTGTTATCAATGAGGTCAGCGCCTCTGACGATGTGATTAATCCCTTGATCGTGATCGTCAACAATGACTGCCAGTTGATAAGCAAAAAGCCCGTCGGCGCGTTTAATCACAAAGTCGCCCACTTCTTTTTCAACGTTTTGCGTGAAGGGACCCATCCAACGATCGGTAAAGGTGATCGGGGTGCTGTTGGTTAAAAAACGCCAGGCACGAATAGGTTTATCAGTACCCGCACGGCAGGTGCCGGGGTAGTGATTGGGGTTGGTGCTATTGATGTTGGCTTTATTGATATCAGAGCGCGAGCAAGAGCACCCGAAAACGTGGCCGTCACGTTTGAGTTTTTCAAGAATTTCTTCATAGCGATCAGCTCGATCGCTTTGAAAGATAATCGGAGCGTCACTGGGCATTTCCAGTTTTTTGAGCGTTTCAAGAATGCTTTGTGCCCACTCCTCTTTACATCGAGTTTGATCGACGTCTTCAATGCGGATAAGCCAGCGGCCGTTGTGCGCACGCGCATCCACAAAGCTTGCAATGGCTGCTGCAAGGCTTCCTAAGTGAAGATGACCGGTAGGGGATGGGGCAAAGCGCCCGACGTATTGGGATTGCATGAAGGTAATTGTACGGGAAAAAAATCCCCGGCTTCCCAAAAGAGGCCGGGGACTGACTCAATCAGCTAGCTGATTAGTACTTGTCGAAGTATTCTTGGATCTTCTTCGGATCGCTCGTCTTCGTCAAAGCCAATTGCAAGAGCACACGAGCCTTTTGCGGGTTCAAGTATTGACCAGCAACGAAACCGTACTTAGCGTCATCGATTTCAGCAGCCTTCGTGGCAGAGCCGGTCGGGACGCGGCTGGAACGAACAATAGCGACACCGTCCTTAGCAGCCTTTTCGAGGATCGGGAAGATGTTCTTGTGGATGTTACCGTTACCGACACCAGCCGTCACGATACCCTTGTAGCCGGCCTTCAACAAAGCTTGAAGCGGTTCGGCAGGAACGTTAGAGTAGTTGTAAACGATACCGACCTTCGGCAAAGCGTTCAACTTAGAAACGTCAAACGGCGTCTTGGTGGTGTGCGGCGTTGCAGGCGTGTTACCGAAGTGAACCTTGGAGTTGAAGATGTAGCCCATCGTGCCGAAGTTAGCACCTTGGAACGTTTCAACAGCGGTCGTGTTGGTCTTGATAACGTCACGAGCACCGATGATCTTGTCGTCCATAGCAACCATCACGCCACGGTTAGCAGCTTCCTTGCTAGCGGCAACAACAACAGCGTTGTAGAGGTTCTTCGGACCGTCAGCAGACAAACCGGTAGACGGGAGCATAGCGCCGACGAAAACGATCGGCTTGTTGCACTTAGCCGTCAAATGAACGAAGTAAGACGTTTCTTCCATCGTGTCCGTACCGTGGGTAACCACGAAACCGTCGACCTTGTTGCAGTCTTCGTTAATCGTCTTAACGAGCTTCAACCAAACGTCATCGGTCATGTCTTGAGAACCGATTTGAACAACTTGCTTCGGAATGACGTTAGCAACTTCAGCCAATGCCGGAACGGCAGCGACCAAATGGTTAACAGAAACCTTACCTGCCGTGTAGGCCGTACCCGTAGCGGATTGACCGGCACCGGCGATCGTACCACCCGTAGCCAAAACTTCAACGTTCGGCAAAGCCATGGCGGTAGCACTAGCGGCCAACAAAGCAGTGGCCAATAAAGTACGTTTCAATTGCATAACAGCTCCTCTTTATTTGTTAAGTTATGCGACCGACTGTCGTTTTTTAATAATCAGTCGGCAATGAGAGTTTTTCACTCACTCAGGTGATGTTAACCAAATCTTTTGCCTTTTTTCGCGGAATCCGAGCGTTTTTTGCTTTTAAGCAAGGTCTTAACAATTAAAAAGTAACTGAAACGCTAAACCATTGAAAAATAACGATATTTTAATTTTATATAGTCACTTTTACCTATCTGTTTGATTATTAAAGACTTTCCATTAGTATTAAGGGTAACTTCTAATTTGACAAAATTATAAATAACATTAAAATACCGAATTCTTAAGTGCGCCGGTAGCTCAGTTGGATAGAGTACCTGGCTACGAACCAGGGGGTCGCGGGTTCGAATCCTACCCGGCGCACCACTTAAGATTTTTATGAAGAGGGAGCCGAGAGGTTCCTTTTTTTGTTTCTGCCACCTGCAATAGTGTTGCAAACTATTGCACCCATAACTTTCTTTAATCTTTGATTCACATCTTTTCTCTAAATCACTTAATATAGATAGCAGGAATTCATTCTGTTTCCAAAGGAGAAAATCATTATGGAACTCAAAGGTACCAAGACCGAGAAGAACTTGTGGGATGCTTTCGCCGGTGAATCTCAAGCTCGTAACAAGTACACCTACTACGCTAGCCAAGCCAAAAAAGACGGTTACGTTCAAATCTCCAACATTTTTGCTGAAACGGCAAAGAATGAAGAAGAGCATGCCAAGCTTTGGTTCAAGCTCTTGCACGGCGGCAAGGTGCCGACCACTGAAGTGAATTTACAAGACGCTGCCAATGGCGAAAACTTCGAATGGACCGATATGTATGAACGTATGGCTCGTGAAGCTCGCGAAGAAGGTTTTGAAGATATCGCCGTGTTGTTCGAAGGCGTTGGTGCCGTGGAAAAAGAACACGAAGCTCGCTATTTGAAGTTATTGGAACGCGTTAAGGGCGGTATGGTCTTTACGCGTGACGGTGACGTGATGTGGAAGTGCAACAACTGCGGTCATATCCACTTCGGTAAGCAAGCTCCGGAACTCTGCCCGGTCTGCGCTCACCCGCAAGCACACTTTGAAGTGTTGGCACAAAACTACTAAGCCGATTCTTTTTTGAAAGCTTAGTTAAGTCAGGCCTGTTGGAGCATATCGCCTCAGCAGGCCTTTGTTTGTGCGCACGACATGTGTGCTGTTCTAGCGGGTGAAAGTCCCGTGGTCG
>DYCH01000081.1:0-679 GCA_019418235.1 Sutterella sp.
TCCATTGCCCGCGCTCTTTTAAAAAACGCGCCGATTTTGTTGCTTGACGAGGCGACAAGTGCGTTAGATACAGAAAGTGAGAAGTACATCCAAGCCTCGCTTGACGAGTTAATGGTCGGTCGTACGAGTTTTGTTGTTGCGCATCGCCTCTCAACCATTGAAGGGGCTGACAGAATCGTGGTGATGAAAGATGGTCGAATTGTGGAAATCGGCAATCATCACGAGCTGTTGGCGAAAAACGGTGTTTATGCAACGCTGTATCGCATTCAATTTGCAGATAAGGTCAAGTCTGAGGAACTGACGGCAGTATCTTAGTTGCTGGATTTTTGAGATGATTTAAAAGGGCCGAAGGTTTAAGCTTTCGGCCTGTTTGTTTGAGACTAAGAGAGTATCATTTTCCACCTTCATGTAACTTATTGAGTTAAATCGTTATGGAAACAGAGCCAAGTGCATTGCGGGCCATATTTTCGAGAACATTTATCGCCATATCACTTATCAATATGGTGGGAATGATCGGGTATTACGCTATTTTTGTCGTTTGTACTCGCTATTTAATGGATGGTTTCCAAGCTTCTGCCGCGACGGCGGGGCTCGCCACGGGTATCGTTGTGATCGGCTGTTTGGTCGGTCGCTTTTTTACCGGTAGTGTTATTCGCGATGTGGGCTATCGTCGGGTTTT
>DYCH01000081.1:689-1058 GCA_019418235.1 Sutterella sp.
GCATATTTGCCATTGCGACGGGGCTATCGGCATTGAGTCTTTTATTGATGTGGTTTGTGATTGATGTGACGCCGCCAGTTGATAAGATACGTCCTAAAAAACGTGTGGCTTTAGACGACTTTATTGATAAAAGGCTTGTCCCCTTTAGCGTCTTTGTTGGCGTTGTGTGCTTGACGTGGGGTAATGTGCAAGCGCTTTTAGCCGATTATGCGAAAACATTTGATGTGGTAGCCGCTGCGTCGAGCTTCTTTCTTTTATATGCGTTAGCAAGCCTTTTAACCCGTCCGGTTACCGGGAAGTTTTATGATGCTCACGGGCCGGTAGTGTTGATCAACATGACTTTGGTGCTCATGATTGTTGGCTTATTGC
>DYCH01000082.1:0-382 GCA_019418235.1 Sutterella sp.
TTGTGATACTATTTGATTTGTTACATTTGAGTAATTTATATATTTTGCGATTTAGCATTTTTGAGGTGAAGCTATGCAACAAACGCATTTCAAATCAACCGTTGCCATTGACTTGGGGGCGAATAATACAGGTGTCTTCTTAGTCAACCATTATGCAAATGATGTTATTACGAAGGAAAACACGAAAGCAGCGACCATTGTGATGCCAGTTGAGGGTAGTGGTCTGGTGTACTCGATGAAAAACCGTACGGCAGTCAGACATCGAATGCGTGGTCGCAAACGCTTTAACTTAGCTCGTCGCCTGTTGCTTTTGATTGTTGATGAGTTAATGAAAGAAAGGCAAATGTCTTTGAGTGCTCAAGAATATCAAAAAATGGTTGAG
>DYCH01000082.1:392-8347 GCA_019418235.1 Sutterella sp.
GTTTACTGAAGCGTCGTGGTTATAGTCGTGTGGAATCAGAAACGGATTTAACCGTTCTTGAAAACGTTGAGCCCGCTGTTTTCGCTACGCACCCAACTTTATCGGTTTATTTTAATGAAACGCAATCAGTTGCAGAGCAGTGGGAAAACATTACCAACAATTTGGTTAAAGTTGGCGCTTTTTGTCGTGATGATTCGATTCCGTCCGATAAGGAATTTAAGCAATTTTTAAATACAACTTTTCCTGATTACAAGTCTTTCGCAAAAAGTTATACGAGTGCTTTGAAAACCATTAAAGAAGACTCAAAAAATATCATTAATCAGCAGGCGATGGGTCACTTACATCGTACAAAGTATTTAGAAAATATTAAGTCCGAAATCGAAAAGGACACTCGTTTGAAAAGTGCTGTAGAGCTCTTAGGGTCGACAGATCGTCTGCATCACTTAGTGGGCAATATTTCAAATTTGCAGTTAAGAGCAACTCGTTGGTATTTCAATGCTCCGGAAATGGTGACGCAAGACAAGTTGACGTACCCGAAATTACAGAAAACCTTGGTTCGTGCTTTTAAATATTTTCATCCTACAGATGCGAACAAAGAGCAATTACGAGCGTTGATTAATGAATTGGAATCTTCGACGAATATTGTTGATACGCTATGCACGATGGATCCGGAAAAGACCATCCCGCCGTACGAAGATCAAAACAACCGTCGTCCGCCATTTGATCAAACGCTATGGTTAAACCCTTTGACGTTGAATAAACGTTATGGTGAGAACTGGAAGGTTTGGGCAGATCGATTGCAAAAAGCAGATCCCGAGCTTAATTCGAAATTAGATGAAATCCTGCAGCTTACTGATCGAAAATCTCGAATTGCATTTAATAATCCCAATTGTTTGGATAAGAAAATTTATCGATTGAGTTATATCCTTCAACGCGCTCTTGATCGATCCCGTGTCTATGACCCATATCGTTTGCGTGACATTTCGTTGGGTGAGTTGAACTCTACTTTTGAAAAATTCTCTCTTAAACTGGAATCTGTCATCGGTTCCCAACATGTCATGAACTTTTTGAAGTTCGCATCGGACTATTATGCTGAGGTTGAGTTAGCAAAAGCGGGGCTTTGGATGGCTAACTCGCAAAATCTTTTAGAAAGAGCAGACATTCATCCACCGATGAAGAATAAGATCTTGGATATCCTTGTCGGAAATGTGTTTGGTGGTGACAAATCTTTAGGTCAAAAGATCAAGGATCATTGGCATGACAAAGTCCATGGGAATAGCTCCTTGGTTTCGATTTGTCGTTCTATTGAGGCGGTGAGAAAAGAGTATGGTGGTGAATTTAATTCACTTTATCGTGCCGCAGTTATTCGCAATCAGGATGCTCAAAAACCACAGAGTGGAGATAAAGACTTTTTATTGATCGCTAAAAAGGTTCAACTGGTAACGACTTTTTTTAGTGAACAATTGGGAATACCCTCTGCGCAAGTGCAACGCGTTTCAAACCCTTATTCGTTAGCTCAACTGTATACGTTGATTGAAACTGAACGAGCAGGATTTACCTCAACAAGCTTGGCCGCTCATTTAGAAAACGCTTGGCGAATGTCTTCGAGGCCAACGGAGCAATCCGCCGCTCAAGCTACACGTTTGCCCGCGGATGCGGTTCGTCCTTTCGACGGTGCGCTTAGACGAGTATTAGATCGACAAGCTTGGGAGGTGGCGCAATTAGTGCGAGATGAGCTTCTGAGTCGGAACATTCAGAAGAATACCCCGATTGATTTGATGGTTTTGGTTGAACAAAATAAATTTGCCTTTACTGCGTCATTGGCGACTTTAAAGAAAAACACCAAGGCTCAAAAGAAAGCCGAGGCAAAGTTAGAACAACAAAATCAACGCTGGTTATCAAAAGAAGAACGCATTAAAGCCGCTAGCGGAGGCATTTGTGCCTATACCGGTCAAACTTTGGGTGAATTTGGTGAAATTGACCATATTATTCCGCGCAGTTATACAAATAAGCGACATGGAACAGTGTTTAATTCAGAAGTGAATTTAATCTATGTTTCACAAAAGGGCAATCAGGATAAAAAAGATAGGATTTACGGTTTAACCGATTTAAATAAGTCATATTTGAAGCATCATTTTGGAACAGACAACATTGTTGAAATTGAACATCGCATTGAATCTGTTGTTGGGGAGTTGGCCGAAAAGGGACGATTGGCTTATTTTGACCTTTTGTCTGCAGATGAACAATGTTGCGTTCGTCATGCTCTTTTCTTACCCGATGGTTCTGATGCTAAAGCTGATGTCATCAGTATCTTGGGGAATATGAGAAAAGCTAGAGTTAACGGTACTCAAGCATGGTTTATTCGAGAACTTATTTCCAAGGTTGAAATTATTCTCAAGGATTGGCTTGAAGAAAACGGTCATCAATTAACGTTTAATGCCAAGCAGGCTGATGTACAGGTCAGTAGTTTGTTGAGAAAAGGCTTGTCAAAAGTTGATGAAAGTTTCACCAAAACGCCCATTCAATCGGTGAGTTCACATGCGATTGATGCAATGTGTGCTTATGCATGGGCCTGCGGTGTCGATGCCTTGTGTCGTCAAATGTCTGCTAATCCGAATTTTGCAGATGCCTCGGAAGCTCAATCTTTGACGAGCATTTTCCCTGAATCATGCAAGATTTTAAATGTTGAGCAAAAGAATCCCAATGATAAAAAAGCTGTTGCTTCTCGCCCAATCTTTAAAGAAGGCATTATCGGACAAGAGTTTCTACCGTTGATTGTTAAAAACGGCGATATTTTTGTGGGATTCGGTTTACCCAAGAATGGGGAAACGAGTTCTTTAGCTGCCGTAAAGGTGATGGGAAAGAATCCGCATACATTGTTGTCGGTATTGAGTCCTGTGTTGGCAACGGATATTGATGCAGATAATCCGACTGATGGTGTTTATCGTATTAACAAACAAAAGGCATTTGATTTATTGAAGACAGTTTCGCAGACTAAGGTAAGTGACGATCAATTACAACTGGCCAATGTCTTGGAAGCTTTAGTGTTTTTTACTACTAAGGTTGAGGTTTTACCTCGGTTATTATCAACCAATCTAAAGAAATTTAAAACGCAAGATGAGATTCTTAAGCAAAACGATTTCACCATTAAACTATCCTTAAAAGATAAAGACTATAGAACAGAAGGTTTGCTTCGATTGCCGTCTTACTCTGATTGGAAACGAATCTGTGAGATGCCGGAAATCGGTGAACGATTGGGAGCTGAGGTTGGAGAGTTTGATTTAAATAAATTCATTGAATCTACTTGGACACACGGTTCAAAACGTCATCATCATGGAACACGCAGAGTTTTCAGTTTACCAATCATCGCTACTTCTTCAGGACTGGTTCGTATTTGGCGGAAAAGTTTTGATGGTAATGCTTGTGTTCAAGCCAGTAATGTTAATGGCGTGAAGTTCAAAGGTTTTGCAATGACCGATAATGGAGTTGATTGGAAGACTCCGATTATTGGTGATTTGTTCAGAAGCTCTCGTGTTAATGCTCACTTGGATCGTTATGCTGACAATAGCGAAATGGTACCGATGGAAGCTTGGCGGGAAGTTTATAACGATGTGCTTAAGATCGAAGTTGCTCCTGGTTCCACTGGACGTCGTTATATTCGTATAACTATGTCGTTTGATTTGTTTAAAGATTGGACTGGCTATACTGCAGAATCGTATAGAGCTCTGCCTGCTCGATTAAAACTGTCAGATCCCAAACTGTTTTCTGAAAGAGCTGGTGAATTGTCTCAGTTGATCGGTCAGCCTCGTTCAGAACTGTTTTTTGAACAAATTGGAGATGAAATTACATTCAACTACATTGTTTCCAGTAGCAATGAAAAAATGAATTCAACTTATAACCAAGGACGAGCAAGGTGATGATATGAGACACGTTACGATCAGTCAGTTTGGACAGAATCTTGGAGTGAGGGGGAATCGACTGGTCGTAACAGATCGTGAAGGGAATCGCTGGGAAACGGCGCTCTCTCGATTACGAAGTATCAGAATTGAAAAATCCGGTGTTTCTGTGTCGAGCAATTTGATGCTGCAGTGCGCTTTGAGAGGGATTCGTATATTTGTCATGGATTGGCGGCATGTTGCGGTGGCTGCGATGAGTGGTTGCAACCAACATGCCGTTGTTGCTTTGAGAAAGGCTCAATTTGAGTGCGTTAACAGTGAAGCTTGTAGTGTCATTGCTACGGAGTTTGTTCATGCAAAGCTTAGAAATCAGCGGGCGGTATTGCTTTACTTTAATAAATACGTTTCTCGAACAAATTACACCAGTAGTCAAATCTTAAAACAGAGTGCTTATCAGATTGAAGAATTGTCAAAACAGTTATTTGATACCTATTGCAAACAAGGGTGGCGTGAACGATTAATGGGAATTGAAGGACGAGCTGCAACGGTTTATTGGACGGCGTTGTCTCAGTCCGGGCTATTACCAGAGTCTTTCGAAATTCGTGAAGGACGCGGAGCAAAAGAAATTACAAATGCCGCTCTAAACTATGGTTATTCCATTTTACAAAGTTATGTTTGGTCCGCTTTGGATAATGCCGGATTTGAACTGTATGAAGGTTTTTTACACAAAGAGCGAATCGGTAGAGCCTCTCTTGTGATGGACTTTATGGAAGAGTATCGGGCGTGGGTTGTAGACCGAAATATTATTAAATTAAGGGCACGATTATCCGAGTCGAATACTTTAAGCAAAGACTTAAAAAAAGAAATTTCCGATGCCATCGATCACACTTTTAAAAGTAAATTGCAGTGGCATGGTAAGAGTGTAAAACTTGAAAATATTATTCAGCGACAAGCCTATCGTTTAAGTGGTACGGTCATCGGAGAAAGAACGTATAAGGGTTTTCATTTCAAGTGGTAGGTGAGTGATGGGACTGTACGTTAAATATTTAGTTTGTTATGACATTCCAGACGATAAAACGAGAAAAGTTTTGTCAGACTCGCTTAAAGACATGGGTTTGATACCTCTTCAGAAATCTGTTTTTTATGGAGATTTGAAACCTGTCGAAGCTACGTCCTTATCACGGTTTGTGAAGGAACATCTGGATGCAAAAATCGACAAGTGTTTTTGGTTTCCATGTCATTTAGACGTAGAGAGAATGCGTCACTGCGTTGGTTATGAAGATTTTAGTTACGAGGAACCAGATGGATTTAAGTTCTTATAGCATCCCCATTTCGATGTTGCGTCAGCACTGTTTCTGTCCTCGCATTCCGTTCTTTTACTTAATACGTGAGCTAAAACCTGTAACGGGCCAGTGGGTGAATCAGGGTTCAAGATTTCACGAGATTATGCAAAGGCAAATCAAAAGACGAACATTTGAGCATCATGGTTTATTTGGTGAAACTCAGGTACACACCAGTATCCCCTTAAAAGGTAAGACTCTTCCTCTTCATGGGATTTGTGATGGTGTGCTAATTAACCAAGGTGTCAACTACTATCCATTCGAATTCAAAATGGGAGAAAGATATATTCTAAATCGTGGAACACTTGTTCAATTAACAGCTTACTCATTGTTATATGAAGAAAATTTCGGAGTCAGTGTTTCAAAGGCTTTTATTATTGTTGGGAAAAGACATAAGCCCGTCCCCATTGAGATAACGAACGAAAGGCGAGCTGAAGTAAAAAACGTGACAGAGGCAATTATTAAAAACTGCTCTTTGGCGACGTTGCCAAGTTCTACGGCGACGGATAAGCAATGTGCACAATGTGAATTTTTGAATTTTTGTGCAGATAGACTCTAAAAAAGCAAAAGCCCAGATTCAAGAACCTAGGCTTGCTTTATCCGGATGTTTACACAGTAGCCGGATTCAATCTTGATTTTAGATGATTTCAGCTCGTTCGAAAACGATTTCTCCAAACCAAGCAATGTATGATTTAACCCTAATTTTATTGGATTTTCGCAAAATATGTCAATTTTTTGACAATTGACCTACTTGCGAAAATTCTTAAAAAATCTAGATTCTAACTTCTTGAATTTAAAAGTTAAAATCCAGAGGTTTCAAATCATACATTGCTGGTTCAGCAACTGAAACTTGCGATAAGGAACGTGGACGAGCAAGCTTCTGCTCGGTTTCAAATCATACATTGCTGGTTCAGCAACTGAAACCCACTTGAATCTATTCACATCAACGTTGACTTCATTGTTTCAAATCATACATTGCTGGTTCAGCAACTGAAACTATGCGAAGCTCGCATTGATAGCAACCGTACAAAGTTTCAAATCATACATTGCTGGTTCAGCAACTGAAACCCAGTAGCACCAATGTTTTTTTTACCGCTACCGAAGTTTCAAATCATACATTGCTGGTTCAGCAACTGAAACATCCCAAACGGCTCGAAATCGTGTTGAAACGCTTGGTTTCAAATCATACATTGCTGGTTCAGCAACTGAAACGCGTCGAGCAATATCAAGCCGACAAGCCATGCAGTTTCAAATCATACATTGCTGGTTCAGCAACTGAAACTCGACAGAATTGACAACAAAAAAGGATATTGTCGTTTCAAATCATACATTGCTGGTTCAGCAACTGAAACTGGACATTTGCGCTTTTGGAGCCGATGGACATTGTGACCGTTTCAAATCATACATTGCTGGTTCAGCAACTGAAACCGTTGTCATTTTTACTTTCCTTTTAGCACTTAAGTTTCAAATCATACATTGCTGGTTCAGCAACTGAAACCCTTGTTGAACGTGGGGATACGATACCCCGTGTTGTTTCAAATCATACATTGCTGGTTCAGCAACTGAAACATCGCAGAACTCGCTGTCCAAGACGTTTTCGACATGGGTTTCAAATCATACATTGCTGGTTCAGCAACTGAAACACAATGCCGCCAATACTCATAAAAACACGATCTGTCGGTTTCAAATCATACATTGCTGGTTCAGCAACTGAAACAATTCTTCGACTTCGAGGATGGTCGTTTGTCGGCCGTTTCAAATCATACATTGCTGGTTCAGCAACTGAAACATGCTTGAATACATTGGCCCCGGATTGATTAACGTAGTTTCAAATCATACATTGCTGGTTCAGCAACTGAAACATAATATAACCGTGTTCCACAAAGGACTTAGTGAGTTTCAAATCATACATTGCTGGTTCAGCAACTGAAACTACCTCAAATCACTCGGTATCGACCATACACCACAGTTTCAAATCATACATTGCTGGTTCAGTAACTGAAACCTTGAAGGAAGACTGATAATGAGGCGACAATATAATTGCTTGCACAGCATTTGGATTTTAATACGTTAAGTTTATTACTTGCTATGCCAAGTGGGGAAAGACTAGTAAAAAGCCTCTGACTTTTAAATCAGAGGCTCACAACTAAAAAGTAATTACGTATGGAGTGACTTGGTCTTTTTTGTGCGTTTGATTGAATTAGTTACGTTTTCAAAGACTTTTTATCTGAAGTCCATTAAAATTTATCCGTTATGTTGCTAAATTAATCCCCATTGAAATGAAGTCTCTTATTGCCTCTTTCGTTTGTTTGTCTTTGGCCGGTTCCGTGATGGCCGGGCCCTTGATTGCGCCCTCCGGTCCCACACCTGAGTCTTTGGGTTGGAAGGCCGGTGAAGTAGCGCCCAGCCCCTTGGTGCCTCGCTATTCCGATCCGCGTTTTAAGACGAAGGCCGAAGCCATTAATGCTAAGCGCGTCGGCGAGGAAGAGTTGCAACGTTGTGCCAAGATTCGTTTACACCAAACGGCGCTTTGCAATGAGAAGATTCTTGTGAATCAATGCATGGGTAAGGCTGAAAAGGTTTTGCGTGAACGCGAGCGCCTTGCCAATCAATTAATCCGCTCGGCCGACCACCAAATTCGTATCTTTACGACCGAAGAGCGTCGCAAAAAGGGCGCTGTTACCCGTGATTTGATGCCGCAAAAGCGTGGCGATATTTC
>DYCH01000083.1:0-7597 GCA_019418235.1 Sutterella sp.
GCTTTGCAGGGCCACTTTATTTTGGTCAATTACGGTAGCGAACAGGCCTTGGGCGTTATGGTGGCTCTGTGTTTGACGCGTGAATTAGGTCCGGTGGTTGCGGCTTTGTTATTTGCCGGGCGAGCCGGAACGTCGCTGACGGCAGAAATTGGTTTGATGCGCGCCGGTGAGCAAGTGGCCGCCATGGAAATGATGGGGGTGGATCCCGTTCGTCGCGTGTTGGCACCTCGCTTTTGGGGCGTTTTGATTTCTTTGCCGTGCTTGGCCAGCATTTTCTCCGCCGTGGGCATTTTTGGTGCTTGGATTGTCGGCGTGGCCATGATTGGCGTTGACGGTGGTGCATTCTGGTCACAGATGCAGGCCGGCGTTGATATTTTCTCCGATATTGGCAACAGTCTTATTAAGGCTGTGGTTTTTGCCATTGCGGTGGGTTTAATTTCTCTTTATCAAGGCTACAATGCACGTCCGACGCCCGAAGGTGTTTCGAGAGCGACGACGCGTACCGTTGTGATTTCCTCCCTCATGGTGTTAGGGTTGGACTTCATTATGACAGCCATGATGTTCTCGGTTTAGTAAGTTAAAGGGGCTTTCAGATGGAAAGACGTTCAGAACGTAAACGCAGTGTCGAGTTGATGGTCGGCTTATTTGTCGTCATGGGGTTTGCTGCACTGCTTTTTACCGCCTTACAGGCAGCCAATCTCGGTAGTTTCACCTTTGGTCAAAAGTCTTATCAGGTTGAGGCTTTGTTTGACAATATCGGTGGGTTGAAGTCTCGTGCTCCGGTCAAGAGCGCCGGTGTTGTTGTGGGGCGAGTCGAGAGCGTAACGTTTGATAATGAGATGTTCCAAGCCAAAGTGGTGATGAGTATTGATGCTGGGTTTGAATTCCCCGCTGATAGCGAAGCACAAATTTTAACTTCTGGCTTGTTGGGCGAACAATACATTGGCTTGGTGGCCGGTGCTGATGAGGAAGTGTTGGGCGCGGGCTCTAAGATCCGTCGCACGCAATCGGCTATGGTGCTTGAACAAATGGTCAGCAAGTTCATGTACAGCTTTGTTGAAAACAAGAGCAAGGAATAAGGTCTAATGTCGTTTTCTTTGAAACATTCCGTACTCGGTGTGACATTGGCGACAAGCTTGGTGAGTTGTGCCGTTGTTCCTCCTCATTCGGGGGAAAATCCGGCAGACCCCTTTGAAACAGTGAATCGCCAAACGCATGCTTTTAACATGAAGCTCGATGAGTTAATTTTGCATCCGTTGGCCGTTAACTACGTTGAGTATGTACCGAAGCCCGTTCAAACTGGTGTGAGCAATTTCTTCCAAAATTTGGGTGAACTTGATAATACGCTCAATAACCTTTTGCAAGGGAAGTTGGCCGATGGCGGCGTGAGCTTCGTTCGCTTTTTAGTGAACTCTACGATTGGTGTAGCTGGGATTTTTGATGTAGCTTCTCATTGGAATCTTGCGCATGCTCCGGAAGACTTTGGTCAGACGTTAGGCAAGTGGGGCGTCCCACAAGGTCCTTATATCGTTTGGCCGATGTTGGGCTACAGCACTGTTCGCGACAGTATTGGCAAAGGCGTTTCGGTTGCTATGAGTCCGATGACTTATATCAGTGAAGCCGATCAAGAGTGGCACTGGCTTGGTTGGTCTGCTTCTGGTGTTTATATGGTCAATGAACGCGCCAAACTTTTAGCAACCGATGCCATGCTTGGAACGGCATTGGATCCCTATGTTGCGATTCGCGACGCTTATCTCCAACACCGTTTAAGCATGGTTTGGGATGGCAATCCTCCGATTGAATTGCCGGTGGATGAATTCGAAGACGAAGAATTTTAATTAGGAATTTTTAATGATGTTGCGCAGAACTCTTTTGAGCTTAGTTGGCTCTCTGATGCTTTTGTTGAGTGCCCCTGTCTTGCAGGCGGCGGAATCACCGGAAGCTTTTGTCGAACGCGTTTCAAATGAGATTTTGACTGCCATTGCCGCTGATCCCAAAGTCCAAAAGGGGGATAAAAAGGCAGTTGAGCGTCTTGTCGACGAAAAAATGATGCCCAATGTCGACTTTTTGCGTATGACGCGCATGGCAGTGGGCCCGAAGTGGCGTCAAGCAACGCCGCAACAACGAGATCGTTTGCAATTTTTGTTCCGCGAAACCTTAATTTCCGTTTATTCGGGCGGTTTGAGCTTGGCAACCGATCAAGTGGTGCGTGTTTTGCCGCACGGTCAAAACGACGGCACGGAAGCCATTGTTCGCACCGGGATGAAGTCTAAGAGCGATAGCAGCAAGCCCGAAGTGACGATGGTTTATCGCCTTCGCAACATCAAAGATAAGGGCTGGCAAGTCATTGACGTTAATGTTGAAGGTGTTTGGCTGGTGAGCAACTACCGTAGCCAATACGGCAATATCGCTGCTCAAGAAGGCATCGACGGTTTGATTCGTCGCATGGAAGAGCGCTTAAAGACTTCGAGCAAGTAATAACATTTTTCAGGATTTGGGTTGTGTTAATTTCTAAAAAAAATGTCACTCTTAATGATATGAGTGAGTTGGAATCCCAAGCCGAAAAAGCCATTGCGGCTGGTGATGAAGTGTTTGATTGCACTGGGGTTGAGCAAGCCGATAGTGCGCTCTTGGCTCTCATTCTTAAGTGGTTGGAGGCGGCTCTACAAAAGGGGTTGAGTCCAAAGATTGTTAATCTTCCCGAAGGCATGTGGAGTTTGGCAAAGCTTTACGGTGTCCGAGAGTTGATTCGAGCGTATTGCCACAAGGATACGCCCCACCAATCCATCTGAAACAATTGCGCACACTTTCGGACCTTTTGATGACTCAGAGGTCCGATTTTTCGTGCAGGATTGTAGGCGTGATTGCCGACTAATCGGTACAATCTTTCAGTTGTGGGTAGTGCTTCAAAGATGCTGATGGTGTTGATGAAGTGCACTCGTCGAAAAAGACTTAATAAGTTGAATTGATATGGAAAAACTTAAAGTAACGGGCGGTTGTCGTTTGGCCGGTGAAGTGAAAATTTCGGGTGCTAAAAATGCTGCGTTGCCCATTCTTGCAGCGGCTTTGTTAACCGCAGAAGATTTGGTGCTTCACAACGTACCGAAATTATCTGATATTCGTACGATGAATAAGCTCTTGGCTGGGCTCGGTACCAAAGTCGATAGCCAAGATGAAACGGTTATTTTAAACGCCAAGGATTTGACCACGCTCGAAGCACCTTATGATTTGGTGAAAACGATGCGTGCCTCGATTTTGGTTTTAGGTCCCTTGTTGGCTCGTTACGGAGAGGCTCGTGTGAGTTTGCCCGGGGGCTGCGCGATTGGCGCACGTCCGGTCGATCAACACATCAAGGGCTTGCAGGCCATGGGCGCTGAAGTGCATATTGAGCACGGCTACGTGGTAGCTAAGGGACGTTTAAAAGGCGCCCATATTGTGACGGATATGGTCACGGTGGGCGGGACTGAAAACTTGATGATGGCTGCCACCTTGGCCGACGGTGTCACAATTATCGAAAATGCCGCACGTGAACCGGAAGTGGTGGATTTGGCTAATTGCTTAATTGCGATGGGCGCAAAGATTAAAGGGGCCGGCACGCCGATTATTGAAATTGAGGGTGTTGAAGCTCTTCACGGCGCCACCTATACGGTACTTCCCGATCGTATTGAGGCCGGTAGCTTCTTGGTGGCCGCCTTGATGACGCAAGGCGACGTGACGGTTACGCATGTTTCGCCTCACACGCTTGATGTGGTGATGGAAAAGTTGCGTGAGGCCGGTGGCGAAATTGAGTACGGTGAAGATTGGGTGCGTGCCCGCATTGATCATCGTCCTAAAGCCGTGAATGTTCGTACGGTTCCTCATCCCGGTTTCCCCACTGATATGCAAGCCCAATTTATGGCATTAAATTGCATTGCTGAAGGGACGGGTCGCGTGACAGAGACGATTTTTGAAAATCGTTTCATGCACGTGCCGGAATTGCAACGCCTGGGCGCTAATATTTCTGTCGAAGGTCATACGGCCGTGGTGACGGGGGTTGAAGCTTTGTCGGGTGCCAATTTAATGGCAACGGATTTGCGCGCTTCAGCAAGCCTTGTAATGGCTGCCTTGGTCGCCAGTGGTGAAAGTATCGTTGATCGAATTTATCACCTTGATCGCGGATATGACCATATGGAGTTGAAATTGTCCAAACTTGGTGCAAAGATAGAACGTATCTCGTAATAAAGGAAAGTAGCATGCAAGACTGTATTTTCTGCAAGATCATCCGCGGTGAGATTCCGTGCAAGAAGGTCTATGAAGACGAAGATGTTTTGGCCTTCCACGACATCAATCCGGCTGCGCCGATTCATTTTTTGTTGATTCCGAAGAAACATTTGGAGTCTTTGGCTCATGCACAACCCGAAGATACGGCACTTTTGGGTAAAATGCTTGCGCTTGTTCCGCAATTGGCTTTAGAGCAAGGTTGCGCTAATGGTTTCCGCACTGTGATCAATACGGGTCGCGACGGTGGCCAAGAAGTGGGACATTTACATATTCACGTTATGGGCGGACCGCAACCGTGGCCGCGTAGGAGTTAATAGCATGGGTAGCTTTTCCATTTGGCATTGGTTGGTCGTTTTATTGATCGTTGTGCTTGTATTCGGTACGGGCAAGTTGAAGAACTTGGGCCGCGATTTAGGTAGCGGTATCAAGGGCTTTAAGGAAGGTCTCAATGAAGGCCAAGCTGAAGCCAAGGCTGAAGATGCCAAGCAAGTGACGAACCAATCCGCTTCGACTGAAGCCATTGACGTCCAAGCTAAAGACAAGACTGAAACGAAGTAATTTTCAGTGGGTAAGAGCCCAGTGTGGGCTCTTACTGATTGATTCGTTTATTCATGTTTGATTTTGGATTTACCGAACTTTTGGTGATCGGCGTTGTTGCGTTGGTCGTTCTTGGTCCCGAGCGTATGCCCGAAGTGGCGCGCACGGCCGGACGTTTGTTGGCCAAAGCCCAAGGTTATATCTCTCAAGTCAAAAATGATTTTGACAAAGAAACGCAACTCTCGGAGGTGAAAAAACTGCGTGAGCAGTTTGCTTCTCAAGCCGCGAGCCTGCGCAGTTCTCTGACGGAAGTGCAAAGTACGTTAGAAAGTGAAACTCAAGCAGTCAATTCTGCGTTGCATCAAAATGCCTCCCAAGAGGTTCCGACCAAGGATCCTTACACTGAGTTCAATCAAAGTGAAGCAACGTTACCGAAGCCTGCAAAGCGAGCCTCGTCATTTCGTACCAACAATCCCTTTGGTTGGAACTTAGGTGACTCGACGGAAGAGAGTTTCCAATCTCAGTACGTTCCGAAACGTTATAAGCCCACAGCTTCGCTCGACGATGTCGTCAGTGAGCTCGAAGAGTTGCGTCAGCAATTGGCGTTACCGCGCAAGACCATGGGGGGTTATAACCGACGTTATGCACCCCGTGCACGAGTTAATCGCCCACGTATTTACCGTTAAATATTTCGTATGGCAACCGAGAAATTACCCCTCGAAACCTCCGAAGACGAGTTGGTTGATCGAGAGCAACCTCTGATGGAGCACCTACTGGAACTTCGCACGCGCGTTGTTCGAGCCTGTGCTGCCGTCTTGATTGTGTTCTTGTGTCTGTCGCCGTTTATGAAGCAAATTTTTGACTTCTTGAGTTTGCCGTTGATGGCTGCACTGCCTCAAGGGGTCAAAATGCTTTCCACGGGCGTGGTTGCTCCGTTTTTTGTTCCCTTAAAGGTCACGCTTTTTTTGGCCTTTTTGATTTCGCTGCCGATCGTTTTATATCAATTGTGGGCCTTTGTCGCACCAGGTTTATATAAGCGTGAGAAACGTCTCGTTTGGCCCATCCTTTTCTCAAGCTTATTGATGTTTGCGTTGGGGATGCTTTATTGCTATTTCGTGGTGTTTCGCATGGTCTTTATGTTTATCGCAGGTTTTAGTCCCGATAGCGTAAATTTTGCCCCTGATATTGATGCTTACTTCGGTTTTGTTATTTCCATGTTCTTAGCGTTCGGGATGACGTTTGAAGTGCCGATCGTGGTGATGGTTCTTAATCGAATGGGTGTGGCGCATTACGAAACGCTCGTGAAGGTTCGTCCTTACGTTATTGTGGGGGCATTCATTATTGCCGCTATCGTGACGCCCCCTGATGTGTTAAGCCAATGCCTTTTGGCATTGCCGTTAGTGATTCTTTATCAAGTTGGCCTTTGGATGGTGAAGCTCTTTGGGAAAACCGCTCCGGAGTCTGACTCAGAATAGACCGATTAAAAAGGCCGCCAAGGGCGGCTTTTTTGCAAATTAATATGTGAGGCTTGCTATGCATTGTGATGATCTCCTAGGCGCTTTAAATGCGTTTTTGAAACCTGAGCTCTTTAAAGACTACGCACCCAACGGTTTACAAGTGCAAGGAAAGTCGGAAATTACGAAAATTGTGACGGCCGTGAGCGCTACGCAAACAGTGATTGATCGTGCGGTCGAACTTCAGGCCGATGCACTCTTGGTTCATCACGGTTGGTTTTGGAAGGGTGAAAATCCTTGCATTGTACGAACGAAACATCGTCGATTGAAGACGCTTTTGAGTGCCGACATCAATTTAATCGGTTACCACTTGCCCCTTGACGCTCATCCCGAGATTGGTAACAACGCTTTATTGGGCAAGCTTTTAAATGCTCAAAATTGCACGCAAACCTCAGAAGGTAACTTCTTGTGGATGGGTGAGATTGCTCCGATGACGCTAGAGAAATTGACGCAATATTTGTCCGAACAGTTGGCTCGTGACGTGTTGGTTTTAGGGGATCGAAAGGGTGATATTACTCGTGTTGCGTGGTGCAGTGGTGCAGCGGAGAATTTCTTCGAAGATGCGATTACTGCGGGTGCTCAAGTCTATATCAGTGGGGAAGCGGCCGAACGCTCAACGCACATGGCTCGAGAAAGCGGTGTTCCCTATTTGGTGTGTGGGCATCATGCAACGGAGCGTTTGGGTATTCGTGCATTGGGCAACTGGATTGAAGAAACATTGGGAATTGAGTGCATTTTTGTTGATGACGACAATCCTCTTTAAAGTCAAATAACTCTTTGAATATAAAGAATAAAAACGCCATTTAATGGCGTTTTTGTTTTGAACCCATTAAAATGGATATATTGGAATTAGCATCGTTATTGGCCGGCGAAAGGTGGTGTGCTCACCTATAGTCAATTCGCCGAACACCAAACAGATTAGGAGTCAATAAATGATTTTATATTCTGGTTCGACTTGTCCGTTTTCTCATCGTTGTCGTTTCCTTTTGTATGAAAAGGGCATGGACTTTGAGGTCAAAGACATCGATGTCGGCAATGTACCGCCGGAAATCCTAACCATGAATCCTTATGGTGAGGTGCCGGTGTTGGAAGAACGTGAGTTTTTCCTCTATGAGTCGAACATTATTTGTGAATACTTAGATGAACGTTTCCCGCATCCGCAATTAATGCCGGCTGAACCCGTTCATCGCGCTCGCGTTCGTTTGTTCTTGTTTAATTTCGAACGTGAATTATTCAGCTACATGAAAACGCTTGAATCGCGTCAAGCTGTCGACTCTGCCAAGAAT
>DYCH01000083.1:7607-29152 GCA_019418235.1 Sutterella sp.
GCCAAGAATTTGGCGCGTAGCCGTATTCGTGAGCAATTGATTGCGATGGCCCCGCTTTTTGTTAAGAACAAGTACATCTTTGGCGATGAATTCACGATGCTTGACGTGGCCATGGCTCCGCTTTTGTGGCGCTTGGAAGTCTATGGTATTGAATTGCCGAAGTCGGCTGCACCGTTACAGAAGTACGCCGAACGTTTGTTCTCACGTCAATCCTTTATCGATTCGATGACGCCGTCTGAAAAAGTCATGCGTCGTTAATATGCTTTAGAGAGAAGTTATGGCAAGAGCCTCAATTAAATCGTATTTAATTCAATCCATTTGGAACTGGTGTAATGACTACGGTCTGTCACCATACATTGTCGTCAATGTCGACGATAACTGCACCGTGCCGATGGAGTTTGTTCAAGAAGGTCGTATCGTTTTCGACATTTCTGCCGAAGCAACGCATAGTTTGGCTTTTGAAGAAGATGCAATTCGTTTTGAGGCTCGTTTTGGCGAAAAGGCTATGCAATGCTATGTGCCTTATCGCAATGTTGCAGGGATGTTCCCGCAAGAAGAGCCTGCAAAGGGGATGATGTTTTCTCCGGATATGGACGAGCCTGAGGAAATTAAGCCCAAAGCCCCCACGCCGATCTTTTCTCGTGTAAAATAGCGCCTCTTGCCCCAATAGCTCAGTTGGTAGAGCAATCGCCTTGTAAGCGATAGGTCGTCTGTTCGAGTCAGTCTTGGGGCACCAAATTTGAATCCGCACGCGTGTAAAACGTTGTGCGGATTTTTGTTTTTCTGTCACTAGTCGTTATCTTCCTTCTTTAATAAACTGTGTAAAACATCAAATGTACAAATGTGTTAATTAATCGTTTTCTAGAGCAGCTATCTCCATTGAGAGGTTGGAGTTCTAAAAAATGGTAAATCTACCTATTTCTAATGAAATCAAATACTAATAACGTTTGAATCGATTGTAAAAATATCAAACACTCAAATAAACATATGGTAAAATACAGAAAAACACAAATGTACATTTATTGACTCTAAAGGAATGTCATGAAAGTCATTAGTATCTTGAATCAAAAGGGTGGCGTTGGTAAGACAACGATTTCCGTTAATCTGGCTTCTGCCATCGCTAAAAAGGGCAAGTCGGTTCTTTTAGTCGATGCGGATCCACAAGGATCGGCATTAGATTGGTTTGCCAGTCGCTCCGATGAAATGGAGCCTCTGTTTCCTGTTGTAGGGTGTGCCAAACCCAATTTGCATAAAACCATTCCTGATCTCGGGAAAGGTCGTGATGTGGTTGTGATTGACGGTGCGCCTCGTGTAACAGATTTAGCCCGTGCTGCCATTATGGCAAGCGATTTGGTTTTGATTCCGGTTCAGCCGAGTCCTTACGACGTTTGGGCCGCTGAAGAAGTCGTCAAACTAATTAAAGAGGCTCAAATTTATCGTCCTGAAATTCAGGCAGCGTTTGTGATTAATCGTAAGATCGCCAAAACGGCGATTGGCCGAGACATTGTTGACGCATTGGAAGGCTTTGAAATCGAAGTGCTCGACTCAACGCTTTCTCAACGTGTCGTTTATGCTGAATCTGCCGCAGTCGGTGTGGCAGTGTTTGAACAAGATTCCAAGAGCTACGCTACGCGCGAAGTGAATCGCTTGGCAAAAGAAGTCCTTAACGTATTGGGAGAATAATCATGGCATCAGGAAAGAAAGTAATGTTTTCAAAGCCGCGTCAAGCCTCTGCTGCTGATATGGCAAAGATGGATGAATGGGTCAGTTTGGGTGCTGAAGAGACGCACGTTGAAGTGAGTTCTAAACCTGTTTTAAAGACGCAGGAAGCGAAGGTTCGCATGAAACGTTTGTCGATGGATTTGCCTGAAGAAATGCACAAGGATTTGATGAAATACTGTGTTGATCACGGAACGAAGGCCTCTGTTTTGGTTCGTGATCTCCTTCAAAGAAAGATTTATCGATAACCTTAATAGTGTACATATGTACAAAACAATAAATAAGTAAATGAGGTTTTGTTGAAATTTATAAATTAATAACAAAAACAACTAATTAACTAACCGCTATTAACTATAATGTTATGGCGGTTAATTTTTATTATTGTGGTAATGTACAAAAGAGTAAATGTGCTAATGTGTGAAAGGTTTCTGATGAGAAATCGAGTTGTTATGCGCAGATAGTCTTATCGTTTTCTGAGAAAAAGTGAGCTATAGTGAACAACGAACATTGGAGTATCAGATGCAATTATTAGAGCATGAGAGAAGATTTCAATCGATGGAGTTATCAGCGCGTTTTCATGCTGTGAGTGTGGAGATTTGCCGTGACTATCCTCGCGCTTTTATGCGTGCGCATTCCGTGGCGACATTGTTAATGGATGTGGGAGTTCAAGAAAGTGAAGTGGTTTTGGGAATGGTTTGCTCTACGGGGGCTTGGCGCTCGGTTGAAATCAGATTATCGGAAGCAAAAGCCGCAGGTCGAATTCGTATCTTCTTTGGTGTCGTTGAAGAAGAACCCGAGTATGAACAATACGTTATGGAGGACTCACAATTAACGCCTGAGGATCGTTTAATTGTGGACGCTATCTTTGCTTGTCGCTTGCGTGAAGCGATTGACTATTACAGTCATAAGCAAACCGTTCCTGTGGGGCGTGAAGCTGAAGTCATTGAAGATTTAATTAACCGCTATTTCGTGGCCCGTGAGTACTTGGGCGAAACATTATTGTCTAAAAACGTTGATCGCTACTTGCGCGACTTGGCAGCGCTTTTACCTCGCACGCCTTTAATGCTGTTGGATGAGTGTGATGTTTATTGTCTTAAGGGATCGCTACCACCAATCGTGACTCAAATTGTTGACTGTCTGGGTTTTTATCGGTATCAAGATAACAAGGGACTCTACATTGCAGGTACAAAACTGCAAAACAATGATGATTTATTACGTTTGATTGGTTTGATGAGTGCACATTGGGTGGATTTAGACGTTAAAAAGAATCCTTGTTCTTTTCGCACTGTTGATTGGTACCGATTGGAGGATGATAAGCTTGACGATGATCAGCGCCATGCACGCGAGTTTTGTCAGAAATTATTTGCTTTGGCGCCTAATCCGTTTAATTTTGAAGCTTTCATGGTGCAAGTTCGTTATTTCTAGTCTTAAGAGGTTTGTATGGTCAATGTATTGCTGTTTAGCCCAACGGGGAATTCAAAACAAATCGCTTTAACCGTTGCGTCCGAACTGGATGAAAAAGTAAATGTTGTCGATTTAACCAAAACGCATTTAATGGCAGAAACCTTCGATCCGAAGGATCCAATGGTGATAGCGGGGCCGGTTTTTGGCGGTCGTTTGCCGGCGCTGATGGTTGAGAGACTAAAAACCTTTTCTCTTAATGGGGTCAAAGCAATCACTTTGGTGAGTTATGGTAATCGAGCTTTTGAGGATGCGCTTTTAGAACTCAATAATACGGTGTCCGAGCTCGGTGGCGTTCCAGTTGCAAGCGCTGCAGTTGTTGCTCGTCACTCAATGGTGCCGACCATCGCTCAAAATCGTCCCTCTGAGGTTGATTTGACGAATTTGAAGGCCTTTGCTCGAATGGCAAAGAAAAAGCTCTCACAAACGGAATTTGACGACTTGAAAGTACCTGGTGACTTTCCCTATCGCTCTTGGACGAAGTCTCCCTTGACACCCATTATCGACGGAAACTGTGTGAAGTGTGGTCAGTGTGTTCGGTTGTGTCCTGTGGGGGCGATTGATGCCAACGATCCGTCAAAGGTTGATGCCGAGAAATGTATTTTGTGTATGCGCTGTGTCTTTGTCTGTTCTCAAAAATCTCGCGTCTTGCCCGAAGCGGTAAGGGTTATGATAGGTCAAAAATTAGCGCCTGTTGCTGCCATTCATAGAGATAATGAGTTTTTTATCTAAATGATAAAAGGCTTTGATTTTTCAAAGCCTTTTATGAATCAAATGTACAAATTAACAATTGATCAATTGTTTTATTGTTGTTATCAATGAAACAACAAATGTTGACCTTAATGATCAGACTTAATGCCAGCGCCGCACATCGTGATTAATGTATCGGGTGTGCGTCCGTAAAGCTCGCAGTAGTGAACGTACGCAGCGTAATTGGCGGCAGTTGTATGTTCGCAATAAATGCCACGACGAGCAATTTCATGGCGGCACTTCAAAATTAAATCTTCCGGAGCGGTCACCACTTCAATGTTGTGACGAGCAATCATGTCGAGCACTTCTTTTCCTCGCATCGGTTTACCGATGGCGATACCTTCTGCCATCGTGGGTTGCGGGTTTACGGGAGCAGGCTCATTGAGACCTTGTTGTTGAGCTTGATAGAGCGGATCGCACAACTCGCTTTGAAGCGCAATGACATTGGGGAAATGGTCAATGGCACCACTTTCGTGAAGGTGTTCCAAGGCCTTAATCGCACCGATAAACAAAGTGCCGTTACCAACAGGAATGACAATATTTTCAGGAATGCGTTTGAGTTGTTCGAACACCTCGTAAATATAGGCCTTCATCCCTTCGTAAAAATAAGGGTTGTAGACGTGATTGGCGTAGTAAGCTCCACGTTCTTTGACTTGACTGCGACAGACATCGGCACAGTGATCACGCGTACCTTCAATGACATGAACTTGAGCGCCATGGGATTCAATCATGGTGATCTTTTTCGGACTTGTGCCTTCAGGAACGTAAATTTCACAATCAATGCCGGCGCGAGCACAATAGGCCGCAACGCTATTGCCAGCGTTGCCACTGGAATCTTGAACGCAATGCGTAACACCAATGCTCTTACAGTGGGCAACAAGCGTTGCTGCACCGCGATCCTTAAAGGAAAGGGTAGGCATGGTGTAGTCCATCTTGAACATCACGTCATCGTTAAAACGAATGACCGGTGTCATCCCTTCACCCATGGTGATGGAACGCCACGTTTGATCATCGTCCATTGCCATAAAAGCACGGTAACGGAATTGGCTCCATTCGGAGCGATCAATTAATTTTTCATCCCAAGCAGGCGCCTTGAAATCAAGTTCAAAAAGTCCACCGCATTCGCAACGTGGGGCTTGGGTTGTGGTGGGTGTTTTTTTACCGCAGTGGGTGCAAACAAACTCTAAAGCCATTGTGTTACTCCTTGATTTCTGCAATTGCTTCAATTTCAACTAAACAACCGAAGTGTAAGGTTGTCGTCGAGACAATGACGCGACCCGGTTTATGATCTCCAAAAAACTCGGCATAGACTTCATTGATCGGGCCCCAGTATTGAACATCCGGCGTATAAACGCGGCAAAACACGACTTGATCACGACGCACACCGGCGGCTTTTAAAACGCGATCGACATTATTGAGTGCCAAACGAGTGTGGTCTTTAATATCGCCTTGACAGACTTCACGCGTATCGGGATCAATCGATAATTGACCGGAAACATACAGCGTACCGTTACTGATAACACCGGCACTGTAATGGCCCTTATTTTCGCCCTTAAAGTCGGGGGTGATGATTTGCATGGTGTTCTCTCCTAAGAGTGTCCAAGTTATTCAATAGCTACATTTTCAACCAAAAAGCCACAAAAAGAATCAGGGATTGTCACGACTTAGTGTAATAACCCTAGTTAACGCTTTCGTTTGTAGGGTTAATGGGTGCAAAATTAATTCTTATTTACCTCGGAGATTTTGCCATGAGTGATGCGCATTCGGTTTTCAGTTACATGCAAGCACATGAATCGGAGTTTCGCGAACTCCGTCATGATTTTCACCGTTTCCCTGAAACGGGTTTAGATCTTCCGAAGACGGCCAATCGTATCGTTGATACGCTCAAGCTCTGCGGCGTTGATGAAATCCATACCAATATCGGTCATAGTGGCGTTGTTGCAGTGGTTTCCGGTCGTACGCCGTCAGAAAAATGGATTGGTATTCGTGCCGATATGGATGCGTTGCCGTTGCCAGAAAAAGCCCAGCATGATCATCCTTCAGAAGTTCCCAATTGCACTCACGCTTGCGGTCATGATGGTCACATTACGATGGCATTGGCTGCCTGTAAGTACCTTTGTGAGCATCGTGATGGATTTGACGGCACGGTCGCCTTTATTTTTCAGCCAGGCGAAGAAGGTTATGCCGGTGCACGCTTAATGATTGAAGATGGACTTTTTGAAAAGTTCCCGATTGCTGAAGTTTATGCTACGCACGGTGAGCCTGCCGATCCTGTAGGAACCATTGGCATTGGTACCGGCTATATGATGGCAAGCGCAGACGTTTTCGATGTCGCTGTTGAAGGTAAAGGCGGTCATGGTGCACGTCCTCATGAAGCCATTGATAGCGTTTTGGTTGCAGCCCAAATTGTCGTGGCAGCCCAATCGATTGTGAGCCGTAATGTCGATCCTTTAAAGGGCGCAGTGGTGACCTTTGGTGCATTGCTCGCCGGTGACGAAAAGGGCTCAAGCGTATTGCCGCAAAAAGCAAAAATGGTGGGCACGTGTCGCAGTTTTGAACCTGAAGTCCGAGACCTTGTTGAGGAGCGTTTGAAGCTCGTTGTGGAAAACGTTGCTCAAGCCTATGGTGCGAAGGCTGAACTTCACTATACGCGTCTTTATCCGTCGCTCTATAGTCACCCGCAACAAGCTCAAGCATTAAAGACGATGGTTCAAGAGTGGTTGGGTGAAGAGGCCTTGCGTCCCGTGTATCCCCAAATGATTGCAGAAGATTTCTCCTTCATGATGAACGCTCGTCCGGGTTGCCTCTTTAGAACCGGTTTGATGGATGAAGAGCATCAAGCAAGTCTTCACCACAACACGTTTGACTTTAACGATAAAGCCATTAAATACGGTGCAACGGTCTTTGTGACCAATGCAATTAATCGATTGAAAGTGGTCAATGGTTAAAGCAATTTGGGCTACCGAAAGGTAGCCCAAAATGTTTTTGGGAGTCCGTTATTTTTGAGGCCAGGCTTCAACGAAGAAATCAATGATGACATCAAGTCCACCGAATTCAACGTGGTAGTGGGCGGCATCTCTAACAATGGGTTTGGCGTGATAGGCAACACCGATCTTTGCGGCGCCCAGCATCTTTAAGTCGTTAGCACCGTCACCGACCGCAATGGCGTTACTGAGTTTCGTGTGATTGAGCATACATAAAACGGCAAGCGCATTGCGTTTCCCTGCGGCATCAATAATCTCACCACCGGCAGGCCCCGTGACTTCCCCCGAGAGCTTATCTTCTTTATCAAAGACAAGTTCGTTGCAGAGGAAATTGTCCATTCCCAAACGCTCGCAAACATCACGTGCGATGTCAGAAAAACCGCCCGAAATAATGTAAGTTTTTACGCCGTTTTCTTTTAAGAAATTCATTAAGCGCAAAGCCCCAGGCATCAGTGTGGCGTGAGAAACTGTCGTATTGATGACTTCACGTGTGCCACCCTTTAAGAGGTGAGAGCGTTGACGAAGGAAGTCTGCAAATTCAAAATGACCTTGCATGGCCAATTCGGTCATTTGAGACACCTTTTCTCCCACACCAATTTGCATGGCAATGTCATCAATGCATTCAAGGTCAATGAGGGTGCTGTCCATGTCAAAAGCGGCTACATGGAATTCTTTAATGGAGAGCCCTGATTTGACGAGATTGGCATCCAGTTGGGCTTTTTGTGCACGTTCTTGAATTTCAATGGCTTCATCAAAAGACAGTTGACAAACTCTTAAAGCATTGTCTTTTTCCCAAACCGTTACACCCTGAATTTGAGATCGGAAAAGATGAGCGTTTTGTCCATGAATAACGAGATCAAACATGAATAACATCCTTTTTTAAAAGCTTTTTGTGAGTGTCTTCTCGGGCGCCTTCTAAAACGTAGGTACACCCACAATAGTGAGCTCGAATCAAATATTGAGAATACTTTCCGTATTGTAGGCTCAGACGCTCAAGAGCATAAGAGGAATTTGTTTCCTGATCGCAAAGCGCTTCTTTAAGAACACGAGCCTTTAATGGATTTTCATCGGAATGTTTTTGATCCAAAAGTCCCAAAAGCGTCATGACTGTCATGGCAAAGTCATCGTGTGCTGCTGGGACTTGATGAACTTTGGGAGTGGCACTAAAAAGATTGCCGTTGATGGCTAATACAGCCCGAATTTCACAAGGCATCAACCCGCCATGATTGCCACAACCAATATCAATGTCACCGCCGTCAATCGAGTAGCCGCTTTGCGGATCGTTATGTAGGACGACGCGTAAATCAGGGCCTCTGCGATGCTCGCTAGAAAGTAAGTGTTCAGAGAGCGTTCCCGCGACACTGCCTTCGGTACTAGGAGGGCATTGAGTGGTGGGTTGAGAGAAAATCATGCCAACTTCTGGCGTTTGCATTAATACGTTTCGAATTTGACCGAATTTGTCTTGCATTTCGGGTTTAATCCATAGTCCGATGGCATAGCTGCCAACCGCGACAATGTCAGCGTCTTGAGGGTTTGCGCCGTTACGGATATCAGTGCCGGTGAGAACAGAAAAACCAGCGTTTTTCAAAACAGAAGTCACATCGAAATGTTCTGCAATTTCGGAGTGACCATGGTCAGACATTGTGACGAGCTGAACGCCTGCTGCTTTGCCTTCGTCCTCCCACCAACGAAGAATCTTTTCAAAGGCTTGGTCGGCATTTTGACGGGCTTGTCGAGTCTTTTCATGCCAGATGCCAAATTCATGACTGGAGTGATCGGGTTCGCCAAACCATAAGACTGTCACGTCTCCCAAGCCTCTTGGAATTTCATAGTTAAAGAAAATGTCGCAAAGCAGTTCATTGCCTTTGAAATCGGGGAATGCCAAGGGAATGCCCGATCCCCAACGCGACTGCAAACATTCACGCTCTTTTAACGGCAGGGCTGAGTCGATATCGTGCACGCAACAATTCAAATGACCTTCATAGCGGTCAGCATGAATATGCTGCAAACGGGTGCTACCGGAAGAGTTGGCACACAACACACGAAGCGTTTTCTTTTGTTGACCTAAGCGATCCCCTAAAGAGGGAATTTCAATAACGCCATGACCGCCATTTTTGCCCTCATGTTCGGAAATGGACTGAACCGACCAACCGGTAAAAACGCTTTGATGAGCGGGCATTGTTTTATCGTAAAAACAGTTGGCGATAATGCCGTGATCACACGGTCGGAAACCTGAAAAAATCGTGGGGTGGTTGACATAGGTTTCGGTCGGAAAGTTGGCGCAGTATTGAGACCAACGATGAGAGTGTTCAATAAATCGGTGCAAGGCCGGCATGTCTTCTTTAACACAATCGGGGCGAAGACCGTCAAAACCCACGATAAGAAATCGAGTTTGTTGCTTCATTGTTTATTTTCCTTATTTGCCTTGAGGTTCTAATTTTTGTTGGACAAAGTCACCAAGAATGGACATGGAGAGTGTCGCCATGACAATGACCGTGCCCGGAATAACGGCAATCCACCAGGCGGTTGTGAGGTAGTCGCGACCAAACCCAAGCATGGTGCCAAGAGAACTCATCGGAGGTTGTACGCCGACACCTAAAAAGGAGAGAGAGGTTTCCAAAAGAATCATGCCGGGGAAGTTAAGCGTCATGTTGACGACCAAAGCCGAAGCAATGTTGGGAAGGATGTGACGAACGGCAATTTGCCACGTAGGAATCCCAAGACTTTCAAGTGCTCCGGCATAGCCTTCGGTGTAGGCTGATCGTGCAAGATTTCGTGTTAATCGAGCGTAACGATCCCAACCGTAGACCGCCATAATGACAATGATCACGGTGACGTTCGTGCCTAAAAAAGCAAGGATGGTTAAGGCAAGAATGATAAAGGGCAACGAGGCTGTAAAGTCGATACTGGCGTTAATCGTATCGTCGATGATGCCACCAAATCGTGCCGCAAGAAAACCCAATGCCGTTCCTAAAATGGCACCTAACAAAGTCCCTGCAATTGCCAATAAAAATGACAAACGAATGGAATAGAGTAATCGAGAAAATACATCGCGTCCGAGTTCATCGGTACCCAGAATATGCGCGAAATTTTCAAAGGGTTTATTAAGACGCGCCATTAAATCCATTTGTTCCAAATCATAGGGCGCAAGCCACGGAGCAAAAAGACCACTCACGAAAAAGGTCAGAAGCACGACGATGCTGATAAGCACTAAAGGCTGAAGACGCATTTGAGTCAGTTTTAACATGATTGAATATCCTTAATGATCCGTGCGTCGCAAACGAGGATTGACGACAAGTGCCAATAAGTCCATTAAAAGATTGGCAGTGATAAGCGAGGCGCCGGTGGCAAGTACGATAACTTGAACAACAGGGATGTCACGATTGGCCACCGATTGAACCAACAATTTGCCGATGCCAGGCCATGAGAAAACGTTTTCTGTAATGACAGCGCCTGCTACCAAGGTTCCAAGGAAAAAGCCCAAGATGGTCAAAATGGAGAGCATGGCGTTGGGCAGTGCGTGCAACCAAATAATGCGCTTTTCAGGCAACCCTCTCATTCGAGCCGCTCTCACGCAAGGAAGGCGAAGCGCATCAATCATGGCACTGCGAGCGTAACGAGAGAAAATCGCCGCTTCCGAAGTGGCCATGGTGATGATTGGCATGATGTAGTGCAAGGCCGATGTATTGCCATAGGAGGGGAGCCATCCCAACCAAATGGAAAAGACAAGGAGTAGCAAAACGCCCATGAAGAAGTTAGGAACGGCGTAACCGAAAACGGACAAAAACATCATGGCACGGTCAAGCGTGGAATTGCGATGAATCGCTGCAATCACCCCCATCGGGATACCCAAGGCTAAAGTGATAATGGCCGTAGGGATCATCAAATCAAGCGTAGGCCAAAAGGCATTTAAAAACACTTCTTTAACGGAGAGCCCCGTCATGTAGCTATGCCCCATGTCGAGCGTCATGAGCTTTTGCAGGTAAACGATAAACTGTTGCCAAAGGGGCTTATCTAACCCCCATTGTTGTCTAAAAGCATTTAACGCAGCGGCATCTGCACCGTCGCCCAACATCAATCGGGCCGGATCGCCCGTTAAATGAAGCGCAAAAAAGACAACGGCGGTCAGCAATAAAAGTGTGATCAGTGAACGAAGAACAATACGAAAGACTAAAGCGAACACGATGTCACTCACTCCTTACGTTCGTTGATAAAAGTTTCAATGGTTTTTGAAGAAAAGCAGGCCACTGCGTGTCCGTTCTCATCCTTCAATAAAGGCGGATTGCCTTCCAAGCAACGTGCCGAACGCATCGGACAGCGATTAGCAAAAACGCAACCTTGGGGACGGTCAATGGGGCTTGGCATACTGCCTTTGGGATAAAACTCAATGATGCTACTGTCAGCACCCGGGGTTGAAGCCATCAAGAGCTTCGTATAGGGGTGTTTGGGGTGTTTAAAGACTTGGTCAATTTCTCCCATTTCGACGATACGACCCAAGTACATCACAATGACACGATCGCAGATGTATCGAACAACATTTAAGTTGTGGGAGACAAAGAGCATGGACATTTTGGAGACGTTACGCAAGTTGTTCAGTAGCTCAAGAACTTGGGCTTGAATGGAAACGTCCAAACTGGCGACCGGTTCAT
Source organism: Sutterella sp. (assembly GCA_019418235.1). Lineage (GTDB taxonomy): Bacteria > Pseudomonadota > Gammaproteobacteria > Burkholderiales > Burkholderiaceae_F > Aphodousia. The sequence goes on from DYCH01000083.1 coordinate 19,171, forward strand.
CGCAAGCCAAAAGACTTGGGTTGAGAGCCACGGCTCGCGCAATGGCCGCTCTTTGCAATTGACCGCCCGACATGACGCCCGGCAATCGACTCATGTGGTGCTTTGGCATCCCGACAGCGGTGAGCACCTTGGCGGCTCGTTTTTGAGCCTCGGCTTTTGAAAGGTGCAAGTGAGTCACAAGGGGTTCAGCCACCTGATCAATGACAGGCATACGGGCATCAAAACAGCCGTAAGGATCTTGGTAGATCATCTGCGTGTCAGCCCGTTGCATGCGCCAGGATTGAGAGCGCGGTTCGGGGTAAAAATCGTTTTTGAATTTGATGGCGCCGGCAGTGGGTTTTTGTAGTCCCAACAGTAAGCGTGCCAAAGTGGATTTCCCGCAACCGGATTCACCAACAAGGCCTAAAACTTCACCGTGTCGAATCTGCAGATCAATATCTTGCAAAACATCCCAAGGTTTCTTTCGACCAAAAAAGCCTTGGCGTGTGTAGTAGCAGTGTTTGGCAATATGAGCGTCAATGACGACCGGAAAGTCGGTTCTTTCGCGACTGCTGACCACTTCCGATAAGGTGTCGATGGCTTCTCGAGATTGTTTGGGTTCGTTACTGTGAGCGAGCGTACAACGAGATTGCCATTGTGTGCGCTCATCAAGACTTACCATCGGAGAAAGGGCGTATTGGCAAGCTTCGCAACGTCTGTCGCAACGAGAGACAAAGGGGCAACCTTTGCCGATTTTAGAGGGCGGCGGGATTTCTCCAAAAATCGGTTTTAAAGAACCTTTTTCGCTTCCCATATCAGGCATGGCCTCAAGAAGGCCCTCCGTGTATGGGTGTGAAGGGTTGGGGAGAACTTGTTTAACAGGACCCTCTTCTAAGAGGTAGCCTGCGTACATGACAGAGACGCGATCAGCAATGTCGTGAGCGAGGTGCAAGTCGTGCGTTACCAAGAGCATGGACATGTTGCGCTTTTTCACGATTTCACGCATCTGCTCGAGTAATTCTCGTTGCACAACAACGTCCAATGCCGTGGTGGGCTCATCGGCCAATAATAATTTCGGTTCGCCGACAAGTGCCAAGGCAATCATGATGCGTTGACGCATCCCGCCGGAGAGTTCGTGAGCGTAAGCGCTCATGCGTTTTTCCGGGGCCGTAATGCCAACGAGCTTTAATAACCCAAGAGCAATTTCATGAAGTTTTGCTTTTTCTCGAGCAAGCGTTTGAGTGGCAGACCGATGTCGAAATAATGGATGGCGATACGCAATGGTTTCCATGAGCTGTTGACCAATGGTTCTCATGGGGTTAAGTGCTGACATGGCGTCTTGAACAACCATGGCAATATCGGTACCACGAATCTTTTGAAAGTCCGATTGTTTGAAATCAATTAATTCTTGTCCGCAAAAACGGATGCTTCCCGTTGTTTGGCTGTGGTTACCGGCTAAGCCGAGAATAGAGCGAGCTAAGACGCTTTTGCCCGAGCCCGACTCGCCAATCAATGCGTGAATCACACCTTGCTCGATGGTTAAATCGACACCATGAAGGACTTCGGTACCGCTAAAGGCAACCCTTAAATCTTTGATCGATAAAAGTGTTTGACTTGACATAAAAGTGAATGAATAAAATCGAAATATCCCTTGCTAGGAGATAAGTGACTTTCTCCTAACAAGGGCGTGATGAAGGCGCGATTACTTAAAGGACAAGCTCTCGGCAGTGAGATCCATTCGACCATCGGTGCCCGGTGTCCACGTGACACTACGTTGCGTGGCATAAATCATCGGTAGCGCATAAAGCGGGCAAGCTTGCGGATCTTGTGCAAAGGCTTGAAGCATTTGTGCCCAAGCAGCTTTTCGTTGTGCGAGATCCGTGTTGGTTTCAAGAATTTCACCGTTAACTTGGAACGTTTTGTAGGCTTGACCCGTGGTATTGAGGTAGCCCATATTGTCCCAAGAGCTCTTCGGTTTCATTCGGCGCCATAATTGGCTGGCCGGATCGTTGAAATAAGCCGAGAACGAAGCGTTATTGATCATACGATCCGCACCAGGAGCTTCTACTTGAGACCAGTTTTCCTTGACCTGAAGTTCGACGTTGAGACCCACGCTCTTGAGCATGGAGGCCACGGCTTGGGAAACGGTCATTTCAAGCGTGTAGTAACCGGTTTGAATCTTCCAAATAATGGGTTCGCCCTTGTAGTTGGCTTCCTTTAAAAGGGCCTTGGCTTTGGCCGGATCGTAGAGCTTTTGATCAAGCTCGCTGAGGTAGAGGTCGCCAAACATTTTTAATTGAAAACTATTGGCCGCAGATGTCTTGTTGGCAAAAAGGGCGTTCACTAACAAATCTCGATCGATGGCGTGCAAGATGGCTTGACGCAATTTCGGGTTCTTCATCACTTCAGACGATTGCGTATCAAAAACCATGCCGTAGACGTTGGCAATCGGACCACCGACAACATTGACTTTGCCGTCAGAAGACAAGGGCTTGATTTGATCGGGCGGCACTTCCGTGATGATGTCAAATTCACCTGAACGTAAACCGGCGACACGGGCAGAAAGTTCAGGCACTTCGACAAAGCTCACCTTTTGTGCGGCGCCCTTGTCACCCCAGTATTGATCATTGCGAACCAATTCCAAGCGGTTAGAGGTTTTGAAAGAAACGATCTTGTAGGGGCCGGAGCCGATGGGGCGTTTTACCCAATTTTCCCAAGAGCCGGCTTTTTTGAAACCGTCTTCGGAAATGATTTCAGACATACGGGCAGAGAAACGCAATTCAATCAACGGATCGGGCGTTTTCATCGTGACGCGCACGGTGTATTTGTCAATTTTTTTGACGCTCTTTAAGCCACCGAGAAACTCCCATGCAGCCGGACGACCAGGGGCTTTTTCGCCGCTAAAGCGTTCAGGGCCGAAAGAAAAGACAACGTCATCGGCGGTAAAGGGCGTGCCGTCATGGAACTTTACGTCGCGACGAAGTTTAAATTCCACCGTATCGGCCGAGAGGCGTTTCCAAGAAAGGGCAAGGCCGGGCTCAAGCGCACCGGTTTTACTGTTGGCACGAATCAAGGTGTCATAAACAGATGACATCACACGGTCGATCGCATTGTTATTAATCCCTTGCGGTTCAACTGTCGTGGGTAAAAGTGGCATGGCAATGACCATGTTTTGTGCACTTGCCCAAGCATTTTGACCCAGTAATGCACAAGAGGCTAACAACGTAGCGATAGCGGTTTTTTTAAATTGTTGCGACATAAATAGCTCCATCGTTCAATGTCCCTGTAATTTTGAGGAGCATTTATGTCAGGACTGAGACAAGTCAGTGAAGATTTAGTGACGATAGACTCGTCTTTAGCCACTTTTTAACTTATTGAAAAATAATGGAAATAACCTTATTTTCTTTAATAGGAGGTGGCAAAATTGTCATTGTGTTGACACAAAAGTTGCAATTATGTCGATGGTGATAACGGAAAATTGGCAGGCTTTCTTTCAAAGGTTGGCACGATATGAAGAAGTTCATTTTTCCACCATTGAACCAGTTTGGATTCGGTCTGATCTGGGCGAATTAAAAGCATTAATCGTTCGGGTGGCATCGAAATGCCTTCGGTTTGAATTTCAGAAACTTTTCGAGCCAAGTTGGGGTTTAACGCAAGTTGACGTTGAGGCAAAACGGTCCAGCCGACGTTTTTAGCGGCAAGAGAAAGCGCCCACGCACCGGAATTCACTTCCCATGGATCGTCACTCAAAATGACAGGAGGCGGGGACTCGGGGTCGCGCGCCGTGACGACCAGTTGTCGATAGGCTCTTAAGTCTTCAACCGTTGCGGGTTGTTGGGTTTGCAATGGGTGTTGAAGTCCTACAATGACCGATACCGGGAATTGTGCAATTTCAAAAGCGGGGCACTCAAACTGAGTGGCATTGGAAAAGACAATGGCCATGGCCATTTCGGTGTTTTTGAAAAACCAGTTCACATCAAACGCGTTCAGGCTTTCAATCTGTACACGCAATTGAGGGTGGGTGAGTGAGAGCTTCTCAAAAAGCCCCATGATGGCGTTGTTACCTAACGAGTGGTCTAAGCCGATGTGTAAGCTCAAGGGTACGTCGCCATAAATTTGCTTAGCGCGCAGATCAAAGCGCGCATATTCATTAATGACGTGTTTGGCGTAGGGCAGAAGCTGTTCACCTTGCTCTGTCAGAATCGGTCGGTGACTTCTGACAAAAAGCCGATAACCGAGTTCAGCCTCCATGTTCGCAATGTGAGTGGAAATTACGGACTGTGCGCGCCCAAGTTCGCGCGCTGCTGCTGAGAATGAACCTTCCTGAGCTGCATAGACAAAGGATTTCAATTCGTCGATGTCAATTCCCATGGTTTTCTCCCACATTGAAGCTTAAGGGCGCACTATTTGCCAGATTGCAACTTAGCACCGTTTGTATTGCCTCTACCCTATAGATGGGTGAAGGATAGTGGTCTAATCAATCTATAGTGTATCAAAAATTTGATGGAATCAATCTCGTAATATCAAATAATTGAGTAGATAATTGACGACAAGTCAATCATGTTTAAGGCTTATATGTCGTTTAAAAATTGGGATATTTACGCGGGTTATGCCGGCTTTTTCACAGCCGGTTTTACTATCGCTGCTTGGGCACCTCTTATTCCGTTCGTCAATGATGCGCTTCAAGTCGGTCCGATGAAATTCGGTCTTTTGTTGTTGATGTTGGGCGTGGGTTCTGTTTTAGGTATGCCGCTGGCTGGTTGGTTATCTTCTCGTTTAGGAAGTCGCCGAGCGATTGCCATTTCTGGCTACTGGTCTTGTCTTTCGTTGGTCCTTTTGGCCTGGACGCCAAGTTACCTCTTTGAGTGTGTGGCGCTTTTCTCCTACGGCGTGGCGTTAGGGTGCTTGGAAGTGTCTGTGAACCTTTACGGTGCCGCGCTTGAAAAAACGCACCAATCCCGTCAAATGTCCGGTATGCACGCCTTTTATAGCATTGGTGAAGTCTCGGCCGCCATTTGCCTGAGTTTGGCATTAAGCCTTGGTTTTAATATGTGGTGGGCCACGGCCTTTTGGATGGGCGTTTTAAGTCTCTTATTAACGTTTGCTCTGCCGCACGTCTCTTCGGCAACGCTTGTCAACCAAGAATCTGCTCCGTTTGCGGTGCCTAAGGGCCCGGTAATTATGTTGGCAGCACTTTGCGCTGTTGTCTTCTTAGCGGAAGGGGCGATGCTCGATTGGAGCGCTCTTTTCCTACAAGAACACGTCCAAATGCCGCTTGAAAACGCCGGTGTTGGTTATACGGTGTTTGTGATTGCGATGGCCATTGCTCGCTTGTTCGGTGACCGTATCGTTACGCAATGGGGGGCCGTCAAGGTTGTTTGGGGCGGTGCCGTGATGATGGTTGGCGCCTTAACGGCGATGGTGATGATTCCGAGTCTGACGGTGTGCTTGGTGGCACTTTTCATAATGGGTTTAGGGATTGCCAATATTGCTCCCTTGATCATTTCAGCGGCTTCTCGCCAAAAGCGTATGCCTGCGCTGCCGGCTGTGACCGCTGTGACGACGATTGGTTACTTTGGCTTAATGGCCGGTCCCGCTATTTTGGGCTTTATTGGAGAGTACTTCTCGATTGCAATGGCGTTCTTGTTTATCGCTGCGTTACTGACGGTAGCCACGTGGTGGACGCGATCGATCCGCTATTGCTTGTAAGATTTTCTGAAGTTCATCAAAGCGCGTTTGGAAATTATTTTTTCAAGCGCGCTTTTGTTATGCGGTCGTTGCCGCCCATATCTTTGACCGTCTCAACGTCTTCCCAAATGGCTTCAGAAAAGAGTTTTCTGACAGCAGCTCCTTGATCCCAGCCATGCTCAATGGCAAGAAGTCCGCAAGCATTAAGATGCTTGGGAGCACCCTCAATAATTTTTTGAATGTCCGTCAGACCATCCGCCCCATCGGTTAAAGCACTGATAGGTTCAAATGTTAAATTGTTCAAATGTACATCTGTGCTTTCGATGTAAGGAGGGTTACTCACAATGATGTCAAAGCGAGTTTCAGTGGGTAGTGCGTCGTACCAAGAACCTTGAGAGAAGCGAACATTAGCACCCAGAGAAGAGGCATTCGTTGCGGCAACCTCAAGCGCTTTTTCACTGTAGTCCGTGGCCCAAACGTGAAGGTTGGAAAGTTCAAGCGCAAGCGTAATGGCAATGCACCCAGAACCCGTTCCCATGTCAAGAAGGGTTTGAGCGGGATGCGTTCTCACTTCTTCTAAAACGGACTCAATAAGGGTCTCGGTATCCGGTCTTGGAATGAGAACGTTAGGATTGACACGAAAGCTTCGAGAGAAGAATTCTTGAGTGCCGACGATGTAGGGGAAGGGTTCGCCATTTTCACGGCGAGCGACCAAAGCTAAAAAGCTTTTTAATGTTTCGTCATCCAATTCGTCTTGGTCGTGAGCGATGAGAAAGGTACGTGGCTTATTCAGACAAAAGCAAAGCAAAAGCCTCGCATCAAAGCGATCGATTCTTTGCGAGGCTTCTACTAAGATTTGGCGAATCGTAGCCATGCGAATTATTCACCCATTTGAGCTAATTGCTCGATTTGGTGTTCGGTGGTAAGGGCAGAGATGATTTCGTCCAAGTCACCGTCCATGATGAAGTCGAGCTTATAGAGCGTCAAATTGATGCGGTGATCAGTCACACGACCTTGCGGATAATTGTACGTACGGATACGTTCACTGCGGTCACCGGAACCCACGAGGCTCTTACGGGTGCTGGCTTCTTGAGCTTGTTGCTTAGCGACTTCATTGGCCGTGATACGCGAAATCAACACGCTCATGGCACGGGCCTTGTTTTCGTGTTGACTACGTTCGTCTTGGCATTCCACCACGGTTCCCGTAGGGATGTGAGTAATACGCACGGCAGAGTTCGTTTTTTGCACGTGTTGACCACCGGCACCCGAGGCACGATAGACGTCAATACGAAGGTCGGCAGGGTTAATTTCCACCTCACCGATTTCATCCATTTCGGGCAAAATGGCGACCGTGCAAGCAGAGGTATGCACACGACCTTGGCTTTCCGTTTCAGGGACGCGTTGAACGCGGTGACCACCACTTTCGAACTTTAATTTCGAGTAGGCACCGGCACCGATCACACGGACGATCACTTCACGATAACCGCCCAAATCGCTTTCGTTGGCAGAGACAATTTCAGTGCTCCAACCTTGACGTTCGGCGTAGCGGGTGTACATACGGAAAAGGTCACCAGCGAAGATGGCAGATTCGTCACCACCCGTGCCAGCACGAATTTCCAAATAGATGTTCTTGCTGTCGTTGGGGTCTTTGGGCAAAAGCATGACTTCTAAGTCGTGCTCAAGCGTTTGCAAATGTTCATTACCATCATCAATTTCGGCTTGTGCGAATTCGGCCATATCCGGATCATCAAGCATTTCCGTGGCCGTTTCAATATCGCTTTCCGTCGTTTCGTACTCTTTCATTTTCAAAACAACGGGTTCAATTTCCGCACGCTCGCGTGACAAGTCGCGGAAGCGATTCATGTCATTGGCGGCGTCGGGGGCAGCCAACATGGCATCGATTTCTTCTAATCGACGGCCAAGGCGGCTTAATTTGGCTCTCATGGACTCTTTCACAAGTGTTTCCTAACGATTGAAATTTCGAATAAAAATATAAATTGGGCTTGATGTTACTTGAGCTTAAGACGTGACGCAAATTTTTTCGATGGAAAGTGCGACTAGGACTGAGAAAGGGACAAAAAATTCTTAAAATTTAAAGAGATTCATCTCAATTGATTTCCCCATGGGCCAACATAATAACCTTACGATTCCGACAAACGAAGAGCGCATTTTGGCTGCCGTTGAACGAGCTAAACGCCATGTTGCCAGACAAGCCCTTTTGTCTGCCGGGACGACGTTTGTTCCGATTCCGGGCGTCGATATGCTTTTAGACGTCACGGTTCTTATCAAAATGATGGAACAAATCAATCAAGAGTTTGGCCTTACACCGAGTCAAATTGATCAATTGCCCACCACACAAAAAGTCATGGTCTATGAAGCGATTAATTGGGTGGGTGTGCTTTTAGCAGGGAAAGTGATTTCAGCTCCCTTGGCCACAACCGTTTTAAAAAGCGTGGGCGTTAAGATGTCGTCTAAGCAAGCCGCCCGTTGGGTACCTTTGGTTGGGCAAGCTACCGCTGCTGCCTTGGGCTATGGCGCTTTGCGTTACTTGGGTGACAAACACATCGACGATTGTGTGAAAGTTGCCCGTCAGGTGATTTATTTTCTAGAGCACAAAAAAGATTGATTTAATCCTTTTGACGCAAATATTCACACCTTCTTAACGTTTGATTTGAATTAAAATTTCCATATGGCCTCCCTATTGAAAAGGGTGGGTATTTTCTTTGTGTTGTCCTTTCTCAAAAAAAAGGACGACAGGTCTGAATTTGTCTTAGGAGATAGTCAATGGCAAAAGAACTTCCTGCTTTGAGTGAAGCGGTATTGGAACACGTTCAAAAAGTTGCTCAATTGCCGAAGGTGGCCCAAGCATTAGAAATCGCCAAGCGCGATGTGCAACGTGCTATGGATGAGCAAGTTGAATTGTGTGAAATCCCGTCACCGACCTTTAAGGAAGAAAAGCGTGCTCGCAGTTTGATGCAACGCCTTGAAGCCTATGGTTTGACGGATGTGAAAATGGACGAAATCGGTAACGTCATCGGTGTTCGTAAGGGCACGATGGCCAATGGTCCGATTTTGGTCTTGGGCGCTCACATGGACTCTGTTTTCCCAGAAGGCACGGATGTGACGGTGAAAAAAGACGGCATTCGTTACTCTGCTCCTGGCATTGGTGATAACTGCTCTGGCTTGCGCTGCATTTTGCAAATCTTGCGTTGCTTTGAAGAAGCCAAGATCCAAACCCAAGGCGACATTTGGTTTGTTGGTACCGTGGGTGAAGAAGGTAACGGTGACATCCGTGGTTCTAAGCACTTGGTTAAGAACAATAAGATTGACGGCTTCATCGCCGTTGACTCGACGGACGTGGGTCGTGTGCTCTATGGCGCAACGGGCTCTCACCGTTGGCGCGTGGCAATCGACGGTTTGGGTGGTCACAGTTTTGCCGAATACGGCAAGACCCCGAGTGCTATTCATGCCATGGGTCGTGCATTGACGAAGTTCGCTGATTTGCGTCCTGCCAGTGACCCCAAGACCACGTGGACGGTAGGTACGATCAAGGGCGGTACGACCGTTAATACGATTTCTGCTCACTGTGAAGTCGAAATCGATATGCGCAGTTTCGACAATACGTGCTTATTGAATTTGGAAGCCGAAATTTTGGCGAAGTTCGATGAAGCCGTGGCTGAAGAAAATGCTTCTTGGGATATCGAAGATCCGGAACGCCTTTTGAAGGTAACGAAGACCGCAATCGGTGATCGTCCGGCGGGCACCCGTCCGCATGATTGCCCCGTTTTGCAATCTGCTCGCAGCGCTCAAAAGGTTTTGGGCATTGAATGCACGAACTACGCACGTTCTTCGACCGATGCCAACGCTCCGATGAGCGCCAACATCCCGTCGACGTGCTTGTGCTCGGGCGGTCACGCTGAACACGCTCACAACGTCAAAGAATACTTCGAAATGATTGATACCCATTTGGGTCCCCAATTGATCGGTTTGACGGCTTTGGCTTTGGTGGGTGTTGATGGTGAAACGCCTGCTTTGTTGCCTAAGAAAGAGTACTAATTCTTAGTTACTTCTTCTGAGTGATGAATCCCGATTGCCATTTGGCCGTCGGGATTTTTTTTCGTGAGTAATCCGAAGGGATGAACATCTGTGCCCTAAGCACTTTAAAATCAAGGCATGAGTACAAATAATTCTTCCCTTTCTTATCATGAAAAACTCGCGCAAGCCGATCGTGAGGCACGGTTGACGCTTTGGGCTGCGTGCTTTGTGACGCTTTCATTTTGGCTGGCGATTTTTCTCACCCAAGACGCTTTAGTGG
>DYCH01000083.1:29162-35090 GCA_019418235.1 Sutterella sp.
GCTCTCGTGCATCGGGGGCTACCTTCTGTCGGTGCTGATTGTCATTGTTTTGGTGCGTTTTGGTTGCAAAAACTTTGACCTTCATGATGTCAGTGATGGAGAACGCCAATGAATTCCATCACGATTTTCATTCCGATACTTCTTTTTCTTTTGGCCCTTGTGTTTTTGTCTTTAAAGACGAAAACAAGAGATGGGTCTGAATTTTTAAAAAGCTATTTTTTAGGCGATCAAAACTTAAAAGGCTTTGTGTTGGCCATGACACTGGTGGCCACTTATGGCTCTGTGAGCTCGTTTGTCTCGGGGCCCGGCGTGGCTTGGCGACATGGTCTTGGTTGGGTGGTCTTTGCGGCACCTCAAATCATTGCGGGCTTTTTGGTTTTAGGGGTGTTAGGCAAGAAAATGGCACTCGTGAGCCGTCGAATTTCTGCCGTGACCGTTATTGATGTCGTTTTTGCCCGCTATCGCAGTCAGAGTCTCGCTGTTTTGCTCTCTGTATTGCTTCTTGTCTTTTTCACTACCATGATGGTGGGACAGTTTATCGGTGGGGCGCAGATTGTCTCGCAAGCGGCCGGTATTGACTACCAATGGGGGTTATTGATTTTTGGACTCGTCGTGGTGCTCTATACCGCTTTCGGTGGCTTTAGAGCCGTGGTGATTACCGATACGCTTTGCGCCATTTTGATGCTGGTGGGGATGTTTACTTTGGCGCAAGGGTTATTAAGCGAAGCCGGGGGGTTAACGAACCTTATGACGACGATCGGTCAGTCGCCTGAAGGGGAGAAACTCCTCTCACCAACAAGCGCTGGTGCTTTGTCTTTGTCGTTGCTTTTCTCTGCTTGGATTTTGGTGGGCTTTGCAACGGTGGCGTTGCCTCAATCGGTCGTGCGTTGCATGGCTTATAAGAACACGCAAGATTTGCACTTGGCGATGATTGTAAGCACCGTGGTGTGCGGCGCATTGATGATCGGGATGACCTTTTTAGGTGTTTTAGCGCGCGGCGTTATTGTGGATGTAGCAGATTTTGGTGGCAACACCGATGCCATGATCCCGTATTTAATTTCGCATCATATGTCGCCTTGGATGGCCGGAGTGACACTTATCGGTCCATTGGCGGCCACCATGTCAACGGTAAGTTCCCTTTTGATTGCAGCCTCTTCGGCCATTATCAAAGATTTGCTCCTTCGTCGTTATAACCGAAAACCGGATGAAGACAAGTCCATTCAAAAAGTCGCAAAAATCGCTACTTTGATCTTGGGTGTTATTGCTTTGGTTTTGGCCATGTATCCGGTCGATATCATTGTTTGGATCAACATGTTTGCCTTTGGTGGACTAGAGTTGGCCTTTTTGTGCCCTCTCGTGGGGGGCTTATTTTGGAAGCGCGCAACGTTTGCTGGCGCCATGGCCTCGGTTCTTTGTGGCTTGGGTCTTTACTTTGCGATTGTGATTTTTAAAATCCCGACCTTGGGTTGGCACGCGGTGGCCCCTGCGATGTTGGTGAGCGTTTTAAGTTTCATCGGTGTGAGTCTCATCACGAAAAACTCTCACTCGCTTAACGACTTTTTTGCTCATTAAAAAAGCGCCCGGTTGGGCGCTTTTGGCTAGAACGTTGAATGGTCGTAAATGGTCTTAAATTGCGTAAATTCTAACAATCCCGCTAATCCGCCTTCGCGACCGATCCCGCTTTGTTTGTAGCCACCAAAAGGCGCCATGATGTCGCGCGGGGCATCGTTGATATAGACGTTCCCGGACTTAATCTTTTTAGCAACTGCGATCGCTTCTTCTCGCTCGCCAAACACGGCGGCATTAAGACCATAAGGCGTGTCATTGGCAATCTCAATGGCTTCTTCCAACGTCTTATACGTAATCACACAAAGCACGGGGCCAAAAATTTCTTCTTGAGCAATGCGCATTGTGTTTTTCACGTGAGTAAAGATCGTCGGTTGGACAAAGTACCCATGATCGGCATCCTTGGGAACCCCGCCCGTCAAAAGCTTGGCTCCTTCATCAATCCCAATTTGAATGTAGTTGGAGACCTTTTCAAATTGAGAGCGTGAAGAGAGTGGGCCCACTTGCGTGTTGGGATCGTTTGGATCGCCCACTGTGTAGGCTTTAACGTGTTCTAGTAAAAGACTTTCAATGGCTTCAAGGTCTTCTTCGGGGACCAATAAGCGAGAAAGGGACGTACACGTCTGACCGCTATTGAGAAAGATTGAGCTAAAGAGTTTCGGGATGGCTTTACTGTAGTCTTCAGACTTCATCCAAATGAAGGGGGACTTGCCACCCAACTCCAGGCTAATGTGTTTAACGGTTTCAAGCGCACGTTGAGAGAGCTTGATGCCGACTTTGGTTGAACCCGTAAAGGAAACCATGTCGACTAACGGGTGGCTAGCCAGAGCGTCGCCCACGGCCGCGCCTCGACCGGTGACCAAATTAATGACGCCCTTCGGGAACCCTGCACGATCAAACGCGTCAACTAAAAGGTAAGAGGTCAACGGCGTGTGTTGACTGGGTTTGAGCACAACGGTGTTACCCATCAAAATAGCGGGAATCACCTTTTGAACAACTTGCCCCAAGGGGTAGTTCCAAGGTGTAATGCAAGCCACAACGCCCAAGGGTTCTCTGTAGACCGTCGATCGTGGATAATCTTCTTCCTCAACCACTGTCTTAGCAGCTTCGATGTATGAAGCAATGCGGTTAAATTGCAACAAGCAGTGGGTTTGTGTGGAAAAGGTGATCGGGGCGCCCAGCTCTTTAATTTCTAAATCAATGATGCGATCTTGATAGGTTTTAAAAATATCAAGCATTTTTTGCATCATTTCAATGCGGGTTGTTAAGGCAACGTCTGCCCAATCACTTTGGGCCGCTTGAGCGGCTTTGACCGCCAAGTCAATGTCTTTTTCATTCCCATCGGGAACACGGGCAAAATACTCGAGTGTCGAGGGATTTTCTACGTCAATGAAATGATTGCTCTGACTGGCAATCCATTGTCCATTAATATAAATTTTTTCAAAATCGAAGGACATGGTTTTCTCGCATTTTCTTATTTAGGGAGTAGGGATTTTTCATCCTCTGACCGTCTATTCTAAAAAGGTTTTTGCGCAATGGGGGCGTCTTAGCGAGAAAAATTGAGAAGAATTGAAATTTGATGAGGTAATCGTCGCAGATAAACAAAAACCACCGCAAGGGTGGTCTGTTCAAAAATGGTGGCCAGAGGCGGAATCGAACCGTCGACACGCGGATTTTCAATCCGCTGCTCTACCAACTGAGCTATCTGGCCATCAAGAGTTACGCATTTTAACCACAAATTTTTCAAAATGCAAAATATTTCAGAAAGAAATTTGCTGGTTTTCTCTAACCCTTTGATTAAAAAGGAAGAGAGCTTTGCCCACAAGTCTCATCCGAAAAACGGCCCCAGTCAATCGGTGCTTCGCCACGGCTCTCTAGCCAGCGATTAGCTTGAGAAAAATGCCCACAACCGATAAAGGGAACAGGGGGGCGAGTGGCAGACAAGGGTGAAGGGTGATTGGCGCACAAAATGAGGTGGCCTTGACCACTAGCTTCAATCAGGTCTTTTTTTGATTGAGCGTAGGCACCCCAAAGTAAAAAGACTTTCGGGTGAGCATCCTCTGCAGCATACTTTAAAAGAGAGTCTGTGAGCGTCTCCCACCCTTTTTTTGCGTGACTGGCCGCGTGCCCGTCTTCAACAGTAAGAACGGCATTTAAAAGCAATACCCCTTGCTGAGCCCAACCCGTGAGCGCACCGTGCGAAGGAGAGGCAATCCCCAAATCGCGCTTGAGTTCTTTATGAATGTTTCTTAAAGAGGGCGGAATGCGAACGGCTGGGTTAACGTGAAAGGCCAAGCCTTGTGCTTGATTGGGGCCGTGATAGGGGTCTTGGCCCACAATGACGACTCGAACGTTAGATAAAGGGGTTAACTCCAACGCATAAAAAGGTTTAGGCGGATAAATGATCGCACCTTCCTTTTGACGTTGGGTTAAAAATGACTTGAGAGATTGCCCGATATCGGACATAAAAAAAGTGGCCAAAGGCGTTTGCCAATCGTTGGCCACTTGATCAAAAGATAAATTCATAAAGCTTATTGATTAAGATGCGCTTCCAAGGCACCCATGCGAATACGCAACAAGTTGATTTGGCATGAAAGGTTAGCAGCGCCAGCGCCGGTACCACCGCCAAAGAGAGCCTCATCGAATGCACATTGATCGGATACATAACGATCAAAGGACGTATTGGCTTTTTCAAGTGCGGGCAGTGCTTCACTTCGACCGGTAACGCGATCGAGTTCGCCCGCCTGACTGGTTAACTTTTCCATCACGGAGCGATATTCGATTCGGGTTTCTTGGAGCTCTTGCTTCAAGCACTCGCGAACGGCAGCCGTGGTCTGGGCACTCTTGTAGCACTCATCAACGCTTTCGGCAGCACCGGCGACAACCGGAAATAACACAGAAAGTGAACATAACCATAAAAGTTTCTTCACGACTAACTCCGTTTGGGAAGAAGTAGGTATTGAGTTAATTCTCTCATAGTATCAAAGACGGGGAAGTTTGGCGTATTAATTTTTACCCAATTTTCAATTTTGATGCCTTCGTTGTAACCCGTTTTGAGAAGCAAAGCTAGGATTTTTGCGTTTTGTGCGGCCAAGGCGTCGTTCATGGAGTCGCCAATCATGACAGCTTCTGAAGGTGTTACACCTAGACGATCACAGGCCAATAGCAACATATCGGGAGCGGGCTTAGGATGCTCGACATTGTCAGCACCGAGCACCACGTCAAAGAAGTCTTTTAACTCAAAACGTTCTAATAAAGAAGGAATGACGACGGAGGGTTTATTGGTGACGACCGCCATGCGAAAACCCGAGGCTTTGAGCGATGAAAGAGACTCAAGCACATGAGGCAAAAGCTTAGAGTACTTGGCCTCAAGTGCATTCATGTTTTGAACATAGGCTCGATAGCAGGACTCAATTTCATCTTCTTGAGGAGCCGTTGGCAAAACTGCACGCAAAGAGCGCTCAACCATATTGCGAGCGCCCTTACCGATAAAGGTCGTCACTTCGTCACGTGTTAAAGGCCGTGCGTTAATTTCGGCAAGCGTTTGATTGATGGCAACCACTAAGTCGTCAACGGAGTCAACGAGGGTGCCATCCAAATCAAATAAGAGGGCCTTAGCCTCGCGTGCGGGCATATTCGCGTTCCTCTTCTCGACGCAATTCTTCCATGTCGCGATCAATGGCTTCGCGCATTTGCGTGATGACATCTCGGTAACCGACTTTTGTCTTTTGACCGAAAATGGCGCTGCCGGCAACGAAGGTGTCGGCACCGGCTCGGGCGATGGTGCCGATATTGTCAACCTTGACACCACCGTCAATTTCTAAAAGGATCTTGTGGCCGGTGGCACGTTCGTGAGCATCAATGATGTTGCGAACTTGAGCGAGTTTGGCGAGCGTGGAGGGAATGAATTTTTGACCACCAAAGCCAGGATTGACGCTCATTAACAAAATTAAGTCCACTTTATCTAAGACGTAATCCAAGTAAGAAAGCGAGGTTGACGGGTTAAAGACGAGTCCGCCTTTGCAACCACACTCACGAATTAAAGATAAGGTGCGATCAATGTGTTTGCTGGCTTCACAGTGGAAGGTGATGTAATCGGCACCAGCTTTGGCAAACATCGGGATGATGGCATCGACCGGTTCAACCATCAAGTGCACATCAATGGGGGCTTGGACATGGGGACGAATGGCTTCGCACACCAAGGGTCCAACCGTGAGGTTAGGAACGTAGTGATTGTCCATGACGTCAAAGTGAATCCAATCGGCACCGGCATCAATCACGTCTCTGACTTCTTCACCCAATCGAGCAAAGTCGGCAGAAAGAATGGAAGGCGCAATGCGACAGCTTTCAGAAGCCTTAGGA
>DYCH01000083.1:35100-37568 GCA_019418235.1 Sutterella sp.
GCCTTAGGACGACCGAAAATACCCATGATAATGACCCTTTAATTAAAAGTTTTGACGTGAGTAATTGTAAACGAGAAAGCCTTCGTATCGTGAGTTTTGTACAATCAGACAATCATTAAATTTTTTAAAAGCTTAGAGGTAAAGATGCGTTTAATGCGAACCAGTCTGCTTGTGGCAACCGTCGCTGCTTTGGTGGCGGCGTGTTCGACGACTCCGCAAATTAGTGAGCATGAAGCGGCCGCCAAGAAACTCAATCCCGGTCAGGCTTCATTGATTTTGGAACCGACGACGTTTGAAAAGCTCCCAGCTATGGATGATGCTGATTGGGAGCCGGCATTGGCTGCCTTTAAAGAGTCTTGCAAAAAGATGCTTAAAAAGGAAGGTTGGCAGGGCGTTTGCATTGCCGCCAATGGCGTCGCTAAAGGACAAGCGAAGAATTTCTTTACCGCAAATTTCGTCCCTTACCAAACGGTTTCCGTTAAACGCAATCAAGATTTAACGATTGAAGTGACCGATACCGGTTTGATGACGGGCTACTACGAACCGATTCTTTACGGTAACCGAAAGAAAAAGTCACCCTACATTCACCCGTTGCATACCATGCCTGATGATTTAATTACGGTGGATTTGTCCTCGATCTATCCTCAATTAAAGGGCATGCGATTAAGAGGTCAGATTGAAGGCAATAAGTTGGTGCCGTACGATACGCGTGCTCAACTTGATCGTAAGAAGAAAAAGTTGGATCAATACGCCATTGCTTGGGTAGAGGACCCCGTTGCTGCGTTCTTTTTGCAAATCCAAGGCTCCGGTCGCATTGTTTTACCCGATGGCTCTTACATGAGAGTGGGCTATGGCGATGTCAATGGTCACCCCTACCAAGGCATTGGACGCTATCTTGTGAAAAAGGGCTATTTAAAACCTTACGAATTGTCGATGCAAAGCATTCGTGCTTGGGCTAAGAAAAATCCCAAGAAGGTGCAAGACGTTTTAAATCAAAATCCGAGTTACGTGTTTTTTGTGGAACGTACGGATCAAAAAGCTGATGAAGGCCCGCTAGGGGCACAAGGCGTGCCGTTGACTGAAGAAGGAACGGTTGCCGTGGATCGACGTTTTTATGAAATGGGTTGGCCCTTGGTGGTTGATGTCTCGCAGGCCAATCCTGAGTTGAAGTTTACAAAGGCGGTGGTTGCTCAAGATACGGGCGGTGCCATCCGTGGTCCGATTCGCTACGACTTCTTCTGGGGAAGTGGTGATGCGGCCGGTGAAGCCGCAGGGCGACAAAGTAGCCAAGTGAAATCTTGGGTTTTGTTACCTCACGGTGTAAAGCCTCCTAAGAAATAGCGCAAAACAAAACGCCTCGTGAAATTCGCGAGGCGTTGTTGTAAGAGAAATTACTTTTTAATTTGTTTAAATCGAGCTTCAATCTCTTCGAGACTTGCTGCGCCTTCGAGTCGATTGCCGTCATCAAAGTACATGGCGGGAGCCCCTTCTAAGCCCAAACGTTCAAAGAGCTCGTAGTTCTTTTTGCCCGTTTTCTTGCAAGAAGCATCGAGAGCAGGCGGTTCTTTATTTTCAAGCATCCAGTTTTCCCAAGCTTGATTCGGATTGGGAGCGCAAAGGATGCGATTAACCATTGCTTCGGAATTCAATAATGGGGTCACAAAGGTGTAGATCGTGACATCGTCGAGCGACTTTAACGTTTTCTCTAAGCGTTGGCAGTAGCCGCAATAGGGATCAGCAAAGACGTAGAGGTTGCGAGTGCCCTTACCATGAACGGTCTTTAAGGCTTGATCCAAGGGCAAGGTTTTAATGTCAATGCGAGACAACTCATCTAAGCGAGCTTGTGTGAGGTCTTTTTGGGTCGCGATATCGAACACATGGCCAGCCACCAAGAATTTCACATCTTTATCTACATATAAAAGAGAGTGGTTTGAGGTGACAACTTCATAAAGACCGATAGGAAGCACCTTCACAGAGGTCGGTTCCATGTTGAGCCGTTGCTTAACCAAGTTTTTAACACGATCGGTATCGGCGCTGGCCAATGCAAGCGTGGGTAATAAAACCAAAGTCGTTGCTAAAAGGGACAGTTTCTTCACAATAAATCCTTTGATCCAAAGAGAGGATGACAAGGGTTAATGATAATGAAGAGGGGCAAAAAGACGAAGATAAATTGTTAACGAGTCTATATATAGAGTAGGCAAAAAAAGTTTCCGCAATGGGTAGTAAGAGGCGAAAAAAGTAGTGGAAATAATAAAAATTTGTGAGTAAGATGATAAAACCTCTCTCGAATTTCATTGAAATATCAGAGGGTTGAAGATAGGTGAAAGAAAAGCTTTCTCTATTTGAAAAAAGGGTCAGAAAAACATTTCGCAAAATATTTTTCAAAGCTCTTGACAAGGGAAACGGTGCTTGGGCATAATTCTCCTCCTTGTCGCCGCGCAAGTGGCAGACACAAGCGAAAAAGAAAA
>DYCH01000009.1:0-5586 GCA_019418235.1 Sutterella sp.
TAATCAGATTTTAAAAAATGAGAATCAAAATTCCGAATCTACGACCTTATTTCAAACTTCTTAAACTCTCAAAAGAGTATCCCTTACAAGAACTCTTAGAGAATCCCAGAGTGTTTGAAGATCGCTCTGTTGACTATGCCTATGTTTCAAGCAAAATTGAAGGGAATACCTACTCAAAGGTAGGTGTATCTTCGTTACTCAAATACGGCTGGACAGAAGGTGGGAAACCGTTGTCTGATGCTCTCATGGTTTGTGATTTAAATCGTGCGTTTTTGCATGTCATGAGTAATTCTCAAGAAATCGATGTTCTCACAGAAGACTTCGTCAAAGACCTTCATGCGATGACCACGGAGCACCAACTCCAAAAACGTTTCCAAGGAGCTGTCAGACAAGATAAAGTCAGAATTGGTGGAAGTCACTACGAACCTTTAGAGTCACCCGTTCAGCTTAATTCTGAATTAAAGTTTTTGATGGAAACAGCTCGTTCGATTACCGATCCTTTTGAGCAAGCTGTCTACATACATTGTAACCTTGCATACCTTCAATACTTCAGTGACGGCAACAAGCGTACGTCGCGCTTAATGCAAACTGCCGTTATGGTTCATCATCAATTGATCCCAATCTTCATTGAAGAAAGCGAAATTGATAACTATCTTCGTGCTGTTATCGGTTATTACGAGTATGGAGATCGTCGAGCTTACGCAGAACTTTTTGTAAGAGCATACCAACAAACGATTGACAGCTTATTAGGCCGAACTGAGGAACAACTCAAAAAGATTCAAGAAGACGAAGAAAGAATTCGTCAAGCACGTTCACGACGCAATTAAGAAAAATCGCTCGTTGCCAAAGCTTCGAGCGGTTTTATTGTTTCTCAAAAATTATGGTTTTGCTTTCTGTTTGCACTTACTACCCGCACGATCGTTTTTCGGACGAATAATTTGAGAGCAAATCCCTCGCAACAAATCAATTTCCGGTTGCGTTAATTGTGTTCTAGAAAATAAACGTCGCACGCGTGGCATGAAAAGCTTGGGTTCTTCGGGATTTAAAACACCCACATGAACCATCGCTTCTTCAAAGTGCTTTAAAAAGCCCTCTGTCGCCACCGTATCGGCTAATTTTTCCCCTTCAAAACGACTTTGCCAATCGTAGAGACCGTCATGTGTTGCCTTCCTATCCATCAGTGCCATATGAAGTTCGTAAGCCATAATTTGTACGGCTTGCGAGAGATTTAAGCTGGAACTTTCAGGATCAGCCGGAATCGCAGCACAGCCTTGGCAAAGGGCGACATCTTCGTTACTTAACCCGGTTCTTTCACAACCAAAGACAAACGCAATTTCACCTTGGTTTTGAGCTAAAAAGTCATGAGCCTTTTGAGACACTAGTCGCACTGGTTCAATGGCCGCCCCAAACTCACGATCATAACCCGACATGGCCCAGGCAAATTGCACACCTTCTAACGCGTCAAGCAAACTGTCGTGACTGCGACTGGCTTCTAAAACGTCGATGGAACTTGTTGCATAAGCCACCGCTTCCGGATCCGTACGATAGGAGTCGACCCAGGGCTTCACAACACGCAAATCGCGAAAGCCCATCGTCTTGATGGCGCGAGCTGCAGAACCGATATTGCCGGGGTGGGCAGGTTCAACCAAAATGAAACGAACATGTTGCGCTAAAGGGGAAGTAGACATTTTTCAATTTCAGGCTCAAAAAGCCATCAAAATCATTAAAATTAGTAGGTTATAGATTTTAGAACAAGATACCTAATTTTTCTTTAAAGGATGGTCAGAACATGAGTTCTCCGATGCTTAACATCGCTGTTAAAGCCGCTCAAGCTGCTTGCACTATCATTTCTCGCGCCGAAGACAATCTCTCTTCAATCGAGATTCACAAAAAAGCTCACTCTGACTTTGTGAGTGAAGTTGACATGGCTTGCGAACGCACCATTGTCGAAATCTTGCATGAAGCCTTCCCCAAGCATCAAATCTTGGCAGAAGAAACCGGTTTGACCGGTCCGCAAAATAGCCAATACCAATGGATTATCGATCCTTTGGACGGCACGACGAACTTTATTCACGGCTTCCCGCAATACGCCGTTTCTATCGCCTTAAAACGCGATAACGAAATCATTGAAGCCGTTGTAGCCGATCCTACCCGCAATGAAATCTTTACGGCTACGCGCGGTGTCGGTGCCTACTTAAATGGTCGCCGTATTCGTGTGAGTAAGCGTGTCGCTTTGGCTGACGCCTTGATCGGTACTGGCTTCCCCTTCCGTCGTCAAGACAACGTTGATGCCTTTATGCAAGTTTTCCGTGAAGTGGCTCCGAAGACGAGCGGTTTGCGTCGCGCGGGCGCCGCCTCTCTTGACTTGGCATATGTCGCTGCCGGTCGTTTAGATGGTTTCTTCGAACCGAATTTAAAGAGCTGGGACATCGCAGCCGGTTCTCTCTTGGTGTTGGAAGCCGGTGGTTTGGTAACGGACTTCACGGGTGAAGGTAACTACCTCACGACGGGTCAAATCGTTGCCGGTACGCCGAAGGTTTTCGGTCAATTGTTGCCGTTAGTCAACAAGAACTACCCCGACGTCAAGTAAACCGAAAGATTTGGCATGAGTATCGCTAAAAACGCCAATACCGAAGTCGATCCGTTGGCAGGGTACACCCCTGCCATTCGTCGTTTCTTGGAAATTAAAGCCCAACATCCTGAAACTTTGTTGCTTTACCGGATGGGGGACTTTTATGAGACGTTTTTTGATGATGCCATCCGTGCCAATCGCCTCTTAGGCATCACGCTCACCTCTCGTGGTACAGACACAGAAGGTAACCCAATTCCAATGGCGGGCGTGCCTGAAAAGACCTTAGAGCAATACTTGGCTCGCTTGGTTCGTTTAGGGGTTTCTGTCGCGATTTGCGAACAAGTGGGCGATCCCAGTAAGGGGCCGCTCGAGCGAGAACTCGCCCGCATTGTGACGCCCGGTACCCTTACCGAAAACGAACTTTTGCCTCAAAAGCAAAATGCCTCGCTATTGGCCATTTCACCGGCTAAGGGAAAGAAAAATCGTATTGGCTTAGCATGGCTTGTGCTCAGTAACGGGCAATTCCATACGGCACTCACCACACGTGAGGAACTTGCGAGCGAAATTTATCGCATTGGTCCGAGCGAAATTTTGGTGCCCGAAGACTTCAAGGAAACGCTTCAAGCCGAGCACTTAAATGTAACGATCACTCCCCTTCCCCAATGGCACTTTAGTCCTGATCATGGGGAAGCCAAACTCAAGCACCAATTTGAAGTGCAAACGCTCTCTGCGTGGGGTTTAGATGAGGCCGCAGATGCTGTTAGCGCTGCCGGTGCCCTTTTGGGATACGCAGAAACGACGCAATGTGAGGCGATTCCTCACTTATTGCCCCCGGTATTTGAAGTTCAATCTCGTTTTGTCGGTATCGATCCGGCAACGCGTCGCAATTTAGAGCTCACCGAAACACTTCGTGGTGATGATGGCCCGACATTATTCTCGTTGCTTGATCACTGCAAGACCGGCATGGGCTCTCGCACATTGCATCAGTGGTTACACAACCCGTTGCGTGACTTTACTGAAATTGCCGCTCGTCACAATGCTTTAGGGGCATTGATTGAAGCCGAAGATATTCTTGGAAGTCTCAAAGAACACTTTAAGACGTTGCCCGATCTCGAACGTTTGGCCACGCGTATTGCCTTAAAGAGCATTCGCCCTAAGGAGTTGGCTGCGCTTCGTGATGCGTTACCTCATTTGGCCCTCATTGTTTCCAATGCTCGCATCATTGACGACCCCTTCTTGGCAGACCGCCTTGCAGCCCTCGTTATTGATCCCGCTCTTTACGAAAAGTTAGATGCAGCACTCTTGCCCGAACCCGCCACGCTTTTACGTGATGGGGATGTCATTGCGAGCGAGTACAACGAAGAGTTAAAGAACCTGCGTGAATTGCGTGATAACGCCGGCAATTTCTTAGTGGAATTTGAAGCGCGTGAACGAGAAAGCACAGGGATTAGCAATTTACGCGTGCAATATAACCGCGTTCAAGGCTACTTTATCGAAGTCTCTCGTGGTCAAGCCGATCAAGTACCCGTTCACTATCATCGTAAGCAAACGCTTAAAAATACCGAGCGTTACATCACGCCTGAATTGAAGGCTTATGAGGATAAGGCGCTCTCAGCTCAAGAGCGTTCAATGGAACTGCAAAAAGAGCTCTACAACGACCTTTTAGAGTTTGCTGATCACTACATCCGCGATCTTCAAAACGCCGCCATCGCCATCGGTGAAATTGATGTGTTGATGGCTTTGGCCACGCACGCCATTAAAGCTAATTGGGTTAAACCCAGCCTTGAAAAAGTGCCGGGTATTGAACTCGAAGGCGCTCGTCACCCGGTGGTTGAAGACGCCATTGAAACCTATACGCCCAACGACTGTGTGCTTATGCCCGGTCGTCGCGTATTGGTGATTACCGGCCCCAACATGGGCGGTAAATCGACCTTTATGCGCTCGGTGGCATTAATTGTGCTCCTTACCCATATCGGTAGTTTTGTCCCTGCCACAAGCGCCAAAATCGGCCCTGTTGATCGTATTTTGACGCGTATTGGTGCGAGTGACGATTTGGCTCGCGGTCGTTCCACTTTCATGGTGGAAATGACTGAGGCCGCTGCCATTTTGCATCAAGCCACAGAACAAAGTTTGGTGCTGATGGACGAAATCGGTCGCGGTACATCAACCTTTGATGGGTTGAGCTTAGCGGGTGCCATTGCTCATGAATTAGCATTGGTAAAAAAGAGCTTCACGCTTTTTGCAACGCACTACTTTGAATTAACAAAACTTGCCCAAACGGCTCCGGAAGTTGCCAACGTTCACGTGGCGGCCGTTGAAAACAAGTCTCGCATTGTTTTTTTACACGAAGTCAAAGAAGGCCCTGCCAACCAAAGTTATGGGATTGCCGTTGCTCAGTTAGCAGGCGTCCCCAATAGCGTCATTCGTCGCGCTCGCAATATGCTTGCTGAGCTTGAAAGTCGCTCTCATACGAATGAACAGTTGGATCTCTTTGCCGTTGATCCGTTAGTCGAAATGGATAATGAAAAAGAGCCCGAAATCGAGCCCTCTTTCTTGCTCTGTGAAGAGCTTAATAACTTGGATATCGATCAGCTCTCGCCCCGTCAAGCTTTAGATATTCTCTATAGCTTAAAAGACAAGGCTAGCGACATCGTTTCTGACCGCTAAGCCTTAGTGGCGAGTGGCGGTCGGATCGTCTTCTTCATCAGAGTCAAAAACATCAACCTTTTTGTCCGTGATTTGCAGGAAATTCGGCACCACGACTTCGTCTGAAGTGCCCATTTCTGCCTTAGCCGGCGCCACATCTTTAATTTTAATTTCGAAATGCAAACCGTAACCGGCCAACGGGTGGTTACCGTCTAAAACCACAACGCCTTCGGCGATATCCGTCACACGATAGACGCGATCCAAGGTCTCACCACGAATTTCCGTGTATTGCAAACCGACTTCCACTCCCTCATCAAAGTCCGTTTCCGGTCGAATGATCAAGGCGCTGTCATCGTAATCACCAAAAG
>DYCH01000009.1:5596-23605 GCA_019418235.1 Sutterella sp.
AAGCCTCTTCAGGTTCAAGTTCAATGCTAAGCGTTTCGCCCGCTTGCTTACCTTCTAAGGCAGCTTCAATGACAGGGAAAATGTCACCATGACCGTGCCAGTAGGCCAAATCTTCTGCCGTTTCAAGTAAATTTTTTTGCAAGTCATACATTTGCACGGACATCGTCACCAACGTATCTTTTTGAATTTTCATTCGTTTTTAACCCTTCAAAAGTTTGGTTTTGGCTTTTTGAAACTCTTCTTCAGTCAACTGACCTTTTTCGAAAAGTTGCGACAAAATTTGTAATTCACGCACACGCATTTCTTCGTTCGCCCCAGGGATATAGAAGTTATTCTCCCCATTGGGATTTAGGCCATATTCATTGGCACCTCTCGTGGACGAAATTGAACCGATGATAAGGATAAAAATAAATTCCAAACCGGGCAAAAAGTGCATCAATGCCCAAAGACCGCTTGAGCTAATGTCATGAAGGCGACGCACAGAGGCGGAAATCATCGAAACGGCAGAAATCAACGTCAACGCAAAATAGATTTGAGAGGTTTCTTCCCAAAGCTCGGGATTAGCCGTTACGTCTTCGATACCAAGGCTTGCCAAATCGTAACTATCGTACCAAAACCACAAATAAGGAACGCCGATACGAATCACAAGCCACGTTAACATCACAAGCCAATAGCGACTCCGCGTCAAACGGCCCTTAAAAGAAAAAAACAGATTTAACATTCTCGGGAAAAAACAAAAATTCGTTCAAAAATTCAACCCCACAAGTTTAATTAAATCAGGGAAAAATTTTTGAAATTAAAGGCGTTTAAACCGCTTTTGTTACCGTTTTTGACGGTTTCGAACAAAACCCACACCCATCAATACAAACGTCAACCCAAGACCGACAAAGAGCGGATCAAAAACGGAAAAACCAATTGACTTCAAGACAACGACAGAGATCGGACCTAAAAAGACACACCCTAGGGCATAGTAACCTCGAATTTTCCCTTTTAACCACAAAGCGCAGCAAAGCGGTGCCAAAACGACCGTACCGCGCAAGGCCATCGAAAGATAGGCATAACTTAAAATCACATCGTTTTCGAGCAAAATACAGAAAATCGTGGCAACAAAAAGCACTACGACAATAAGAACTTTTTGCAAAACCAATTGACGACGAACATCTGAAAAACGCTTGGTATAAGCCTGAATAATATCCTTATTGATAATCGTCGCAATGCCTAACGTTAACCCAGCTCCGCAAGCAACCACCGTAATCAATAAGGTACCGAGAACAATTCCGCCCAAGGTGCCGGGAATGTAATTCAGAACAAACTGCGTAAGGGCCGTTTTTGCGGGGATCTCCGGGAAATGCATCCGCATGTAAAGCCCCACCAGTACGCCACCGGCACCGATGGCAGCGACCATGACGCTACTGACCAAAGCCCCCAATCGTGCCGAACGATCGTCTTTGGCGTTGGTGAGCGCCTGAGCATAAATTTGCGTGGTTGTCACACCAACAATAAGTGAAGCACATGCCCCAAGATCCACTCCAACGCCACGACCAAAAAGACTTAAATAGTTAATGCCCGTTGCTTGAGTAAGTGTCTGCGCACCATCAATCACAGCACCTAATCCACCGCTCATCTTTAAGACCAAGTAGCCGCAAACGACCATTGAAATGTAGATTAAAACGAGCTTGACAAGACCGGCCATCCCGGCGCCTTTCGATCCACCAACAACCACATAAGCAGCCATAAAAAACATGGAAAGAAATAACGCCGACACTAAAGACATATTGGGTGCAATGACAGCAATAACCGAAGTGGCGGCAATGAGTTGAGATAGGATATTGATGAAGGTACCGAAAGAATTTAAAAAAGAGGCATAAAGACCGACACGACGTCCGTACTCTTTCCCAACAATGCCCAAAAGTGTTCGACCGTTTTCTTTACGAATAGCGTTGGAAAAACCAAAAGCAAGAACAAGACAAGCCAGGCCCGCTCCCAAGCAATACCACCAAGCACTCATCCCGTAGAGAAAGGCTAACTGAGCCGTCCCGATCGTGCAGGCGCCACCGATGATGGTCCCTAAAATGAGGCCACTGACTAACCCGGCCCCCGTCTTGGCACTCGCCTTTCCTAGGTGGCTACTCCAAAACACAATCGCTAAGATGCTACAAACGCTCAGTAATACGCCCCAAATCATTGACGACTTTCTCCCAAAGGAAAAGAGGCGTTAACCACCTCTTTTTCCATACTGCTAATGACAACCGTTGACCCGATCAATAAAACCGGTGAACACATTGAAAGCGATGGGCATACTCTGCGTATCTTGAATATCAAAGTCGGCTTTATGATGACCGTGGTGTCGGCATCCCCAGCGGAAGAGCCCACCTTGTCCACCGTTATCCACAACACGTTTGAGCATCATCGTGAAATCTTCACTGCCGGCCGGGCGGCTTAAATCAACCACGTTCTTGACACCTTCAACAGTGTTCGCAACCTCACGAACAATCTCTAAGATTTCAGGACAGTCCACAATCGTTGTCGCGTCCCCCACCCGTTTGACTTCACCATCGACTTCATAAGCCAATGCATTGCCTTTGACAATCGTTTCAACGGCTCGCCCCATGTAGTCGTTCACTTCGGCTGTCTCTCCTCTCACTTCGGCTTGAATGTAAGCATGCACGGGTGTTATGTTTCGACCTTCTCCAGCCGTTAAGCGACCGACAGCCACGCGTGAGGCCCCATCACCGTGACGGGGAATGCCCACCAACATCATTGATGTTGCGCAAGCTGCCATTAAAGCGCTATGACCTTTGTGAGGTTGGTTGCCGGCATGAGACGGCGTACCGGTGAAAGAAATATCAAACTTGGTACTGGCTAACACGCCACTATGCACCAAGCCGATTTCTCCGGGTTCAATCACACCACCACAGTGGGAAGCAAGAATGACATTGACATCATCCAAAATGCCGGAGTGGGCTATGGCAACGGCCCCTCTGACACCTTCTTCAGCGGGTTGAAAAACGATTTTGATCGTCCCTGTTAAATGGTCTTGATTTTCAATGACCCAACGCGCAACGGCTAATCCCAAAGCCGTGTGCCCATCGTGCCCACAAGCGTGCATCATCCCAGGGCGTTGAGAACGAAAACCTTCCTTATTGGGAAGATGGTTTTCATCGGCCGTCTCTTCAATTAAGAGTGCGTCCATATCAAATCGAAAAGCACTCACCGGGCCCTTACGCCCTGTTTCTAAGACAGCAACACACCCCGTTAACTCATCAATTTCGTCAATAAAGGATGCCGGAACGCCATTAGCAATGGCTCTGGCAATCTCACGCTTTATCAAGTCGGGATTGCGCCCCATCACCCAATCTGGATCAATGATTTCGTGTCCCACCAAAACCTTCTTAAAGCCCAAAGCTTTTAAGCGATTAACCACCAAATAGGTGGTTTCGAACTCAGTCCACCCTTCTTCCGGGCGTTGATGCAACGCCCGGCGAGTGGCAATCATTTCTTCAAAAATGGATTGACTCATTTTGACCTTCTTTCGTCAGATCAACATGACAGAACGGACATACGTTGCAGCAATAGCAACAATCATCACAGGAATCGAGCGACGAATCAGTTGGAACGGATCCACACCACTCAAACCGGCCACAGCGATCGTGACACCAGCCACCGGACTCATCGAGCGACCCATGCCGCTAGACAATTGAAGCGGTGACAACATAAAGGCCGCATTACCACCAACGTGCGCAGCAGCATCCGGAATCATCGGAGCAAAACTAAAGAAAGACGCATTACCCGAACCCGTCACCATGGCAGAGCACACGACAATCAAGAACATGACGGTGAAGACCGCCACAGCACCGGCATCCATCGAAGAGACCGATTGAATAATCGTATTGATGCCGCCCGACTTAGTAAGACCTGCCGCAAAGACTTCAGCACACACAATCAAAAAGACGGTGGAAGTAAAGACCTTACCCATGCCTTGCGGATAAGCACGCAGGGTTTCTAACGAGTCTTTGAGGTTTCGGCGACGTAACCCATCAACCACAAAGGCGATAAGCATAGAGGTAATCAAAGCCGTTACCACTTCCATACGAATGCCCTTATAAACCAAAGGCGAGAACACAAAGAGTAAGAACACCGGAACCAACGGGAAAATGGCATAAAAGACCGGGACAGATTGCGTTGACTTGTCGTCTTGTTCGACGTTAGGCAATTCAAAGTCGGCTTGCGTTAACTTACCGCTTGCCAAGTCCTTCTTGTCGAAATAGCGTTGGACAAAGAAGTGAGCAACGAGCATGAACGGGACGATAAACCAACCGATTCTCCATTGGACATTTAAGAAAAAGTCCATCACGTGCATATTGGTTAAGTCAGCGGCCAACAAAGAATTCGATCCCGAAGGGCCGAAACAGGCGCAACCACCCACCAAAATCGTAGCGGCGGCCGATTGACGAGACACACCCGCTGCAATCAAAACGGGATAAAGCGAAACCATCAACAACAAAGCAAGACCGGCGGCCGACGGAATAAATACGTTCAAGAGCATGCTTAAAGCAAAACCCGCCGTCATCACCAAGTAGGGAGAATGAATCATTTCCAAAGGTTTAATACTCAAGCGCACCAAGGCCTTTGAAGCACCAATTCTGTCCATATAGTAGGAAAAACCGGCAATGGCCATAATGTTCATACCCAAACCGGCCGTGCGCGTTTGAAGCAAATTGGTCACGATTTGAACGATGTCAAGAGCGGCCAAGTTAGTCGCTTTTTTGCCCGTTAAAATCGGATCGGGCGAAATGATCGTGACGACACTTAAAGTGATCAAACCCACAAAAAGCAAAACACCCGGAGCATAGTATTTTTTGATAATAAGATAAGCGGCCGCAAAGACCGAAGCAAAGACAATCAGAATTCCCAACATACGAGACTCCTTATTGCGTTTCAATGCAATGAAAATGTGTTGGATACGTTTAATTATGAGCGCATCAAAGTCCTGTGATAATAGGCATTGGGGAAAGTCAGGAGGGAAAATCTAAGCAAAACGCATTGGTTTTGAGTGACTTTTTCTGAGAGTGCAAAAAAGCGCCCACTTTGGAGCGCTTTTTTTGCTGTCGTATTAAGAGCGAACACAACCAATTAAGTCATGTCGCTCTTAGAAAACGACTTAGCGAGAGAGCGTGATGATGCGGTTGTTATCAACCACTTCAAACGTATCACCCGTCTTCACAAGACCACGGATATCGGTGAGTTCAGCCGGAATACCCCAAGCCGCCGTCACCTTTTCAGCAGCGATGTCGATTTCAACAATCACGTTGAAGTTCTTCGACACGGCGTAGAGCTTACCGTTATCGTACGTCATACCCGTCACGTAGAGTTCACCCAACGTGCGACCTTCCTTGAGGTCTGCAGCAGGCAAGAACTCACCGGAGAGCGTCCAGTCAGCCATCAAAGCCTTGGAAATCACGAACTTCGTTTTGTTCTTGTTATCAGGCACCGTAGCGGTGTAGATGTAGCGATTATC
Organism: Sutterella sp.; assembly: GCA_019418235.1. Lineage (GTDB taxonomy): Bacteria > Pseudomonadota > Gammaproteobacteria > Burkholderiales > Burkholderiaceae_F > Aphodousia. The sequence goes on from DYCH01000009.1 coordinate 11,115, forward strand.
CGTAGCAGAGCTGTGGATGTGGGAGAACTTAGCGCGTTCCGTACCGATACGGGCACGGCCCAAACCCTTAACGTGTTCGACTTGATCGCGACCGGCCGTAAAGTTGGCCCAACCACGAACATCATCGGCTTGCGGATTTTGACGAACACGCAACAAAGACTTGTTGTAGCCCATCAACACAAACGCATCTTCAGCGTACGGTGTGATACCAACAACGTCGAGCACATTGGCGCTGAACCACGGGTCAAACGAAGCACTAACCTTCGGAGAAAGATCGTTATTTAAAACCCAGAAGTCATACTTGGAGGCTACGTGGTATTCGCCACGAATCAAAGCAAGGGTATTGACCTTAGCATTGATACCCTTAATGGTACGAACTTGGCTGATGGCAAGTTTGCCGTCCAAAGCCACTGGAGCGTTGTCAGCGTTGTGATCCCACGTTAAACCAAGTTTCTTCGTATTAGGAGCGTAGGCTAAATCCGGATCCTTAACGTCACGCTTACCGAAGAAGTTCACACCCGACCACATACCGTGCCAAGCATCCGTAGACCAAACCACATACTTCGGGTTAAAGGAGAAGCGCACAGGATCGCCTTGACCATAGAACGGCGGAATGCCGGTCGACCACAAAGCTTGAAACGTGTTGGAAGCCAAAATGAAAGCCACCGTCAAGCATGTCACCTTGAAGTACTTCGTCGTCGGGCGCCAAGCTTGGCCCTTCATGTTGGCAATCAATGCATCCATACGCGGAGCAAAGTACATGGCCAAACCAAAGAGAAATACCACGCACCAAAACACAATTTCGGCCCAGAAATACGTGTGGATACCGAAGATGTCCAAACCGAAACCTTGACTGACGTCACGAGCAGCGTGGTTACCGTAGTGGCGGAAAGACATCCACAAACCGGCGGCAGCCATCACAAAAAGCGTTGCAAGGTACTTAGGCTTAACACCATAGCGGGCCATAAAGAGGCAGACTACGCCGATATAGGCCATTTCTTGGCGTTGACCCCAACACAACGTGCAGGGAGAGTCGCCAAGCATGAAGCCCAAAACAATGTTGGCAATCCCGACAGGAAGAAGTACGATCAAAAGACCGTAGGTCAGGAGAATGTCATAGAAGAAGTTTGCCTTCTTATCGTCTTCAGCCGTCAGAGGACGTGCATAATCATTAATCATCATGATAGTTGTCCTCGAAATTAAACGTTAATAACACCGAAGATCGCCGTCGAAACGTGACCCAAGTAGATAAGAAAACAAACTGCCCAAGAAATAACCGTCAATCTCCAAGCCAGTTTTTCTTTTTCCGGTTTAAAGAGAATGAGGAGCGGTGCAAACGTCAGAAGCAAAAGTTCTGCGAATTCCATTTTTGACCCCGTCAAAAAATTGAAGAATATTCGTTAACACAGACAAAAAAAGGACTGTGAAAACGAACAGCGAAAATGAGGCTTAACAAAGCTGTTGTTTGGCATCAACCTGGGCTTAATGCACCATTGAAGAGCCTATTACAACCTTTTCGGCCGGCGAAGGATAATACTCTTAGCTTCTGTAAACGGAATATAAATAAGCTTGATTTTCGTCAGGACTTCTTCATAGATTTTTTTAAGTCTCTGATTTTTTTAGAGCAAAATTTTTGAATTTTTTTAGCCCTTTTTCACCGAAAACTGACAATCTTTAACGCTTCATCATGTTAAGCATGTGGACATGCAAAAAAGCGCCCACTTTGGAGCGCTTTTTTGTTGACGGATGTGTAATGAGTTTACTTCGTTTGTTCGCTCAAAAGCGTCAAGATCTTCGGTGCGACACCGGTCGTATCGGCCTTACCGTCCGGACCCAAAACGTGAACACGCGTTTCCGTATCGGAGAGCTTTTGCAAGTAGATCACGTATTGCGGAGCATCCACGGGCTTGCTACGGCCAAAGGCATTACTCCAGAAGCCTTGTTCGTCACGTTTTTGTTGTTCGTATTCTTCGTCCAAATAACGAACCAAGAAGAAACCACGAGAACGGTCACGGTCTTCAACCGTAAAGCCCATGCGGTCGATGGCTAAAGCCACACGACGCCATGCACGTTCGAACCCTTCCTTGACGAACAAGCTCGTAGCCACACCTTCAGCGTTTTGTTCCAATTGGGAGATGGACTCAACCGGTTGGTAACGAGTCAAATCTTCCACGGTCTTTTCACGCTCGGCCTTGGTTTGAGAGACAGCCTTGGGATTGAATTCCATGTTGATGCGTTGAGCCATACGGGTCAACATTTCAGCTTCCATTTCCGGATCGCTCGGGCCAGGTTGCCAAACGGTGGTTTCGTTATCGCCACCGATACTCTTGACCACTTCCACCATTGAACGGTGCGTAATAAAGATATCGGTGCCACCCGTTGCAGAGCGTTCCATACGGGCACGGTATTGGTCACGTTCACCGGTGGAGTAAACCAAATCAACAACCTTACCCAAAGTTGCGCGGATCACGTCTTGCGGCAACTTGGCGCGGTTTTCAGCCCAGTTGGTTTCCATCACACCAGTAGCGGCATCTTGGCGCAATAAGCTCAAACCAATCGTGTGCCAGAAGTCTTGAGCGATAGGCCAGGTTTGCTCCGGCGTCAAATTCACATGAATCCAACGGTTATTGCCTTCACGCATCACCTTAGCGATTTCACCTTCGGGCAAAATGGTCGTCGTCACTTGAGTCGCACCTTGCGTTTGAGAAGCGTCAACTTGTTGGCTAGCCAACACCGTTTGCGGGCGCGTCGGCACAGCATAACGGTCAGAGGTCGGGACTTGCGTCAAATCCGGCGGCACTTCCAACGGAGCACGAGAGGCACTCGTTTCGTACTGAATCTTGTCGTTTGAAAAATCCACCCCCAAAACAGAGCAAGCGGATAATACAACCGGCATTGCCAAAATCAGGCTCGTGCGAACTAATTTTTTCATAAATTTTCCTAACCACTTAAGTTCACCCGTCGGTGTCTTAAGTTTTTTACTAAAGCAATTTTTTAATTTTACCTAAGCTTAATAAATTCGGCTTAGAAACCCACGAAAGATAATAAATTTTTACCAACGTAGACAAAGGGGCGCATCCAGTAATTTAACAACCCAGACATAATCAAAACGACCAAAATGATCATTCCGTATTGTTCAAGGCGTGCAAATTGTTGAGCGGCGTTATAAGGCAACAACATCGTCACGATGCGACCACCATCCAAAGGCGGCAAGGGCAAAAGATTAAAGGCCATGATGTAGAAGTTCACCAAAACGCCTGCCACCGTGATATCGAGAAGCGATTGCGTCAAAATGCCGGAATTGATAAAAGCCTTTAAGAAAATAAACCAAACAAGAGCTTGGCAGAAGTTACTTAAAGGGCCAGCTAAAGCCACCATTAACATTCCCTTGCGGAACGGGTTAAGTTTACGGGTATTGATCGGAACGGGTTTGGCCCATCCCAATAAAACGCCACCCAAACCAGTTAAAGCCGACCCCAAAAGAAGGACGCCCGGTACAAGAATGGTTCCCACCAAATCAATGTGAGGAATGGGGTTAGCCGTGACGCGTCCCAGCATAAAGGCTGTATCGTCACCGTAACGTTTAGCGGCTAAACCGTGAGCCGCTTCATGTAACGTGATGGCAAAAATCAAAGGAATGCCATACACCAAAATCTGATACAAAGTATCGGTAATCGCCATTTTGATTCTTCTTTCTCTATTTAATCTTTAATGAGTTCTAAAACCGTCGGTAAGTACGCAGGCAATGGTTCTTGCATACCCGGTTCCGGTCGACCGGGTTTAGAGCCATGATAGTCACTGCCCGTACTTGCCCAAAAGCCCATATTAACGGCAACACGAGTATAACGCTCGTTTTCTTCACTGAAATGACTTCCTGTCGTCACTTCAATGACATCACCGCCCAAAGCCTTAAATTCCGTCAACAAATCGTACGTTGTTTTGCCTTCTGGGAAGGTATAGCGACCTGGGTGCGCCATCACAGCGATACCTCCCGTCTCACGGATGAGCGTCATCGCCTCACTTAGGCTCATCCAATTGGTCTTAACGAATGCACAACCATCGTCTTTCAGATAACGGTCAAACGCAGCATCTTCCGTACCAACCGTACCGCGTTGCACCAAGGCAAGAGCAAAGTGACGACGCGATAAATTCAAAGGATTGCCGGCCAATTCCAAAGCTTGCTCGTAGGTATTGTAAATACCCATCGCATCAAATTTAGCTGCCATGGCTCGAGCGCGTTCATCACGCATTTGACAAAGTTTGATGGTAAGCGCCTCGAAAGCTTCCATTTTCTTGGGGGCTAAGCACACCACGTGAATCGTTTTGCCAGACCAAGTGACAGATAATTCCACCCCATCGATAAAACGAATCCCTAGCTCTTGAGCACGTTTGCGCGCCTGACAAAGACCGGCCACCGTATCGTGGTCGGTCAACGCCATCACTTCAACACCATTTTTATGCGCCATCTCCACAACTTCAACCGGGCTTTTAACGCCGTCACTTGCCGTTGAGTGCAGATGCAAATCCATTCTCATAACAAAACCGTACAATTGGGTACTCTGATTCCGAATTTTAACAAGAGCGAGAACATCTATGCCCGTTTTTGCAATTGGAGACAAAAAACCAAAGCTCTCCGACTCCGTTTACTGCGCCCCTACAGCAACCATTGCTGCCGATGTCACTTTAAAAGACAACGTCAGTGTATGGCCGGGAGCGAGCATCCGAGGTGATGAGGCCACCATTACTGTGGGCGAAAACTCCAACATCCAAGACAATGCCGTTTTGCATAATGACCCGGGTTTACCGCTTGAGATTGGTCGTAATGTGACGGTAGGTCATGGAGCCATTTTGCACAGCTGTACAATTGGTGACAATTCTTTAATCGGGATGGGTGCAATTGTCCTTAATCGTGCGAAAATAGCGCCTTATACATTAGTAGGTGCCGGTGCGCTTGTGGCAGAGAATAAAGAATTTCCCGAAGGTGTTTTACTTTTGGGAACGCCTGCTCGCGTTGTACGATCATTAACGCCTGAAGAAAAGGCCTTGATTGAGAAAAACGCCAAACACTACATCGAGCGCGCCAAAGAGTACCAAACGATGACGAAAGAAATTTAAGAAAGGCTACACAAATGAACGATTCTATTTTGCGTTTTATCTTCACACCGACCCCCGTTAAAGGGGCTGTTGTTCGCTTGAATACGGCATGGAAAGCCATGCGAGAATTCCGACACTATCCGTTGCCAGTCACGCATCTTTTGGGCGAAATGACGGCGGGAGCTTTGTTATTGGCCAGTTCCATTAAATTCGAAGGCTCACTCATCATGCAAGTGCAAGGTGACGGCCCAGTGCGCTTGGCCATTGTCGAAGTCCGTAATGGCTTAATGGTTCGAGCTTCTGCCAAGTTGCAACACGATGCCGTGGTGGCAGCCGATGCAACGACCAAAGATTTAATTAACGTCAATGGCGGTGGACGTTGCGCCATTATGCTCGATCCCAAAGATCGTCGTGAAGGCGAACCTCTCTACCAAGGCGTTGTGTCTTTGGCAGGTGACTCCATTGCTCAAGGGCTTGAGCTTTATATGCAACAGTCCGAACAAATTCACACACGCTTATGGTTAGCGGCCGATGAAAACAATATCGGTGGTCTTTTAATCCAAAAGATGCCGGGCTTTGGCGGTAAGGACGAAGGCATTGTCGATGACCCCGAAGCCCTCAATCGCATTGAAACATTGGCCGATACCATTAAAGACGAAGAGCTTTTAACGCTTCCGGCTAAGGAAATTGCTCACCGTTTATTCTGGGAAGAAAAGCCGCAATATTTTGAAGAACAAGAACCTCGCTTTGCCTGTACGTGTTCTCGTGAACGTGTCGAGGCCATGATTTTGAATTTAGGCGAAGTGGAAGCCCTTCAGGCCTGCCAAGAACACGGTGGCTTGGAAGTCACGTGTGACTTCTGCGGTAAAACTGAAAAATTCTCGATTGACGATTTACACACTCTCTTTAACCACAACAAGAAAGACGCAAACTAATGGCAACACATTTCTTTGATGTCCACAACAACGACGTAATGGGCTGGGGCTTTTCTCAAAAGCCCCTGGCTGGTTATTTTCACTTTCTCGGTAACCTCTTGTCGCTAAACCTTAATGGGGGTTATCCCATCACTGGCTTTAGTGAAAAGCGTTTATTAAATAACCTCGCTCGTATCGTCAATGACTTTAGAAATCAAAAAAATATGACCGATCAAATCGTGGGCTTTGGCTTTAAAGCCCGCATCGACGGAGAATATTATTTTTACACAGGTCATGTAGACACCGAAGGCAATGTCGATCAAACGCGTATTGCCCTTGAAGATGTTGTTGAGCAGATTTTGCCCGAGAAGGTTCAAGGCGGTTTACGCCACGGAGATTTTTACGTCAAACCCGAAGGTCAAACCCTTTGGTTATTTAATTTTCTCTATCACGTTTTGTTAAGCATGGATGCCGAAACCGGCAAAATCCAGGTCTATACGCGTGATGAATTGATTGATCAACTCTTGGATTTTGATCCTCGTTTTCTCATCACCGAAGCTGAAAAACTTATCCGTCAACCGCAAGGTATGGGTGAGGCGCCGGAAATGGCGTTCTCGGAAGACCAGTTAGAGAAAATGCTCCAAAAAATCACCAATGCCGTCACGGAATGGTTAACGGACGATCTCATCAATTCTCTTAAATTGGAATCCGTTAAATTAGAACTTTCCGGCCAAGTTGCTCTTCGCAAACAATGGGCACGTCTTTTCTCCTTTAAGTGCATCGCCAATTTCGAATCTGTCGAAAATTTGACGCTTTACACCGATAAAGAAAACTTCTGGATGTACAGCGAATTAGAAAATGAAAAAACGGGCGAAACCCTTAAGACAATTGAACCTCTCGCCAGAGATGAGATTCTCAATAAGGTGCTTTATAAATTGAAACGCCAAGTGGAGTTTGACGTTAATGGCAAGGCCTCAGGAACGACGCCCACTAGCGTTAACTAAAGTAACGGTTGTGCGTCGCCCGACGGCTCTTTAGCGTTGGGGTTGTACAACGGATCGTTGATAATATCTGCCGGGATCTCAGTGCCCGGCAGTGTCTTTTGCGGACGTTGAATACGGAACAACACTTCACCGGCTCGCACCATATTTAAGTCATAGCGAGCGCGCTCTTCAATGGCTCCCAGCCCCGTTTGTAGGGACTTTAATTCCGCAGACATGCGTTCATTGTCTTCACGAACTTCACGGTTATCGTTTTGCAACATCGCTAAATCTTCAGCGAGCGTAAACATACGAACATAACCGCCTTGTCCGAAAATCAATGTATAAAGCCCCAACAGGCATAACCCGCAAAGGAGAATCAAAATTCGCTTCGGAGTTATCATGTCGGGGCTCTACTTTCCTAACGTTTTTTAGTTAACGTTAGATGGTCCATTCCTTAATGCAATAGAATGCATCGCGGCCCGGATAAACAGCTTGATCGTCAAGTTCTTCTTCAATGCGAAGCAATTGGTTGTACTTGGCGATACGGTCGCTACGGCTCATGGAACCCGTCTTGATTTGACCGGCGTTCACGGCCACGGCCAAGTCAGCAATGAAGCTATCTTCGGTTTCACCAGAGCGGTGAGAAACCACGACGGAGTAACCGGCGCGCTTAGCCATTTCAATAGCAGCCAACGTTTCGGACAACGTACCGATTTGGTTAACCTTAATCAAAATGGAGTTAGCCACACCCTTTTCGATGCCTTCGCGCAAAATCGTCGGGTTCGTCACAAACAAGTCATCGCCCACCAATTGGACACGACGGCCCAAAGCTTGCGTCAACTTCTTCCAACCTTCCCAGTCGACTTCAGCCATACCGTCTTCGATGGAGATGATCGGGTACTTCTTAACCCAAGCTTCCAAGACTTCAATCCATTCTTCAGCCGTGTAGGTCTTGCCTTGGCCCTTTTGAACGTACTTACCGTCTTCGTAGAATTCGCTGGCAGCGCAGTCCAAACCGATGGCAATGTCCTTGCCCGGTTCGTAACCAGCAGCCTTGATGGCTTCGATAATCAATTCGATGGCTTCTTCGTGGCTATCGATGTTAGGAGCAAAACCACCTTCATCGCCCACGGCCGTGCTCATGCCACGAGAGTTGATGATCTTCTTTAAGGCATGAAACGTTTCAGCACCGTAGCGGACAGCTTCACGGAAGCTCGGAGCGCCCAACGGGATGATCATGAATTCTTGGATGTCCAAGTTGTTGTTGGCGTGTGCGCCACCGTTGATGACGTTCATCATCGGAACCGGCATTTGAACAGCGCCCATACCGCCCAAATAGCGATAGAGGGATTGTTCGGTAAATTGAGCGGCAGCACGAGCGCAAGCCATGGAAACACCCAACATGGCGTTGGCGCCCAAGTTGCTCTTATTTTCCGTACCGTCCAATTCGATCATTTGCATATCGATGCTGGCTTGTTGCGTCACATCGAAACCGATCAAAGCGGGATTAATCTTAGCGTGGACATTTTCAATGGCCGTCATCACGCCTTTGCCGCAATAACGTTCATCTTTATCGCGCAATTCAAGTGCTTCGCGAATACCCGTGGAGGCACCAGAGGGCACAGCGGCACGGCCGCAAATACCGCAATCCAAATAGACGTCGCATTCAACCGTCGGGTTGCCGCGGCTATCTAAAACTTCACGAGCAATAATGGCATTGATCGTAGACATGTTTTTCATTCCCCAAATTAAGAAGATTAGACACGCACAAAAGCATGCGCGAAACAAAAAAACGAAGCGGGTTCAGACCCCAGTCCTTGCTCGCCATTTTAACTAAAATTCGTTTTCTAAGAAGGGGCGAGTCTTCACCACGCGGTCAATCGCCACCAAACTTTCCAACAAATCGTGCATACGAGCCAACGGCACCATGTTGGGACCGTCACTCTTGGCGCAACTCGGATTGGGATGCGTTTCCATAAATAAACCGGCAATCCCCACGCCGACAGCGGCTCGTGACAACACAGGAACATGAGCGCGGCAACCACCGGAGCTCGTGCCATTGCCACCAGGCAATTGCACAGAGTGCGTAGCATCAAAGACAACCGGAGCGCCCGTTTCACGCATAATGACCAAAGAACGCATGTCGCTTACCAAGTTACCGTAACCAAAACTTGCGCCACGCTCGCAGGCCATAAACATATCATCATCCAAACCCACTTCGCGGGCGGCTTCACGGGCCTTTTCAATGACGTTCTTCATGTCATGAGGCGACAAGAATTGACCCTTTTTAATATTGACGGGCTTCCCTGACTGAGCACACGCACGGATAAAATCCGTTTGACGGCACAAGAAAGCAGGCGTTTGCAACACATCCACGTATTGAGCCACCATCGGCACGTCTTGGGCCGTATGAACGTCAGTGACCACCGGCACACCCACCGTTTCACGAACGTGAGCCAAGAGCTTTAACCCGTCCTCAATACCGGGACCGCGGAAGCTATGACCGGACGTACGATTGGCTTTATCGTAACTGGCCTTAAAGATATAGTGGATACCAAGGTCATCACAGATGGCCTTCATTTCTTTGGCAATATCGAGCACCATTTGCTCGCTTTCGATCACACAAGGACCGGCCATCAAGAAAATCGGCTGATCTAAACCCACATCAAAGCCACAGAGTTTCATGTTGAGCCCTTCAAACTAAATAAAAGTACTAACTACTAAACATAACACATCGGATTGAAAAATGGCGATCAAAAGACTCAGAATTCGTCAGAATCCGTAAGTTTTCTTATTTCTTATCGCATACTTCTTTTTGTTGTCAATTTCTACAAAAAAATACTCATTTCAAATCATCACTGATCGTGCTTTTAGCTATACTTGTCGGTTGTTGTTTTGAAAGAAAGGAACAATAAAATGAAGACGATCGGCTTTGATAATGACAAATATCTCACGATGCAATCTGAGCAAATTCGTCGACGAATCGCTCAATTCGGTGGCAAACTCTACCTCGAATTCGGCGGTAAACTCTTTGATGACTTCCACGCCTCTCGTGTCCTTCCGGGATTTGAGCCCGACAGCAAAATCCGCATGCTTCAACAGCTCAAAGAAGATGTTGAAATCGTTATTACGATTAATGCAAATGACATTGAATCCAGCAAGGTTCGTGGTGACTTAGGCATCACCTATGATGAAGACGTTTTGCGTCTTATCGACACCTTCCGAGAAATGGGTCTTTATGTCGGTAGCGTCGTCTTGACGCAATTTACAGGCCAAAAAGCAGCTCAAGCTTTTTTGCAACGCTTAGAAAGCTTAGGCGTTCCTCACTATCGTCACTACCCGATTCCTGGCTACCCGTCCGACGTCGACTTTATCGTTAGCGAAGAAGGCTTAGGACAAAACGAATACATTGAAACCAGTCACTCCTTAATCGTGGTGACGGCACCGGGACCGGGCAGTGGCAAAATGGCCACGTGCTTAAGTCAGCTCTATCACGATCACAAGCGTGGAGTGACAGCCGGTTACGCAAAGTTTGAAACGTTCCCCGTTTGGAATTTGCCCTTAAAGCACCCTGTTAATTTGGCTTATGAAGCCGCCACGGCTGATTTAAATGACGTTAACATGATTGACCCCTTCCACTTGGAAGCTTACGGTCAAACCGCTGTTAACTACAACCGTGACGTCGAAATCTTCCCGGTTTTAAATGCCATTTTTGAGCGCATTCAAGGCGTCTCTCCCTACAAGTCTCCGACCGATATGGGGGTGAACATGGCCGGTAACTGCATCGTTGATGATGAAGTTTGCCGTCGTGCTTCTCGCATGGAAATCCTTCGTCGCTACTATGCAGCTGGCGTTAAGCGCATGCGCGGTTCGGTCAATGATCACGAAATCAGTCACTTGAAGATTTTGATGAATCAATCCGAAACAACGCCGGAACTTTTCCCTGCCGTTGCTGTTGCGTTGGATAAAGCTGAACAAACGGGTGCACCGGCTGCGGCCATGATGTTGCCCGACGGCCGTATCGTCACCGGTAAAACGTCGAGCACTTTGGGTGCAGCCTCTGCCATGCTCTTAAATGCCTTAAAGCTTTTAGCCGGCATTGATCACGACATTGATTTGATTTCTGCTCGTGTTTTAGAACCGATTTGTGCACTCAAGACTCAATACCTTTTGCACAAGAATCCACGCTTGCATGTCGATGAAGTGCTTTTGGCTTTAACGATTTCTGCCCTTCGCAATGAAGTGGCTCAAAAGGCAAAAGAACAATTGTCCAAGCTTCGTGGTTCTGAAGTTCACTTTACCGTGATCATTAGTGAAGAAGATGAACGCTTGTTGCAACGCTTGGGGATGAACGTGAGCTGCCAACCGCGCTACGAAACCTCACGTTTGTATCATAAGTAAGACTTTTGATCACTTGTATTTAAGGCTGCTATTAACAAAAATAGCGGCCTTTTTCTTATCCGTCAGAAACTGACGTACCATCGGGCAGAGTATCCTAGAGATTAGGAGAAAAATATGACTGTCAAACAAGAAATCCTTGTAGAAGGCGGTGTGCCTATCAAAATTTGGACCGACGATGTTGATGCCGGTTCCATTCGACAACTCACCAATGTAGCGAAGTTGCCGTTTGTCTTTCACCATGTCGCAGCGATGCCTGACGTTCATGTCGGCATGGGGGCCACGATCGGGAGCGTCATTGCGACAAAAGGCGCCATTATTCCTGCAGCCGTGGGCGTTGATATTGGTTGTGGCATGTTAGCGGTTCAAACCAATCTTACGAAAGCAGACACCGATGAGGCGACTCTGCATGAAGCCTTTCGCTCCATTCTTCGACGCACACCGGTGGGTTTTCAACAACACAAAGATAAAAATGTACATTTGGAGGCTTGTAGTAAGTTACAACCGGCTCTTGACGAAATTCTTAAGCGAGAGCCGACCATATTGGATGAAATGCAACGTCGTCATTGGACCAACGAATTGGGAACGTTGGGCGGCGGTAACCATTTCATTGAGCTCTCTGTTGATGAGTCCGACAACCTTTGGATCATGCTTCATACGGGTTCGCGCGGTCCCGGCAACGTGATGGCTTCGTACTTTATCAACAAAGCCAAAGCCCAGTCTGCTGCAAAAGGTGAAGAGCTCGTTGACTCAAATTTGGCAAGTTTTGAAGAAGGTTCCGAGCTATTTGATAGCTACATGTTAGCCACCGCTTGGGCACAACGCTACGCCATAGTTAACCGAGAAGAAATTCTTGCCGATGTTCTTAAGTCTCTCACCGACGTTTGGCCCGGCATTGCGTTAGAAGGCGAAGTCATTAACTGCCACCACAATTACGTCGAAAAAGAAACTCACTTTGGCGAATCGGTTTGGGTGACTCGCAAGGGCGCCATCCGTGCTCAAAAAGGCGAAATGGGCATTATTCCAGGAAGCATGGGAACAGCTTCATTTAATGACATGGATCACTCCTCCCTCCCGAAATGGGGGAGAATAAGTTTAGTCA